>NZ_JAFBCT010000001.1:2753813-3059792 GCF_016907835.1 Agromyces cerinus | reverse complement strand
GTCGTGCGGGCTCATCGGCGGGTCGACACTGCTCACGAGCTCTGTCGCGCCGTCGATCCGGGTGCCGTTGCAGGGTGCCACGGATGCCGCGATGAACCTCGCTGCCGCGGCATCCGCTGCCCTGTCGGGCGTCGTGCTGGGGGCCGCGGGCTTCGCCGGAGTGAACGTCGTGGCGTTGCTCGTGCTCGTGCCGCTCGTCGTCGCCGGGGTGCGTGCACGCCGCACGGGTCTCAGCGAGCAGGCGGGTCGACGCGCTCCCGCGCGCTGAGAGCCTCGAGCAGGGCGGCCGCGGTGGCCGCGTCGTCGACGGTCACGACGAATCGTCGGCCGTTGCGGCGGGTGACCTCCAGAGCCTCGCCGGCGCGGAGCACGATGCCGAACGCGCCGTCGGGAGCGAGACGGATGCCCCAACCTCCGAACTCGGCGGTCGGATGCACGTTCCGCACGGCGACCGCCGCGACCTCCTCGAGCGGCACGCCGAAGCGCGGGATGCCGAGGGGCGAACGGACGACGAGGCCGCGGTCGTCCACGCGCACCCGGAACACGAAGGTCGTGGCGGCGAGGAGCACGAGCAGCACGGTCACCCCGAGCATCACCCACCATGCCGTCGAGCCGGTGGCGGCGACGACGACCGTGCCGATCGCGAGCGCGACGATGCTCGCGACGATCGCGATCATTCCGGCCCGGGTCATCGTCGTGGTGCGCACCCAGACCGCTCGCTCGCCGGCGGCGAGGTCGAGCGGTTCGACGGTGCGCGCGGGGGTGCGTCCGTCGGTCGTGACGTTCGGTTGGGCGAACCACCCGCCGACCCCCGCTCCGAGGGCGAGCAGGATGCTCACGAGGAGCGGCAGCCCGATGTCGGGTGCGTCGAGCGGGTCTGCGAGGCCCCGCTGCATTCCGAACGACCAGGTGATGCCCACGACGAGCAGCACGACCGTGCCGAGCGAGAGGGCGGCGAGCAGTCGCAGCATCGGGCCCCACCGGCCGTCGCGCGTGCCGACGAGCATGATGCCCGCGAAGAGCGCGACGAGGCCGAGCCCGAGCACGGCCGTGCCGAGCGGGACCGACCATGCAGGGCCGAATCCGTCGGGGCCGCTGCCGCTCCAGTGCGTGGCGACCGTCGGCGGAACCTGGGGGAGCCACGCGACCATCAGCCCGACGCCGACGAGGGTGATGGCCGCAGGCAGCGCGCAGCCGATCAGCAGGAAGCGGCGGCGGGCGGTGCGGACGTCGGCTGGCGCGGTCATCGGTAGTTCTCCTTCACGAGGGCGGCGAGAGTGTCGGCGGCGAGGCCGAGGGTGCGGGCGCGCTCGACGAGCGCGGCGATGTCGTGGTGCAGGTGCGCGAGGGGCTCGACCGCGTCGGTGACGACGGCGCCTCGGCCACGGCGCATGTCGACGAGCCCTTCGTCGCGGAGCTGCTGGTAGGCGCGCAGCACCGTGTGCAGGTTGACGCCCAGTGATTCGGAGACGTCGCGTGCCGACGGCAGGCGGTCGCCGGCCCTGAGCCGGCCGGCCGCTGCGTCGGCGTGGACGGAAGCGGCGATCTGGGCGAAGATCGGCGTGCCGCTCGTCGGGTCGACTCGGATCAACATCGGCACAACCTTTCAAACTGTTCTATAAATACTAGAACAGTTCGCCCGATGCCGCCAACGGGAGCGGGGCGCGACGTCGAAGTCCCGGATTTCCGGGCGAGAGCGCGCTCTCATCGCCTTCCCAGAGTTTGAGAGGCTTCCTCACAAATTCGCGTGATGGGGTTGTGGACTTCCCCCCCGATCACGTACCCGGAATCCCGCCTGTGCCCTTCCCCTTCTTCTCGTCTGCCTCCACGCCCGCTGAACCACCCGCACGTCGCCGCTCGACCTATCGCGCTCCCACGTCGGGCGCCGCGACGCCTTCGACCGACCCGACGACGGACGCGACCCCCGACGCCGGTGCGACCCCCGACGCCGGTGCCGCCCCCGATGCCGACGCCGCCCCCGAAACCGGTGGCACGCCTGTCGCCGGCGCGATGCGGGCCGCCCCGGCCGACCTCGAGCGCCGTGCCGAGCGCCGTGCGCGGCACCGCGCCGAGCGCGTGCCCAACCGTCGTCCCTCGAGCGGCGCGACCCGGAGGTTCATGGCGCTCGGCTGCGCGAGCGCGATCCTGAGCGTCAGCGCGTTCGGCGCCGTCGCCGCATCCGCGGTGGACGACACGAAGCTCGCGTCGGCCGGCGACAGCGTGTCGGGCACCGAGGGCACTGCGGACACCGCGTCCTCCGCGGCCGAAGGCGACGTCATCGCGGCACCGGTCTCGATCGCGGCACGGCCCGCGGTCACGAGCGGACTCTCCACTGCAGCTGCGCCGTTCACCGGGGGCACCCAGGTCACGGTGGCGGGCGAGGAGCTCGACCAGGTCGCCCAGGTCGCCGTCGGCGGCGTCGCCGCACCCATCGTCGCGGCGACCCCCGACCAGCTGACGTTCCAGGTTCCCGCCGTCGCCGACACCTCGCTCGGCGACGTCGCGGTGGCGTTCACGGATGCCTCCGGCGCGCCGATCACCGTCGCCGCCCCCGGCACCGCGACCGTCGCCGGCGCGGCCGCCCCGGCCTCCCTCGCCGCCCAGCTCATCGAGATCGACGAGGCCGCGCTGCACGCGCCGACGCAGTCGCTCACCCTGACCTACACCTCGAACCCCGCGATCGACGCGCAGCGCGACTACGTGCTCACCTACTGGAGCAGTTACAACACCGCCCAGTACACCGTCTTGAGCGGTGTCGACTGCGCGAACTTCACGAGCCAGTCGCTCGTGGCCCGAGGCTGGAAGATGGATGCCGGCTGGTACTACGACCGGGCCACCGGTGCGATGTCGCCGAGCTGGTCGAGCTCGACGGCGATGCGCGACTGGCTGTACGGCCGCCCCGACCTCGCGACGCCCCTCGACGACTCGCAGCGAGGCCTCGTGAAGGTCGGCGACATCGCCCAGTTCGACTGGGACGGCTCGGGCGACCGCGATCACACCGCCGTCGTCACGCGCGTCGAGCACACCGCGAACGGCACGGCCGTCTGGGTCGGCGGCCACACCAAGGACGCCGACTACTGGAACGTCGACGAGGCCCTCGCCTCGGGCGGCGGCGGCGTCACCTACTTCTCGCTGCGCTGACCTCGCTCTGCGGGTTGAGCTTGTCGAAACCCACTTCGGCGAGAGCTCGGTTTCGACAGGCTCAATCCGCAGGGGCCGGCAGGCTCAGCCCCCGAGCGCCGCGTCGACGATCGCCTTCGCCTCGGCCTGCACGAGCCGCAGGTGCTCCGCGCCCCTGAACGACTCGGCGTAGATCTTGTAGACGTCTTCGGTGCCGCTCGGCCGCGCCGCGAACCACGCGTCGGCCGTCTCGACCTTCACCCCGCCGATCGCCGCACCGTTGCCCGGCGCGTGCGAGAGCTTCGCCGTGATCGGGTCGCCGGCGAGCTCGGTCGCCGCGATGGCGTCGCCGTCGAGCCTGCCGAGTGCCGCCTTCTGGGCAGCGGATGCCGCGGCATCCGTGCGCTCGTAGGCGGGGTCGCCGAAGCGCTCGACGAGCTCCGCGTAGAGCGCGGAGGGCGACTTGCCGGTGACCGCGCGGATCTCGGAGGCCAGCAGGCACAGCAGGATGCCGTCTTTGTCGGTCGTCCAGACGGTGCCGTCGAAGCGCAGGAACGAGGCGCCCGCGCTCTCTTCGCCGCCGAAGCCGACCGAGCCGTCGACGAGGCCGGGCACGAACCACTTGAAGCCCACCGGCACCTCCCAGAGCCGACGGTCGAGTGCCGCGGCGACCCGGTCGATCATCGAGCTCGACACGAGCGTCTTGCCGATCGCGGCATCCGCTCGCCAGTTCGGACGGTGGCCGAACAGGTACTCGATCGCGACGGCGAGGTAGTGGTTGGGGTTCATGAGGCCGCCGTCGGGCGTGACGATGCCGTGCCGGTCGGCGTCGGCGTCGTTGCCCGTGAGGATGTCGAAGCCCTCGTGGGCGAGCACCGAGGCCATCGCGCTCGGCGACGACGGGTCCATGCGGATCTTGCCGTCCCAGTCGAGGGTCATGAACGACCAGGTCGGGTCGACGCGTTCGTTGACGACCGTCAGGTCGAGCTCGTAGCGGTCGCGGATCGCGCCCCAGTACGAGACGGATGCCCCGCCGAGCGGGTCGGCGCCGATACGGATGCCCGACGCGCGGATCGCGTCGAAGTCGATGATGTTCGCGAGGTCGTCGACGTAGTTGCCGCGGAAGTCGTAGGTCTCGACGCCGCTCGGCTCGGCCTGCTTGACACCCTTCAGGCCGTCGGCGATGAGCTCGTTGGCGCGGGCGGCGATCCACGAGGTGGCGTCGGAGTCGGCCGGGCCGCCGTGCGGCGGGTTGTACTTGAACCCGCCGTCCTGCGGCGGGTTGTGCGACGGCGTGATGACGATGCCGTCGGCCTCGCCCTCTGCGCGCTTGGCGGGGTCGTTGTTCCACTTCAGGATGGCGTGCGAGAGCGCGGGCGTCGGCACGTAGTCGTCGAACTCGTCGGCGAGCACGCGCACCTGATTGGCGACGAGCACGTCGAGCGCGGTCGTCTGCGCGGGGGCGCTGAGCGCATGGGTGTCGGCGCCGATGAAGAGCGGGCCCGTGATGCCCTGCGAGGCGCGGTACTCCACGATCGCCTGCGTGATGGCGAGGATGTGGTCCTCGTTGAACGCGGTGTTGAACGCGGAGCCGCGGTGGCCGGAGGTGCCGAAGGCGACGCGCTGCTCGGGCACCGACGCATCGGGATGCAGCTCGTAGTACGCCCTGACGAGGGCCTCCACGTCGATGAGGTCGGATTCGATGGCCGGGGTGCCTGCGCGCTCGTGCATGCGACCAGTCTGGCACCGGCGCGGTGCCGCGTCACGGTCGATGCGTCCGGCTCTGCAACCGTTGCCGACGATCTCTCCGATGGGGGAGGGAGCTCACACGAGCGCGTGCACCGCCGTGGCGATGGAGTAGATCGCGAGCCCCGCGAGCGCGCCGACGACGGTGCCGTTGATGCGGATGAACTGCAGGTCGCGTCCCACCTGCAGCTCGAGCTTCTCGGTCGTCTCGCGCGGATCCCACCGCTCGACGGTCTCGGTGATGACCCCCGCGATCTCGTGTCGGTAGTTGCGCACGACGTAGGCCGCGGCATCAGTCACCCAGGTGTCGACCTTCGCCGCGAGGCCCTCGTCGACGACGAGTCGGGCGCCCACCTCGACGACCGCCGCGGTCAGCCCGGACCGCAGCTCGCTCGAGGGGTCGGCGAGCGCGGCATCGAGTGTGGCCTTCACCGAGGCCCACGCCTCGCCCGCGAACTCGCGCACGCGCGGGCTCGCGAGCAGCTCGTCCTTCAGCTGCTCGACCCGGGCGATCATCGCCGGGTCGTGCTGCAGGTCGTCGGCGAGCTCGGCGAGGTAGCGGTCGATCGCGAGGCGCAGGGGATGCGCAGGGTCGGCGCGCACCACCCGGATGAACGCGAGCACCTCGCGGGCGGCGCGGTCGTCCACGAGCCGGTCGACGAAGCCGGGCATCCAGCGGGGGAGCCGGTCGGAGACCATGCTGCCGAATGCCTCGGGGTGTGCCTCGAGCCAGCCTTCGGCCTTCTCGAGCACGGCGTCGACCGCGGCGCGCTGCTGGTCGGCGGCCACGAGCCGGGCGCCGACCCGGCCGATCGCCGGGCCCCACTCGGGCTCGAAGAGGTGGCGCCTGGCGAGCCGCTCGATCACGTCCTCGACGTCGTCGTCGCCGAGCAGGGTGAGCACGCCGCGTGCGGCGACGGATGCCTCGGCGGTCAGCCGCTCGGCATTGGCGGGCGTCGCGAGCCAGCCCCCGAGCCGGCGGGCGATGCCGATCGAGCGGAGCTTGCCGAGCACGACCTCGTCGGAGAGGAACTCGTGCTCGACGAAGGCGCCGAGGGTCGCGCCGATCTCGTCCTTGCGGTTCGGGATGATCGCGGTGTGCGGGATCGGGATGCCGAGTGGGTGGCGGAACAGCGCCGTCACCGCGAACCAGTCGGCGATCGCGCCGACCATGGCGCCCTCGGCGGCCGCGCGCACGTAGGCGAGCCACGGCACCTCGTCCTGCAGGGCGAACGACACCGCGAAGACGACGGCTGCGCCGATCAGCAGCCCCGTCGCGACGCGCTTCATGCGGCGCAGCGCCGCGAGCCGCTCGACGTCGGTGGGCACGGTCCGGTGCTCGTCGATCGTGGTCATCGGGGCCCTCCTCACGGTGCACGGCGCCGCGCGGTCGCACGGCGTCGCACGGTGTCGACGCTAGCCGCTCGGTCACGGCCCGGTGGATAGGCTGGCCTGCATGACGGATGCCGCGCCCACACCGCCCGAGGAGACCTACTCCTACCTGGGGCCGGCCGGCACATTCACCGAGGCGGCGCTGAAGCAGGTCGCCGCGGCATCCGGAAAGCACTGGCGCGGCGTCAACAACGTCGGCGAAGCGCTCGCCGACGTCACGAGCGGCCGCTCGACCGCCGCGATGATCGCGATCGAGAACTCGATCGACGGCGGCGTGACGGCGACGCAGGACGCGCTCGCGACCGTGCCCGGCCTCCGCATCCTCGGCGAGTACCTCGTGCCGGTGAACTTCGTGCTCGTGGCCCGGCCCGGCACCACGCTCGCCGAGGTCCGGGTCGTCAACGCCCATCCCGTCGCATACGCGCAGTCGCGCGGCTGGCTTGAGCGAGAACTCCCCGACCACGGGCACATTCCCGCGACGAGCAACGTGTCGGCCGCGGCATCCCTCTTCGAAGGCAGCCAGGCCGACGCGGCCGTCGCGCCGCCCGGCATCACCGACCACCTCGACGTCGACGTGCTCGCCCGCGACATCGGCGACAACCCCAACGCGGTCACGCGCTTCGTGCTCGTCAGCCGCTCCCGCGAACTGCCGGAGCCGACCGGAGCCGACAAGACGAGCCTCATCGTCGAGCTGCCCGACGACGAACCGGGCGCCCTGCTCGCGATGCTCGAGCAGTTCTCGACGCGAGGCGTGAACCTCTCGCTCATCCAGTCGCGGCCCATCGGCGACGCCCTCGGCCGCTACCGGTTCGTCGTCGACGTCGACGGGCACATCGCCGACGAGCGGGTCGCCGACGCACTGCTCGGCCTGCGCCGCACGAGCCCCAACGTCATCTTCCTCGGGTCGTACCCGAGGGCCGACGAGCAGACGGTCGCGTACCACTCGAAGTACGATGACGGCATCTTCATCGAGGCGCGCGACTGGTTGCGCGGCCTGCTGAGCGGCGAACCCGACTGATCGGGCGGCCCTGACCGGAGGAGCTGACGTGAGCGAAGGCGCCACGAGCGGTATCGATCCGCGGTTCGATCCGCGATACCAGCGAGGCTACGCAGGCGGCGAGGAGATCACGACGGATGCAGCGGCGGCCGTGCCTGCGGCGAGGCTGCGGGTTCCCGATCCGCCCGCGCCGGCGCCGATCGCGACGAGCGACGCCGGTCGTCCGTCATCGGGTGGGGGTCGGCCGGCACCCGCGACCCCCGTCTCCGCGGTCGACTCGGGTCCTCGTGCCGAGCGCGTCGTCGAGCGGGCTCGCAACGAGGTCGACCACGAGGAGCAGGCCCGCGACGCGTTCGTCGTCGAGGCCGTCTCGTCGGGCCGGTCGGCGATCGGCTGGCTCATCGCCGGATGGACGGTCACGCTCGCGGCGTTCGCCGCCGGGGCGTATCTGTCGTGGATGGTGAACTCCGACATCGGCTACTACACCGGCACGGTCTCGTCGGGGGATCAGTGGCTTCGAGACCTGGGCTGGACGTTGTCGCCGTCGCTGATCATGGCCGGGGCGACCGGCGTGGTCGTGGTCACGGCGCTCGCGGCGTTCCTGCACCTCCGGGGTGCCGTCGAAGCGAGCGACGATGCGGAGGGCCGGCTCGGCCGCGGCACGGCATGGTGGGCACTCGTCTCGATCGGGGCGCTCGGCGTCGTCGGCGTCGCCTGGGCCGTCGGCAGGGCCTCGGAGGCTTCGTTCGCGAACGCCGGCCTCGTCTTCGACGGAAACGGCAACCCCACCGGTGAACAGGCTGACGTGTTCGCCCAGATCGCGCTCGGCCAGTTCGCGCAGACCCTGGTCGGCCCGCTCGCGCTCGCCGCGATCGCCGCGTTCGTGGCGCTCGTCGCGGTCGAGGTGCGTCGCGCGACGATCAGCTCGGAACTCGAACGATCAGCGCGGCCGGATCGACCGTGAACCGCGCCGCGGCGACGAGCCCGAACTCGTCGCCGTCGATCTCGAACTCCTCGGGGGCCCCGTCGATCTCGAGGTCGACCGCCCGTCCGCGCAGGTAGACGATCTCGCTGCGCCGGTTGCCGCCCGTGAGGTCGAGGAACTGCCGGCCGAGTGCGGACTTGCGCAGCACGCGGTTCTCCCACGTGATCTTGCGCCAGATGAGGAGCCAGCCGAAGAGGTTCCGCGGTGCCAGCACCACCACGTCGAGCTTGCCGTCGTCGATCTCGGCGTCGGGGATCAGCTCGATATTGCCCGGCAGGTAGCCGAGGTTCGCGACGAGGATGCTCGAGACCTTCGAGCGGTGGTGTCGGCCCGCGTCGAGCCGGTGCACGGCGCGGAACGGTTTCGAGGCGGGGAGGGCCCGCAGACCCGCATCGACGTAGGCGAGCCAACCGACGCGCTTCTTCAGGTCGGGGTTCGTGTTCGAGATCATCGCGGCGTCGATGCCGATGCCGCTCATGACGAGTGAGACGTGGGTCTCCTCGGTTCCGTCGGCGCGTGTGACGTCGGCGACGATGACGTCGACGGCACGGTCGAGGCCCGCGAAGGCGAGCACGACGGCGTCGGCCTGGTCGTTGACGGGGATCTCGAGGTTGCGGGCGAAGAGGTTGCCAGTGCCGATGGGCACGAGTCCGAGCGGCACGCCGGTGCCTCGGAGGGTCGCGGCCACCGAGCGCACGGTGCCGTCGCCGCCCGCGGCGATCACGAGGTCGACGCCCGCCTCGAGGGCTTCGCGCGCCATGCCCTTGCCCGGATCGTCGGCCGCCGTCTCGATCCAGAGCGAGGGGGAGAAGTGCTGACGCTCCTCTGCCGCCGCGACCGCGGCACGCAGCGTCTCGACGCCCTGCTTGGTGGGGTTGAAGATCACGGCGGCTCGCGGGCGTCGGCCCGCGACATCCGCCGCCCCCTGCTGGTCTGCCGTCACGCTGCCAACGGTATTGCATCGCGCCGGGAATCCACCCGGTACACCCGCGCTCGCCGATGGATGCAACCGCAGATCAGGGGGTCGGATGCCGCGGCTAGACTTGCTCGGGTGATCGATCCCGTGCTGCTTCGCGAGAACCCCGACCTCATCAAGCGTTCGCAAGAACTCCGAGGCGAGTCCGTGGCGCTCGTCGACGCGGCCGTCGAAGCCGATGCCGCGCGGCGCACCGCGATCACCGTCTTCGAGGCGCTCCGCGCCGAGCAGAACGCCTTCGGCAAGCAGGTCGCGCAGGCCCCGAAAGAGGCCAAGGCCGCCCTCGTCGCCGAGGCGCAGGAGCTCGCCGCCCGAGTGAAGGCCGCGAACCAGGCCGCGAGCGACGCCGAGGCCGAGTTCACGCTCGCCGTGCAGCGGCTCGGCAACATCGTCATCGACGGCGTGCCGGCCGGCGGCGAAGACGACTTCATCGTGCTGCGCGAGGTCGGCGAGATCCCCGCGTTCGAGTTCGAGCCCCGCGATCACCTCGAGATCGGCGAGCTGCTCGACGCCATCGACATGCAGCGCGGCGCGAAGGTCTCGGGCGCGCGCTTCCACTACCTCAAGGGCATCGGCGCCCGCCTCGAGCTCGCGATCATGAACATGGGCCTCGACCGGGCGATCGCGGCCGGCTTCACCCCGCTCATCACGCCCACGCTCGTGCGCCCCGAGATCATGCAGGGCACCGGCTACCTCGGCGCGCACGCCGACGAGGTGTACTACCTGCCCGAGCAGGAGCTCTACCTCACGGGCACGAGCGAGGTCGCGCTCGCCGGCTACCACGCCGACGAGATCATCGACGTCTCGAACGGGCCGATCCGCTATGCGGGCTGGTCGACCTGCTACCGCAGCGAGGCCGGCAGCCACGGCAAAGACACTCGCGGCATCATCCGGGTGCACCAGTTCAACAAGCTCGAGATGTTCACCTTCATCGACCCGGCCGACGCCGAGGCCGAGCACGAGCGCCTGCTCGGCTGGCAGGAGGGCATGCTGCAGGACCTCGGCCTCACGTACCGCGTGATCGACACCGCGGCCGGCGACCTCGGCACGAGCGCCGCCCGCAAGTACGACGTCGAGGCGTGGGTGCCCACGCAGAACGCCTACCGCGAGCTCACCTCCACCTCGAACTGCACGACGTTCCAGGCGCGCCGCCTCGACATCCGTCACCGCACCGAGACCGGCAAGACGGCTCCCGTCGCGACGCTCAACGGCACGCTCGCGACGACGCGCTGGCTCGTCGCGATCCTCGAGACCCACCAGCAGGCCGACGGCTCGGTCGTGGTGCCCGAGGCGCTTCGCGGCTACCTCGGCGGCCTCGAGGTGCTCGAGCCGATCGCATGAGCATCGAGCGGATGCCGCGCCCCGACGTCGCCGTCGACGAGCAGTGGTTCGTCGCGCTCGACGTCGACGGCACGATCATGCACGAAGACGGGTCGATCGACCCGGTCGTCGTCGACGCGGTGGCAGCCGCCCGCGACCGCGGCCACGTCGTCACGCTCGCGACCGGTCGCTCTTGGGCGACGACCGCTCCGGTACTCGGCCAGCTCGGGCTCACGCCCGAGTACGTCGTGTGCGCGAACGGCGCCATCACGATGCAGCGCGACGACGCGGCGCCCGACGGGTACATCCGACGCCACGTCGAGACGTTCGATCCGACGCAGGTGCTCGAGCGCATCCGCGGGTTCCTGCCGGCCGGCAAGTTCATGGTCGAGCTGCCCGACGGCTACCGCCTCTACACCGAGGGCATGACCGAGTGGAACCTCGAGAACGCCCGCGAGGTGCGTTTCGACGAGCTGCTCGACCACCGTGCCACGCGCGTCGTCGTCACGAGCCTCGAGCACGGCCTCGACGAGTTCTTCGGCATCGTCGACCAGATGGGCCTGCATCACGTGAGCTATGCCATCGGCTGGACGGCCTGGCTCGACATCGCTCCCGACGGGGTCAACAAGGCGACCGCACTCGAACGGGTGCGCGGCTGGCTCGACCTGCCGATCGACCGCGTGCTCGCCGCCGGCGACGGGCGCAACGACCTCGAGATGTTCGCGTGGGCGGGCGCAGCCGGCCGCGCCGTCGCGATGGGCCAGGCGCCCGACGAGGTGCGCGAGGCAGCCAACGAGGTGGGCGGTTCGGTCGACGACGCCGGGCTTGCGGCGGTGCTCGACTCGCTGCCGTGACGCGCCGCGCTTCGCGCCGGTGTCGGGAGGCTCCGAGCCGACCAGCATAGAATCGGCCGAGTCGGAGGGGTGCGATGAGCGAGACGGGCGACCAGCAGGCCGCTGCCGAGCAGACGGCTGCTGCCGAGCAGACGGCGGTGCCCCGCCACGGGCGTCTTCCCAGGCGCAGTGCTGCTTCGACGTACCTGAAGCTCGCGGCATCCGTCGTCGCGGTGCTCGCCGTGAGCGCGGCATCCGTCGCGGCGTATGCGGCGATCGACCTGGTCGGCTCGGTCAAGCCCGGCGTCTCGCTCGCGAACGCTGACCTGCTCGACGGCGTGCCCGACATCGGCGCGATGGACGGCGGGCTCAACTTCCTGCTCGTCGGCAGCGACAAGCGACCGCTCGACGGATCGTTCGGCGACCCGGAAGTGGATTCGGGCGACCTCAACGACGTCAACATGCTGCTGCACATCTCGCAGGACCACTCGCACGTCGAGGTCGTGAGCCTTCCGCGCGACATGATCGTGCCGGTGCCCGAGTGCCCTGACCCGGTCGACCCGGCGTCGGGTCCGCTCTCGGCGATGTCGGGGGTGCCGCTCAACAGCGTGCTCGAGCACGGCGGGCTCGGGTGCGTGGCGCTCACGGTCGAGCAGCTGACGGGCACGAAGATCCCGGTCGCCGGCGTCGTCGAGTTCAAGGGCGTCGCCGCGCTGTCCGAAGCCGTCGGCGGCGTCGAGGTGTGCCTCATCGACCCGATCGACGACGTCGACTCGGGCCTGCATCTGCCGGCCGGAACGCAGACGATCTCGGGATACGACGCACTCGCGTTCCTGCGCACCCGGCACGCCGTCGGCGACGGCAGCGACCTCGGGCGCATCGCGAGCCAGCAGGCGTTCCTCGCGTCGCTCGCGCGCACGCTGCAGTCGAGCGGCACGCTCAACGACCCCGTGAAGCTGTACTCGATCGCGAAGGCCGTGCTCTCGAACATGGAGCTCTCGAAGGAGCTGCAGAACCCGGCGACCCTCATCTCGATCGCGAAGGCGCTGCAGGACACCGACCTCTCGAAGATCGCGTTCATCCAGTACCCGACCGCAGAGGCGGGCGACGGCCAGCACGTGGTGCCGACCGAGTCCGCCGAGGCGATCAACCTCGCGCTGCAGGAGGACCGGCCCGTCGCGCTCGATCCGACCGCGAACGACAACGTGGAGTTCGGCACCGTGGCCGACCCGACCGCGCCGGCGCCCGAACCGGACCCTGCCGCCGCGACCGACGCCCCGGCGACGTCGCCGCCCGCCGAGACGCTGCCCGGCGACATCACCGGACTCACCGGCGACGAAGTGCGCTGCACGACCGCGAACGAGGGCTGATCAGCGACGCCTCGAGTCGCCTCAGGGTGCTCTCAGGAGGGATTGAGAGGCTGATCGAAACGCGCAACGGCTAGAATGGCGCCTGCCTGCACGATCCATGTGATCGCACGGGCATGGAGGGCTGTCCGAGCGGCCGATGGAGCTGGTCTTGAAAACCAGTGGGCAGCAATGCCTCGTGGGTTCGAATCCCACGCCCTCCGCGCGAATCGACGACACGAGAGGACACCGGTGGCAGAAGAGCTTCGATCCAGCGCACGACGCGCAGCATCGTCGACGCCGGTCGTGCGCCACGGTCGCCTGAAGCGACGCAGCATCTGGCGCACGCTCGCGAAGGTGACGGCGACCTTCGTCGCGGTCGCCCTGGTCTCCGGCGTGTCCGTCGCGGCCTATGCGGCGTGGGACCTCGCCAACACCGCCAAGCCCAGCGTCACGCTCGGCAATGAAGACATGCTCGAGGGCGTCCCCGATGTCGGGGCCATCGACGGCGGCGTGAACCTGCTGCTCATCGGCAGCGACAGCCGCGAGGGCCAGGGCGACGGGTTCGGCGATCCCGACGAGGAGACGGCTGTGCTCAACGACGTCACCATGCTCCTGCACATCTCCGAAGACCACACGAACGCCTCGGTCATCAGCTTCCCCCGCGACATGCTGGTCGATGTGCCCGCGTGCGTCGATCCCGCAGACCCCGCGGGCGATCCGCTGTACGAGCAGTACGGCGTGAAGATGAACTCGGTGCTCTCGCTCGGCGGCATGCCGTGCGTCGTCAAGACGGTAGAGCAGCTCGTCGGCGTGCCGATCCTGTTCGCCGGCACCGTGCAGTTCCTGGGGGTCGCCGGGCTCTCCGAGGCGGTGGGCGGCGTTCCCGTCTGCATCGCCGAGCCGATCGAAGACGAGCACACCGATCTCTACCTCCCCGCCGGCATGCAGGAGCTCTCTGGCATGCAGGCCCTGCAGTTCCTTCGCACCCGCCATGGCGTCGGCGACGGCAGCGACCTCGGCCGCATCTCGAACCAGCAGGTCTTCATGTCAGCGCTCGCGCGAACGCTGCAGTCGAACGGCACGCTGAGCGACCCGGTCAAGCTCTACGGCATCGCGAAGGCCGCGCTCGCGAACATGGAGCTCTCCGACAGCCTCATGGACCCGACGACCATGATCTCGATCGCGAGCGCCCTGAAAGACACCGATCTGAGCAAGATCGCGTTCGTGCAGTACCCGACGGGCTACTCCGACGGTGATCTCATTCCGTCCGATTCGGCGGAGATCGTCAACACGGCCCTTCAGAACGACCTGCCGGTCGCCTTCGATCCCGAGGCCGATGAAGCGGCGTTCGCGTCGGCCGGCGATCCCACGGCCGTCGATGCGGCACCCGAGGCCGAGGCCCCGGTCGAGGAGGAGGCGCCTGCCGAAGGAGCGGACGCCACGACGCCGCCGGCGCCGACGGCCGAGGCGCTGCCGAGCGATGTCACCGGTCAGACCGCGGCAGAGACCCGCTGTTCCGCGGGTCGCACACTCGAAGACCAGTAGCACTGCCCCTCGAATCGTCATCCGCGGGGTCCTCGGGTTATGATGACTTTCGCGCATGCACGCAAGGGCGCGCGAGGAGACGTCGCATAGTCCGGCCGAGTGCACCACCCTGCTAAGGTGGAGTCCCCGTAAGGGGACCAGGGGTTCAAATCCCCTCGTCTCCGCTCTCGAAGGCCCCCGCACATCTGCGGGGGCCTTCGCCGTGCCACGGGCACATGCTCCGCGAACCCGAGAAAGGCCCCCGCGATCCGCGGGGGCCTTTCTCGTCGTCTGGAGTCTCCCTGTCGACCTTCGGAACCGCGCGGTTCCACCAGATGCAAGGTTCTTGCACCCAATTCGACGATTGCCCTTGATTCATATCCATGTCGGCCCTACGGTGAGATAAATCAGATGCAATGTACTTGCATAAGTCCCGTCGATCTGAGGATGAGGCATCGAGAACGTGGTCAAGAGCAACCGTCACGGAGCGCGCGTCGGCGCGATCCGTCAAGAGAACGAGACCCAATGCGCGCTGTGGCTGCGTGACCACGGTCGTTCCTCAGTCGGCACTCTCAGTCGCAGCGTCGGCGTGTCGCGCCCGACGGTGGAGGTCGCGTTGGCGCGGCTCGTCGAGCGCGGCCTCGTCAAGGAGATCGAAGGCGGATCGGACACGGCGACTGGTCGCCCCGCGCGGGTGTTCGAGTTCGTCGAACGGGCGGGTTTCGTGGCGGGCATCGACATCGCTCGGGCCGGCATCACGGTGGTCATCGCGGACATCAGCGGACGGGTGCTCGCCCAGCGGCGGTCCGGAGCGCCTCTCCCGAAGGACTCGCTCGCCCGGCTCAGGCTCGTCACGCACGAGACCACCGCGGCCCTCGCCGAGGCAGGCGGAACCGTGTCCCGTCTGGTGGCGGCGCACGTCGCGTTGACCGGTTGGGTGGGTGCCGACGGCCGCCTGCGCGCATCCGGCGCCTACCCCGACTGGGAGGGCGTCGACCTCACCGAGCACCTGTCCCGCATGCTCGGCTGCGAAGTTCGCGTCGACAACGACGTCAACCTGGCGGCTTTGGCGGAGCATCGCATCGGCGCGGCGCGACTCATTCCGGACATGCTCTACATCCGCATCGGCAGTGGCATCTCCGCGGCCCTCGTTCTCGATGGAAAGCTGCGCCTCGGCAGCCACGACTCAGCCGGCGCACTTGCCGGCGCGAGCCTGCCGCTGCCCATCGATCCGCAGGGCGATCTGGGCTGGGCCGACGAACCTTCGTTGCGCGCGGTCCTGGAACGTGCGGATGCGAGCGAGCCGGAGGCCGCCGCGAAGCGAGACGACTTCGTCGACGGTCTCGCCGAGCTGGTCGGGATGATCGGCCAGGTCGTCGATCCCGATTGCATCGTCGTGGGCTGCGATGCGGCGGAGCACGGCGACACGATCGTGTCGCTGCTGCGTCAGCGCCTCATCGACAAGGGATGGCTCCTCTACGAGCCGGCCATCATCGCGTCCCACCTCGGTGACGACGCCGCGGTGCTCGGAGCGCTCACCCGCGCCTTCGACAGCAGCGCGAAGCACCTGTACGGCCTCGATGAGGTCGGACTTCCGGAGATCCGATTCTCCGATGTCATTGCGACGTCGAAGACGCCGATCGCCGCGAACACCCCGTAAGACAACGACGAACCGACTGAAGGAGAAGAACATGAGCAAGGCCCGTCCAAAGGCGCGCGGGATCGTTTCCGCCGCCGTCTCAGCCGCGATGCTGGGTTCGATGCTCGCCGGGTGCGCCGCCACCGCCCCGGAAGCCGAGAACAGCGAGCTGGTGTTCTGGGGGTGGAACCCCGCGTACGAGAAGGTCGTCGATCTGTGGAACTCCTCGCATGATCAGCAGGTGAAGTTCGAGACGACCGCCTCCGGCGGCGACGGCGGATACACGAAGATGCAGGCAGCGGTGAAGGCCGGCAACGCACCGTGCCTGGCGCAGGTCGGGAACGAGTCCGTGCCCACACTCACCGTCGACGGCTCGCTCGTCGACATCTCCGAGGAGATCGACCAGTACCGCGACGGGTTCCCGGACAGTGCATGGGCGGCGATGGGCGTCGGCGAGGGAATCTACGGCGTGCCGGTCGACATCGCCCCGCTCGCCCTGTTCTACCGCGCAGACGTGTACGAGAAGTTCGGTGTCACCCCGGCGACGACCTGGGAGCAGTTCGCGGCCGACTCTGCGACGGTCCACGCCGCAGATCCGAACGTCTACCTCTCGTCCTTCGCGCCGGCGATCACCTATCAGATCGCCGGGTTCGTGCAGCAGGCCGGAGGCACCTGGTACTCGAGTGAGAACGACCAGTGGAAGGTGTCGATGAACGGCGCCGAGACGAAGGACGTCGCCGCCTACTGGCAGAAGATGATGGACGAGGACCTCACGAAGGTCACCGATCCCGAGACCCCGGAGTGGTTCGCCGCCGTTCAGGATGGCACCATCGCCAGCTACGTCGCCCCGGTCTGGTGGGCGACCGTGCTGGAGGGCGCCGCGGCGGGGTCCTCGGGCAAGTGGCGGGTCGCGCCGATGCCCAACATCGACGACGACACCGTGAGCACGGGAACCGCCGGCGGATCCGCCACCTCGGTGCTCACCGGCTGCGACGACGTCCAGGGCGCGGTCGACTTCGCGAACTGGATGAGCACGGATGACGGTGCACTCGAGATCCTCATCGAGGACGCGGCATCCTTCCCGGCCGCGACCAACGGAACCGGCCTCGGCTCGCTCAGTGAACCGCTCGAGTTCTACGGCGGGCAGAAGGTGTACGAGGTGTTCGCCGCCGCCGCACCCACGATCAACCCGAACTGGCAGTTCGGACCGGCGAACGCCGAGACGGGCAGTGCGTACGCCGACGCCATGAAGCCGGTGCTCGACGGCACCCGGACGATGGTGGAGGGCCTCGACGTCGCCCAGGCCTCACTGGTCGACGCACTCACCACCAAGGGGCTCAGCGTCACCGAGTGACGATGTTCCATGACCGGAGGGTTCCCCGGCGCCCGCACGCCGGGGAACCCTCCGCCTGGATCCGAACGCCACTGAACAAGGACCGATCATGACCACCACCACTGCCGTCCGAACGATCGCCAGCAGACCGCCGCGGTTCCGCGCGGTCGGTCGCACCACCATCCGTCGCTCCCAGCGCAGGGCCATCTGGCTCCTCCTGCTGCCGTTCCTCGTGCTCTTCGTGTTCTCGTTCGTGGTGCCGCTCGTGTACGCCGTCGTCGAGAGCTTCTTCACCGAGAAGCGATCGGGGCTGGGCATCGGCGGCGAGCGGGCGTTCGCGGGGTTCGTGAACTATGTGAACGCGATCCAGAAGACGGATCTGCTCGAGGGGGTCGGGCGGGTGCTCGTGTTCGGCATCGTCCAGGTGCCGCTCATGCTCATCGTCGCCCTCGCCCTCGCCCTCGCGGTGGATGCGCTCAAGGGCAATTACCCGAAGTTCGTCCGGCTCTCGGCATTCCTGCCGTACGCGGTACCGGGGGTGATCGCGGCGATCCTGTGGGCCTTCCTCTACCTCCCCGGGACGAGTCCGTTCGTCGCCGCCCTCGCGAACGTCGGCATCGACGTCGACTTCCTCTCGAGTGACGTCGTGCTCTGGTCGATCGCGAACATCGTCACCTGGACCTGGACGGGCTACAACATGCTCGTGATCTACTCGGCGCTGACCGGCATCCCGCAGGAGCTCTACGAAGCGGCTGCCATCGACGGCGCCGGGGCGTGGCGGATCGCGTGGAGCATCAAGATCCCGCTGGTCGCGCCGGCGCTCGTGCTCACCACCTTCTTCTCCATCGTCGGAACGGTCCAGCTCTACGCCGAGCCGACCGTGCTGAAGTCCTACTCCAGCGCGATCACCTCGGGGTACACGCCGAACATGGCGGTGCAGGACGTCGCCTTCGGGCTCAACAACTACGGGGTCGCCGCGGCCATGGCCGTGCTCCTGGCCCTCGGGACCTTCGTCCTGTCGTTCGGATTCCTGCGCCTGGCGAACGTCATCACCGCACGGCGGGCGGCCGTCTGATGCCCAGGTTCACCAGCCGCCTCTTCATTCGCGGTGTGCTCTTCCTCGGAGTCGTGTACTTCCTGATCCCCATCTGGTGGCTCCTCACCGCATCCACCAAATCGAGCTCGGAGCTGTTCTCCAGCCCTCCGCTCTGGTTCGGCGAGGACTTCGCCCTGCTCGACAACATCGTCGCCGTCCTCACCCGCCAGGACGGGCTCTTCGTGCGATGGATGCTGAACTCGCTGATCTACGCCGGCGGCGGTGCGATCGGTGCCACACTCCTCAGCGCCGCTGCCGGATACGTGTTCGCGAAGTACAGCTTCCCCGGCAAGGGCGCCCTCTTCGGCGCGATCCTCGCCTCGATCCTCCTGCCGGCATCGCTGCTCGTCATGCCGCTCTACCTGCTGTTCTCGTCCCTCGGGATGATCAACACCATGTGGGCGGTGATCATCCCGAGCCTCGTCAGCCCGTTCGGCGTGTTCCTCGCGCGAATCACCGCGCAGGAGAGCGTTCCGGACGACTTGCTCGATGCGGCTCGCATCGACGGCGCCGGTGAGATCCGGATCTTCTCCACGATCGCGCTGCCGATCATGGGCCCGGCTCTCCTGACCGTCTTCCTCTTCTCGTTCGTCGGCATCTGGAACAACTTCTTCCTCCCGATGGTCACGCTGAACGACGCGGAGCTCTGGCCGGCCATGCTCGGCCTCTACTTCTGGGGCAGCCAACCCAGTGAGCTCAACTATCACTTCGTGATCACCGGCTCGCTGCTGTCGATCATCCCGCTCGCCATCGCCTTCATCAGCCTGCAGAAGTACTGGCGCGTCGGCCTCACCGCCGGCGCCGTCAAGATCTGATCGACTCACGACGAATGGACACCATGGACCCTTCTTCTCGCGCGCCTCGCGTCCTCGCCGGCGCGATCCACTACTTCCGCTCGCTGCCGGAGCAGTGGCCCGACCTGATGCGATCGATGCGGGCGATGGGCCTCGACACGGTCGAGACCTACCTCGCCTGGAACGTCCATGAACCTCGTGAAGGGCAGTGGCAGCGGCTCGACGAGATCACCCGGTTCCTCGATTGCGCGCATGCCGAAGGGCTCCGCACGATCGTGCGGCCGGGCCCGTACATCTGCGCGGAATGGGACAACGGCGGCCTTCCCTCCTGGTTGACCGGACGAGTGGGCAAGCACGTGCGCACGAGTCATCCGGAATTCATGGACGCCGTCGGGCGATACCTCGATGCGGTCGTGCCGACCTTCGTCGATCACCCCAGCCTGCTCATGGTCCAGGTCGAGAACGAGTACGGGTCGTTCGGCACGGACGCTGCGTATCTGGCGGCGCTCGCGAGAGGCCTGGAGGACCGCGGCGTCACGGTCCCGCTGTTCACGAGCGACGGCTGGACGGATGTCTGCCTCTCGGGCGGCACGGTTCCCGGTCTTCGGGCGACGGTGAACTTCGGATCGGAGGCGCCCGCCGCGTTCGCCGCACTGGCGCGCCACCGCCCGGACGACCTGCCGTTCTGCATGGAGTTCTGGAACGGATGGTTCGACCATTGGGGTCAGCCTCGGGTGACGAGGCCGGCTGAGGACGCCGCAAGCGCCCTCGCAGAGATCATCGATGCGGGCGGATCCGTGAACATCTACATGGCGCACGGGGGCACCAACTTCGGGACGGGGGCCGGTGCCAACCACGTCGGCGGCGGCGGCGTGAACGAGTATCGCCCGACCGTCACGAGCTACGACTACGACGCGCCACTCGACGAGCGAGGCGCACCCACGCCCAAGTTCCGGGCCCTCCGTGAGGTGCTCACCGGCGCGGCGGATGACACGGATGCCGTCGAACTCCCGCTCCTGCATCCGCTCATGAACGATGCGATCGTCGGAGTGACCCACGTTGCCGACGTCGAATTCGAGGAACACGGCCGGTACGCCGTCGCACCCACCTTCGAAGAGCTCGGCTTCGATCACGGGCTCGTCAGGTACGAGGTCGCGATACCCGGACCGCGCGCGCCGCTCCCGTTGGAGCTCATCGAGCTGCGCGATCGGGCTCAGGTCCGCGTCGACGATGCCCTCGTCGCTGTCGTCGAACGCGACGGAGACATTTCCGTCCTGCCTCCGGTCGGGGGGCCGGCCCGGGTGTCGGTCATGGTCGAATCGATGGGCCGGGTGAACTACGGACCCCGGCTCGGCGAGACCAAGGGACTTCGCGGGCTGCGTCAGGACAATCAGTGGCTCAACGGCTACTCCGTGTCGTCGCATGCGTTGCCGGAGCTGCGCGAGCTCCCCTGGACGGAGATCTCGGCTGACGCCATCGCCGGGGCCGAGGTTTCGCCGATCGGCCCGCGGTACTACCGTGCCGACGTCGAGCTGCCGGAGCAGGCGGATGGCTACCTCGAGATCCCAGGCGGATCCAAGGGATATGTCTGGTTCAACGAGCTGTGCCTCGGGCGGTACTGGAACCGCGGGCCGCAGCAGCGCCTCTACGTGCCATGGCCGGCGACGCGACCCGGCCGGAACGTCGTGACCGTGCTCGAGCTCGATGCGCTCACCGACCTCTGCGTCGTGCTCCGCGGGGCACCTGACCTCGGCTGACCTGCTGCTTCGAACCGTGCGCGAGCGGCGCCGGTCAGCGATCCGGGTTCGCGGAATCCCCCCACGTCCACATCTGCGAGATGTGTTCGCTCAAGGTGCTCAGCGCGTCGTCGGTCCGGCCGTCGCGGAGCGCACGGAAGATGGCCCAGTGCTGCCGATTCGCAGCGTCGTACGACTCGCGCGGAGCGGCGACGACTCGACTCGGCGGTGGCATCTCATCGACCAGCAGATGCACGATGCCCTCGGTGAGCTGGTTCCCGGCGCGGCTCTGGTACACCCGGTGGAAGGCCAGATCGGCCTCCTGCAGGCGGTCGAAGGAGGACTCGGCGTCCATGGTGTGCAGGTGCCGTTCCATCACCCCGAAGTCGTCGTCGGTCAGATTCGGGGCGGCTTCGGCGAGGAGGGAGAGGTCGAGATCGAGGCGGAGCTTCACGGCATCGCTCCGGATGCGTGCTCCCACGTTCAGGGCGAGCGCGGTGCGAAGCACGCTCGGATCGAGGAGGTTCCATGCGGAGGATTCGCGCACGACGGTGCCCTCGCCCTGACGAATGGTGACGAGTCGGGCCGCCTCGAGGAACTTCATGGCCTCACGGGCGACCGGTCGACTGACCTCGAACTCCGCGACCAGCTGCGGTTCCGGCGGGAGCAGCGAGCCGACGGGGTACTCGCCCGAGATGATCCTGCGCAGCAACTCCTCCGAGACGACCGTGCTCAGGCGATTGGGTCGATGCGTTCGACGGCTCTCCGACGCTCCCGACGTGAGCTCTCGCGGTGCCGCTCGCGTGCGAGTCGGTGAAGTCTCCATGTCGTCCTCCCGTCGAAGCTCCTCTTGGTCTGAATCGTAGCTTGTTCGTCAAACGTCAAACGTGTAACGTTTGCACAACCGGTCGCGCTGGCGTCAGGTTCCGTCGTTCGAGGAAGCGCTCAATGAAGATCACCCACGTGGAAGTGTGGACCGTGCCGGTCGCGGCCCCATCGCCGTCGTTCAAATGGCGTGCAGGGCTGCCCGGCAGCGGCGCCGCGGGGGAGCGGGGCATCCTTCGCATCGGTACCGACACCGGTGCGACGGGGGTGGCCTTCGCGTCACGCCCCGGCAGCGCCTCCATGTTGCGCGACCTGGTCGATCGCGTCTGGCGCGATGAGTTGGTGGGGCAGGACCCGTTGCAGCGCGAGCATCTCTACCACCGCATCTGGGAGCTGGACCGACTCGAGGAGTTCGCCCTCCCGTACCTCGGCACGGTGGACGTGGCGCTGTGGGACCTCGCTGCGCGTGAGGCCGGGTTGCCCCTCTGGCAGTTCCTGGGGGGTGCGAGGACGCGGATCCCCGCGTACGCCTCGACCACGACGTTCGACACGACGGAGGAGTTCCTCGCCGTTGCGGATCGCGCACTCGAGCAGGGCTACCCGGCGATCAAGCTGCACGCGTGGGGCGATGCGCGTCGAGACGCAGCGTTGTGCCAAGCGCTTCGCGACCACGTCGGCCCCGATGTACCGCTGATGTACGACGGTTCCGCCGGGTTCGATCTCCCCGACGCCATCTTCCTCGGGCACGCGCTCTCGGATGCGGACTACCTCTGGTACGAGGAGCCGATGCGCGAGTTCTCGGTCTCGGCGTATGGGGCGCTCGGCCGCGCGGTCCGCGTGCCGCTGCTCTCAGCCGAGACCTCGGACGGCTCGTACATGAACTCCGCCGATTTCGTCAGTGCCGGCGCGGCCACGTTCGGACTGCGCATCTCGGCAGAACTTCGAGGAGGCATCTCCGGCGCGATGCGCACCGCGCATCTGGCGGATGCCTTCCGGTTGCGTGCCGAACCCCATGGGATGGGTGAGGCAGAGCGTCACCTCTGCATGGCCGTCAGCAACGCGACCTATTACGAATCGCTCGTCACTCACACCGAGTTCGTGCGCACCGACGGCATCGACGCCGATGGCTACCTGCGTGCGCCGGTCGGCCCGGGCGTCTCCCTGCCGAGGGGGCTCGAGTACCCGTCGGCCCTGACCGGCTATGTGAACGCCGATCCGCTCTCCCTCGTCGAGAGCTGAGTTCGGTCCGAGGTATCGGAGGTTCAGTGCTCGGCAGGCTCCGACGCCGAGCTGAACACCCGGCCGAGGATGGCACCCTTGAACTGCTGCGCCGTGATGTCGATGTGCGCGGCCATGAGACGGACGGCGAGGGCCGTGTCTCCGGCGGCGATCGCAGCGGCGATCGCGACGTGCTGCTGCGCGGCGGCCGTGATCGATCCGCCCGCGGTGCTGGCCAACCCGATCACGCTGATCTGCAGCTGCAACCGCTGCACGGCATCGAGGCAGCCCACCATGAACATGTTCGCCGAGGCCTCGCCGATGGCGCGGTGGAAGATCGAGTCGGCCTCGTTGAATGCCGCGAGATCGCCCTCGGCCAGTTCCAGCGTGCGGTCGGCGGCCTCTCGGATCGCACGCACTTGGGCCGGTGTCGCGCGGCGCGAAGCTAGGTCTGTGGTGCTGAGCTCGACGAATCGTCGGAACTCGAAGATCTCGTCGACCTGATCGGGGTCGGTGGGCAGGAACTCGGAGAGCGATGGGGCCCACGGAACCTCCTGGGGCCTCGCGACGTAGATGCCGCGTCCGCGCTGGACCGACAGGCGACCCAGAGCCGAGAGGATCTTCACCGCCTCGCGGACGATCGTCCGCGACATGCCGATGATCTCGGCGAGCGCCGTCTCGGTGGGCAGACGCGCGCCGGGCCGAAGCTCCTGACCCACGATGTACTCGAGGATGCGCTCGGCGGCGATCTCGTAGCCGGGACGATAGCCGGACGCCGGTTGCGGCGCGCTTGGCTCCGACTCCGCCAAGCCTGCCACGCGCTCTCCTTCGTCGGGAATCTTGACGATGAGCCTACAACAGGTGTCTGCCGCATCCTCGGCTCACGGTGCGGGCCGCCGGAGAAGCGACACCCGGCGCTGCTCTCGCGAGCAACGCCGGGTGTCTGAGCTCACGCGGTCCCGGAGTGCGGGAGCTCTACTGGCGTCGCACGGTGACCACGCCGTCGGCCTTGACCGACGTGCCCTCGATGGTGCCCGTGACGATGAACCAGCCTTCCTCCGAGACGTCCTCTGCCGTCACCGGTTCCCACGTGACCGGCACAGCCGAGGTGGTGCCGTCGCTGTACACCGCGTCGACCTGTGCGGGAAGGGTGGGGATCTGCCCGACGACCGTGTCCGCCACGGCTCTGACGACATCGACGACGGCGCGATCGGCCTGCGGTGCGAACACCTGGAACTCGGCCAAACCGGTCTCTCCACCGACCGCCACATTGTCATAGGTGTTGTTCGGGTCGATCGTGAACTTGACCCATGAGGTGGTGATCGGCGCATCGAACGTCACGATGTTGTCGGGCTGCCCGACCCGCTTGAGATCCGTGACGAGCTTGCTGCCGCCCTCCCACTCCAGCAGTCCTTCGCGGACCTGGTCGACCTCGGCGCCCCGCTCGACCAGGTTGATCCGGTCGATCTGCACCGGGTCGGCGAAGCGCAGCGTGATCGACGGCGTCGCATCGGCCTTCTTCGCCGCCCACGATGTGGACTTGTTGTCGTCGGTCGCCTTCGTGCCCAGATAGCGCGCGTCCTGGTCGTTCCCGTTCGGGGCGCCGGTGCGGTCGCGCACCGACGAGACCGTGACGTCCGCGAGGCCGGCGAGGTTGTCACCGGCGGCCCGGACCGTCTCCGAGTTCGAGCGAACGACGACACCGTCGAGGGTGACGACGGCCTCGACCGTCGAGGTGAAGCTGCCGGTGATCGGCTCCTTCAGCACGATCGTGTCGGTCCCCGGCACCTGTTGCAGTCGGTCGTCGCTGAACACGTATTCGATCTCGGCGGAGGAGAGGTTCGCCGCGTCGCCGGTGTTCAGCGTCGCCTCGACCGTGCCCACGATCGGAGCACCGACCCGAATCTGGTCACTGCTCAGCTTCATGGTCGCGGAGCTGACGTAGGTCGCCAGCGAGAGGCGGCCCTGGTCATCCACGTCCATGTACAGGTACTCGCTCGCGCGATACCCGTCTCGCTCAGCGGACACCGTGATCTTCGCCCGCCCTGGGGACACAGCAGTGATCAGACCGCTGGAGTCGACCTTCGCGACGGCCTCGTTCTCGCTGGTGTAGCCGAGTCCGCTCGTCTCCAGCGCCACCTGCTCGTCCAGGAACGACCATCCCTGCGTCTCGACCTGCGCGGTTGCGCCGTCGTCGGCGATGGCCGCGTCGAGCGTGATGCGGCTGAGGGCGGTCAGGTCGCGCAGGGAGTGGACCTGCGTCTCCAGAACGTCGACGGGGCTGCCGTTCTGACCGCCTCCGGGGAACGACACCCGCACGTACCGGGCCTGCACGCTGGCGTGGCTCGGGTCGACGGGGTAGTTGTAGTAGAGGCCATCCTGCTCCCAGCCGTACAGCGTCGTGTCGCTCTTCGGAACCGCCTTCGTGTTCCTCGAGGTCGGCAACCCGCCGCCCGACGTTTCGGTGGTCTCGGTGCCCGTCGTCCAGGTCTCCCCGTCCGTGCTGTACTCGATCTTCACCTGCTTCGGCACGTTGAAGTAGGTGACGTTGTCGGCGTCGGGCATGCGATGGTTGAAGAAGAGATTCACACGGGTGAGCTCCTGCAGCGACTTCAGGTCGTACGTCATGCTGCCGGACTCGCCGGCGGGCACGACCCACTTCGAGGTGTTGCCACCGGATGCTTCGTTGATGATGCCGTCGCTCAGGTTCTCCGCATGCGCTTCGTCGGTGGAGACGGTCGGCACGAGACCCGCGGCAGCGTTGCTGTCGGGCAGGATCGAGACGAAGTTCCGCGTGGAGGTGAAGGTGTTCCCACCCACGGTGACCTCGGCCCAGTAGCTGTACATGGTCGACTTCTTGACACCGCCCGTGACCTGCAGCACGCCGTCTTCGACCGCGAATGGCACCTGGTCGGCCGATACCTCGCTGATGTCGATCTTGCCGGTGGGGATGTCCCGACGGCCGTCGACGGTCGCGTAGTGATACGTCACGTCGGCCGGATTCAGGATGTCGACGGTGCCGCCCTTCTCGGTGAAGCCCTGGAAGGTCACCGGAACCTGCTGACGCGCCTGGAGCTCCTTCCAGAACGGCGCGCCATCGGTGGTCATCGCGACACCGGTCAGCGGGAGGCTCGGCGAGATCACCCCGTCGTGCACGACCACCGGATAGGTGTCGGTCTTCACCTGGGCCGTGTTCACACCGTCCTTGTACGTCGCGGTGACGGTGATCGTGGCGCTGCCGTCCTCCCCGGCCCGGATCTTGCCGCTGGCTCCCTTCGGCGATGCGACGGCAGGGTTGTCGCTCTCGAAGGTGATCTTCGCGGGAGCGAAGACGTTGGTCAGGTCGTTCATGTAGCTCTCGGTCCGCAGTTGCAGGGTGCGCGGATCCTTCTGGCTGCTGAACGTCTTGACGCCTGTCAGCTCGTAGCTGCGCTCCTTGCTCTTCGTGGTGACCTTGATGACGGTGTCGATCGGATCGGCGGTGACCGACGAGGTGTCGATGTCCACGTAGTACTCGTCGCCCACCTGCTTCGACTCGAACGGAAGCGCGGCGTCCTCGTTGAGCCACTCGACCTTGGAGATCGGGTGGGTGAACGGGCCGATGCCGTCCATCCGGTCCTGCCCGGTGAAGCCGGACTTCGCCGTTCCGGCGATCTGGTTGTCGACCATGTGCAGGTAGACGAACTGGTCGCGGGACATCGCGTAGCCCCAGTCGGGACCCTGCCCGAAGGCGATCGCCTTCAACGGGTCGTCGAACCACCCCGGCTTGAGCGTGTAGTCGAGCGTGTACGGCGTGGTGCCGTACATCGATTCACGCAGGTCGGGTCCGCCGGGGTTGTCCATCCAGTCGACGATCGACTTGCGCATGTCGGAGAGCTGCTGCGAGGAGATCGGCACCATCGAGAAGATGTTGGTGTTGTCGAGGTTGCTGCTGAGGTTGTCCATGCCGCGGGTGACGGTGATCGACGAGTCGTAGTTCATGACGTACCCGTGGCCGTACTGGTTGATCAGCTCCTTGGTCGCCTCGGCCCAGTCGTCGCGCTCGTTGCCCTTGGCGTACTGCGTCCAGATGTCGAGCGCCGTGGTGTACGGGTCGTTCCACTCCTCGTGAGCGGTCTTCCTGCCCTGCTTGAGGATGCCGTTCACCCAGCCGCCGCCGTTGTACGGTTCGCTGTTCCAGAACGGGCGCTCGTGCAGGGTGATGTCCTGGTCGCCGGTCTGCGCGTTCGGGTTGGCGTCGATCAGAACCCGATCGTTGTAGTTGCGCGCCGAACTCCAGGCGACATCCGTGTTGGAGTACGACTCCGGGCCGCCGTCGGCGAACACGTACCACGGGTCGTAACGGGCCACGAGGCCCTGGATGTCGCTCTCGAGGATCTCCCGGCCCTCGTACAGGGCCGACAGGTACACGCCGAACTTCAGGCCGTGGCGTTCAGCGGCGTCCTTCGCCTGCTTCACGCGGTCGCGCACCTGCCAGCTGCCGTCGTCGGCCTGCTCCAGCGCGTTGTACTTGAACAGCTTGTTGCCGTTGTCGGGGGTGAGGTTCGCGTTCGGCGACGGCCAGTAGTAGATGGTGTTCTGGATGCTCTCGGTCGAGAGCATCGTCATTCCCATCTCCTTCGCGGTCTGGGCCCACTCGTCGAAGTTGTAGTTCGGGTCGTACAGGTTCGGCATCGTGCCGGTCGTGTGGGTCAGCGCCGACATCTTGCCGTCGATGAACCAGTCGACGGGGTTCTGCTTGACGGAGATGGTGTACTTCTCGGTCGCCGTGCTGCCGTCGGCATCCGTGGCCTCGACGGTGAAGGTGTAGTCCTTCCCGTCCTCTTCGTGCGCTCCGTCGGCGACGGTGCCCTCGATACGACCGTCGGAGGTGAGCTTCAGACCGGGTGGGAGGTCGCCGTCGGTGACCTTCCAGCTGTAGCCCGGCGCTCCGCCGGCGGCCTGGAAGGTGAAGGATGTCGCCTGCGGGGCGATGCTCGAGGTGATCTGTTTGCCGTCGAGCGTGGCCACCATGCCGACGTACGGGTTCTCGTCGTAGGCGTATGGAAGGACGTTGCCCGGGTACTCGTTCGCCGGGACCTCCGCGTTGCGTTCCTCGAACGCAGCCTGGTCGACGTCGAGTCCGCTCGTGACGATCGCCAGCTCATCGCGGGCATCGCCGGCCACCGAGTACGTCAGCTTCGGCACTTCGTTGCCGCTGGTGTCGGAGATCCGCGAGTAGAAACCGAGGAAGTTCTTGTTGCTGCCCGGGTTCTTGTGCTGGATCTCGATGATCAGCTTGTTCCACCCGGCTTGAAGATCGACGGGGTAGCGGGTGCCGGTCTTGCTCACTCGGCCGGCCACGGAGGTCTGGGCGCCGACACTCGTGTCGTTGGCGAAGAGCCGGTACACGCCGGAGCCGCCGACCTGCCACTGCACGCGCTGCGCGGTCGGGCTGTGGACGTAGGTTGCTGCCAGAACCCACTTGTTCGTGGTGGCTTGGCCCTGCTTGACGTCGAAGTAGCCCATCAGGTCGTTGTAGTCGTCGTAGTTCCGGTTGAAGATCCGGTCGTCGAAGTACTGCCACTCCGACTCCTCAGCGCCGCCGGAGGCGTCCAGTTCGGCGCCGAGGCCGGGAACCACCGGCTCCGTCGCGCTCTCCACGACGGGGTCCGTGAATGGACCGGATACCAGCCACTGGTTCAGGTAGGGCGCTGTGCCAGTGGTCTGCATGGCCTGCGCCGGTAGCGCGGGCAGCACACACGCGGCAGTTACGACCGCCGCTGTGGCGATCAGACCTGCCGCTCTGTGTCGGATCGTGCGCAATCTGTTCATCGTTGCGTCCTTCTCTTCGTTGAGGTTGCCGATTCTTCATCGCTGCGGAGCCGTCGACGGCTCTTTCCTGGGCGACCGGAGGCGAGCGGTGGTACATGCAGCCGTCCCGCCGATGGGTGCCTTCTGCCGAGGATCCGCACGGAGATGTATCTGATGCAGACTCAACTCCTTTGGTGATTAGATCAGACTCATGTTCCAAAAGACAAGGCCTGAGTGACGCAGTCTCTGGGCGAACGCCGCATCCACAACGCGGCAATGAGTGCTGATTTGTGTTGATGAATCAGATTCATTTCCGGATGCTTCGAATCTGCAACGTCGGTCGGATGCTCGCCTGCCGTGGCGGTCGCCCACGCTGCTCATGGCAGGGCGACGGCTAGGCTCGGGGAATCATGAGTGCACGAGCCGGCAAGGAGCGCCCGCGGGTGACCCTGCGCGAGGTCGCCGCCCACGCGGGGGTCTCGATCGCGACTGCCTCCTACGTGCTCACGGGTACGCAGAAAGAGGGTGCACGGTACTCGGATGAGACAGCGGAGCGGGTGCGCGCCTCCGCCGCTGGACTCCACTACCTGCCGAACCGGATGGCGCGGTCGGTGCGGACCGGTCGAACCGGCGTCATCCAGCTCGTGCTGCACATGCTCGGTGATCCGTGGACGCTGAGCATTGCGGAGTCCTTCACCGAAGCGACACCTGCGCTCGGGTGGACGACGCTGATCGCCTTGGATTCCGACTTCGCGGCGGCGCTCGCGCGAAGTGAGTTCGATGCCGCATTCGTCGCTGCCGCCGACGCCTCGGAGAGCACTCAGTGGCGTGATGCGCTGGGTCCCCTGGCTCGCAAGGTGTCCGTCTACTCGGCCTACCTCGAACCCGACGGCTTCGATGTCATCCGCTTCGATGAGCGTCGCGCTGCCCGGATGGCCGTCGAGCACCTGCTGGAGCGACGTGAACGGGTGGCCTGCCTCGCGATCGCTCCCGATCGCGACTCGCCTCACGAGAGCGTTCGTCGGCAGACGTACGTCGAGACGCTCCAATCGGCGGGGAGGTCCGTCCCCGACGGCTACATCGCCGAGTACGCGAAGGACCTGCTCGACCCGTATCGCGCGGCACGGCTGCTTCTCGATCGTGACGACCGACCGGATGCGGTGTTCGCGGAAGCCGACTTCGCCGCATTCGCGGCGGCGCATACGGCGCGGGAGCTGGGCCTGCGTGTGCCCGAAGACGTCGCGGTCATCGGCATCGGCGACTCTCGTCAGGCCGCGCAGTCCGACATCAGCTCGGTCGGTGCCGTCGACATGCGTGCGCGGATCATCGAGTTCGTGCTCGCGCGGGCTCTGGATGCCGAAACACCGACGAACCGCATCCTGGAACTCGAGCCGACCCTCTTCGCGCGCGGGTCGACCCGCGCGAACTGACTCGACTCGCGCGGGCGAGCGGGAATCGCGCTTCGCGCGGAACGACCGTTCGAGATCCGATCGTCCGCAATACCCGTCGGTGCTCTTGACCGAGACGTCTGACGTTCGCTACAGTCCTGCATAATCGTTTAAGCACCGAACGATTTCAGTGAACATCGACCGAACATCGCATCGTCGCGGTGGAAAGGAACCGAAATGCAATCACGTGTTCTTCGCTCTGGCGCGGTAGCGCTGGGGGCGGCGATGGCCGCCGCTCTCGCACTCGCCGGATGCTCATCGAGTGGCGGCCAGGACGGCCCGACCACCCTGAACTACACGATCTGGGATCAGAACCAGGAGCCGGCTCTGCGTGAGGTGGCGGACGAGTTCGAGGCCCAGAACCCGAACGTCGACGTCGAGATCACCGTCATCCCGTCGAAGGACTACTGGACGAAGATCCAGACGCAGATGAGCGCCGGCACCGGGCCGGACGTCTTCTGGGTGAACGGACCGAACTTCCAGCTGTACGCCTCGAACGGACAGCTGGCCCCGCTCGACGACACCGGCATCGAGGCCGGTGACTACCCCGATTCCCTGGTCGATCTCTACACCTACGACGGCAGCCTCTACGGTGCGCCCAAGGACTTCGACACCATCGGCGTCTACTACAACAAGGCGCTCTTCGACGAGGCCGGCCTCGAGTACCCTGCTGCGGGGTGGACGTGGGCGGACTTCCAGAACGCAGCCCAGAAGATCAGTGATCCGGCCAAGGGCGTCTACGGCACCGCTGCGGCCCCGTACGGCCAGATGACGTACTACAACACGATTCTCCAGGCCGGCGGCGAGGTCATCTCCGAGGACGGCACGACGTCGGGGTACGACACTCCGGAGGCGGCGGAGGGCGTGCAGTTCTGGGCCGACCTCATCGCGAACGGTTCATCGCCGACGCTCCAGCAGCTCACCGACACGTGGCCCGGCGACACCTTCAGCTCGGGGAAGATGGGCATGTTCCTCGACGGCTCCTGGGCCGCGGGCACCTACAGCGCGGCCGAGGCGATCGCCGATGTGATCGGTGTCGCGCCGCTGCCGATCGGTCCGACCGGGGAGAACACCTCGGTCGTGCACGGCCTCGCGAACGCCGTGTCCGCGAAGTCGGAGAACCTCGACGTGGCCAAGGAGTTCGCCGTGTTCCTCAGCGGAGAGGAGGCCGCCGAGATCCAGGCGAAGACGGCCACCGTGATCCCCGCGTTCAACGGCACGCAGCAGGCATGGGTCGATGCACTGTCGACGATCGACGCGCAGATCTTCCTCGACGCGGTCGAGACCGGGGCGCCCCTGCCCATCTCGAAGAACACCACGGCGTGGGTGCCCGTCGAGGAGGACTACATCAAGCAGATCCTGTCGGGCCAGCTCGACACGGAGACCGGCTTGAAGGAGCTTGCCGCCGAGATGAACGACCTTCTCGCCAAGGAATAAGACGAATGACGCGACAACTGCGCGGCCGCAACGCCGCACCGCGGCGTTCGGCCGCGCAGCTGAGCCGCGGGCGGGCCTGGTGGGCACTGCTGTTCATCGGGCCCGCCGGTCTCGGGCTGGTGGTCTTCTACCTGTGGCCGATCATCAGGGGCATCTACCTGTCGTTCCAGGACGTCGGGCCCTTCGGCGGCGAGACCTTCGTCGGCATCGACAACTTCGTCGAGGTCTTCTCCGAACCCGATCTCGGCCGCGCGCTGTTGAACACCCTGTTGTATGCAGTGATCTGCCTCATCGGAATCCCGGTGGCGATGATCGTCGCGGTGCTGATCAACACGAAGGGGCTGAAGGGGCGGAGCCTGTTCAGGGTCCTGTTCTTCCTCCCCGTCGTCACGATGCCGGTCGCGGTCGCACTGGTGTGGCGGCTCCTGCTGAACGTCGACTACGGGGTGCTGAACCTCAGCCTCCGGGCAATCGGTCTGCCGGGAGTCGCCTGGCTCTCCACACCGGTCGTCAACATGGTCGTGATCGCGATCGTCGGCATCTGGATGGGGCTCGGCACGCAGATCATCATCTTCACGGCCGGGCTGCAGGGCATTCCCGACACCTTGATCGAGGCCGCAGAACTCGACGGCGCCGGTCCGGTGCGGCGATTCGTCTCGGTCATCGTCCCGCTGCTCTCCCCGACGACCTTCCTGCTGAGCGTGCTGAGCGTGATCGCATCGATGCAGGTCTTCGATCTGATCTTCCTGATGATCGACCCCAACAACCCGGCCCAGTCCCAGTCGCAGTCCTTGGTCTCCCTCTTCTACACCCGGGGCTTCCTGCAGCACGATCTCGGTGCCGCCGCCGCGATCGCCTGCGTGCTGCTCGCGATCATCCTGGTGCTGAGCGCCATCCAATTCCGACTGCAGCGAAGGTGGGTGCACTATGAGTGAGCCGACGTCGGTCATGACGCGTGAACGAGCATCGGTCACGGTGCGCGAACCGGCACCGGTCGCGACGCCGCGCCGAACGGGCCGTGCACCGGGCAAACCGCTGTTCTGGGTGTACGTCCTGCTCATCCTCGGATCCGCGGTGATGGTGTTCCCGTTCATCTGGGAGGTTCTGACTTCTCTGAAGACGCTGTCCGGGGCTTCCTCCGTGCCCCCGCAGATCATCCCGGATCCGTTCACGACCCGCGCGTACACCAAGGTCTTCGACACCTTGCCGTTCTGGAACCTGCTCGGCAACTCGATCCTGTTGACCGTGATCCGAACCCTCGGTCAGGTCCTGCTCTGCACGATGGCCGGATACGGGTTCGCCCGCTTCCACTTCCGGGGCAAGAACGTGCTGTTCATCGCGTTCCTCGCGGTGCTGATGGTTCCCGGTCAGCTCTTCCTCCTGCCGCAGTACGAGATCATCCGCGAGATGGGCCTGCTCGGCACCATCCCGGGCATCGCCCTTCCCGGACTGTTCAGCGTCTTCGGCACCTTCCTGCTGCGACAGTTCTTCCAGACACTGCCGATGGAACTCGAGGAGGCCGCGCGCCTCGACGGCGCGAACGAATGGCAGATCTTCTGGCGCGTCATGCTGCCGCTCGCCAAGCCGGGGATCATCGCGCTCACGCTGCTGACCGCGCTGTGGTCGTGGAACGACTTCCTCTGGCCGCTCGTGGTCTCCGGCAACGTCAACTCGATGCCGCTGAGCGTCGGCCTCAGTCTGCTCACGGATCTGCGCCTGCGGGACGACGCGCTCCTCATGGCCGGCGCGCTGCTGAGCTCCCTGCCGATGATCGCCGTCTTCCTCGTCTTGCAGCGACAGTTCATCCAGGGCATCGCCTTCACCGGAACGAAAGGGTAACAACCGAATGGGCAACACACGGATGCCGGTCGGCATCGTCGGCTTCGGAGTGCGCGCGCTCCTCGCAGAGGAGCTCGCGAATCGGGCGGATGTCGAGATCCGGGCGATCTGCGACCCCTCCGAGCGTGCTCGCGCTCGTGCCCACGAGCAGTTCCCCGAGGCGCTGGTCACCGGCGACCTCGACGAACTGCTCGAGGCCGGTGTCGAGGCCGTGTTCGTGCTCTCGCCCGACGACACGCACGCCGACGTCGTCTGCCAGTGCCTCGCGGCGGGCGTCGCCGTGTTCTGCGAGAAGCCCATCGCGATCTCCATCGAGGATGCCGATCGCATGCTGGAACTGGCCCGTGCCACGGGCACGCGGCTCTACCTCGGTCACAACATGCGGCACATGCCCGTCGTTCGGCTGATGCGCGACATCATCCAGTCGGGCCGCATCGGCGAAGTCAAGGCGATCTGGTGCCGGCATTTCGTCGGACACGGCGGGGACTACTACTTCAAGGACTGGCACGCCGAGCGGTCGCACGTGAACTCGCTGCTGCTGCAGAAGGGGGCGCATGACATCGACGTGATCCACTGGCTGGCCGGCGGGTACTCGCAGCGTGTCTCGGGGATGGGTGGCCTCACGGTCTACGGCGATCCGAGCCAGCAGGGCGCTCGCGAAGGCCAGATGATGACCGACTGGATCAGCACGGACAACTGGCCGCCGGCGGACCAGACGGGAATCAATCCGCGGGCGGATGTCGAGGACCTGTCGATGATCACGATGCAGCTCGACAACGGGGTGCTCGCGAGCTACCAGCAGTGCCACTACACGCCCGACTACTGGCGCAACTACACCGTGATCGGCACCGAAGGCCGGCTGGAGAACGTCGGAGACGACTCGGACGGCGTCGTGCACGTGTGGACACGACGGCATCCGGGCTTCGCTCGACCCGACGAGGTGATCGAGATCCCCGAGGCATCCGGGTCCCACGGCGGCGCCGACCCGTTGCTGCTCGACGAGTTCCTGCGATTCGTGCGGGAGGGGGGAGCCACCGAGACCTCGCCGGTCGCCGCCCGTCAGGCCATCGCCGTCGGGGTGCTCGCCGCCGCATCGCTTCGCAGCGACCAGGGCGCCCGCACGATCCCGTCACTCGCGCCGGAGCTGATCCGGTACTTCGACGACGGGCAGCCGGGTTCGCACGGCGTCGTCCCGATCTCCGTCGCTGCGATGGATCACTGAACCGACCCCACCTCCGCACCCGACCTCCGTCGAGATCGTTCTCAGGGCTCCCGCGACCATTCCAGCAGTTCGAACACGATGAGGAGTTCGAAGATGAGACAGCATCCACCGACCGATTCCACAACGTCGAGGACCGGGCGCAGCGGATGCCCCGGCTGGCGTCGCAGGACATCGTGAGGTCGCTCGTCGCGGGCATTGCGGGGCAGTCGATCGCGCTCGTCGTTCTTCTGGCCTCCACCTGGGTGATCGTCGGCATCGCCCTCGTGGGAGCGGAGGCCGGGGTGGTCTCCGCAGGACGCACGGTGTTCGCGGCCTTCGGCCTGTTGCTCCTGCTGCTCATGTCGCGGAACAGGACGTCGGCGCACCCGGACGACCAGGGCGCGGTTGCTCGCCCTGGTCGTTACACCGCGTGGCAGCTCGTCGTTCTCGCTGGGACAGGGGTCGCCGGCTACACGATGTTGTCGACGGTTGCGATCAACCTCGCCGGGCCGACGCTGCCGAGCCTGGTGTTGTCGCTCTCGCCTGCGGTCGTGCTGATTCTCGAGACCAGGCTTGCGCGGGCACGTGCGAGCGTGCCGACCCTGGTCGCCACGGGCGCTGCCATCGCCGGCGCCGCACTCTTCGTCGTTCCGCGACTCGGTGGAACCGCCGGTTCGGACACCGTCCTCGGAGTGCTTGCGGCGATTGCCGCCATGTTCTCGATGGTGATCTACAGCCTCTCCTTCGCGCATGTCAATCGTCACCACGAGGGCCCCCTGACTCCGCGCATCCTCCCGATCTTCGCGCTCGGGAGCATCCCGCTCGTGCTCTGGGCCGGCCTCGAGGTGTCGACCGGCCGGAACGTGGACCTGTCGAGCATCGTGATCCTGGCCTTGCTCGGAATCGTGATCTACGTGCCCGCCTATCTCGTGCAGCACCGGATCCTGCTGAGTGCAGGCCCCGCATACGCCGCAGTGCTGGGACTGGCAGTCCCACCGTTGGTCGGGATCGCCTCCGCCGTGCTCGGCATCGCGGACCCTCCCGGAATCATCCAGACCGTCGGGATCGCGCTCACTTCGACGGCCATGGTCTTCGTCATCCGCCTGAAGTTCGCGGAGCACACCGCCGCACCGGAAGGCTGACCGACCCCGCACCTCGATACCCACCCCTGCAGTACCTCTGCGTTCCCGACACGGAGGCATTCCCAGATCGTCGGTTCACCGATGAACCGAGAACACAGAAACCGAGAACACAGAAATGGAGTACTCATGCAAGACAGGCGAACGAAACCGATCGCGATACTCAGCGCTTCGGCGCTGATCACGACGGCGCTGGCCGTCGGTGCATCTGCGGGGCCAGCTCAGGCCCAGCAGGTCGGTGGGAACGCACCGTTCATCAATTCGTGGCTCGTGTCCGGGCCGGTCGACACTGCTGTCGTGGACGAGATCTACGGGTGCGAGGTGCCCGCGGTCGTGAACCTGGCGTCGTCGGCGACGGCGACGGCCTCGACGGCCCTGGCCGCGAATCCGCCGGCGCAGCTGATCGACGGCGACGTCCGCAAGCAGTGGGTGGGGGAGAGCACGTCGGCTCCGACCGTCACCCTCGCCTGGGAGACGCCGATCGCGCTGAACGAGGTCCGGTTGGCGCAGTGGGGCGATGGCCGTCACGTGAACCAGTCGTACCGGCTTGCGTTCACCCTCGAGGACGGCTCGACGGTCGATGTGCCGAGCGTTGCCAGCACCTCGAACGCCCCGACGTCTCCCACGATCTACACGCACGCGGAGACCCTCCAGGGCGTCGTGTCGCTGACCGTCACGATCGACCCGGATCGGAGCCCCTACCCGGGGATCACCGGTCTGTCCGAGATCGAGGTGTACGAGCGGGCGCGGCCGATGGAGGGCGACGAGCCGATCACCCCGACGCTCGGCGGAACGCTCGGCACGGAGGCCGAGTCGACCGAGTGGGAGTACTTCGACGACCGGCTGTACAACCGCAACTACGACGACTACCAGGACCTCTACGGCTACTACTCGGTCAAGAAGGGTGAGGACACGCGGAACAAGTTCGTCTACGCACACACCTACGTGTACAGCCCGGAGGCGCGGAAGGCGTTCGTGAACGTCGGGGCCAGCGGCTCGTACCGGCTCTATGTGAACGACTACTGCGTGACGTCGCCGAGCACGCCCGTCGAGGTGCAGAAGGACCTGACGAAGCAGGAGGTCGAGCTGAAGGCGGGATGGAACAAGGTGCTGCTGCAGATCGAGCACACCTACACCGAGGATGTGAACGGCAACGGCGTGCCGGTCGCCAAGGACCAGAACGTCGCCTACCTCGGCTTCTACGGTCGGATCAGCGACGACAAGGGCAACCGCATCGACGGAATCGTCAGCTCGGTGGCCGGCCCCTCGGAGGAGCTGCAGATCGACACGCAGTCGCTCAAGAGCCGCAGCCCGGGCAAGGACCCCCTGCCGAAGGACGTGCTGCCGACGGGTTACGTGGACTGGCCCTATGTGTGGAACAAGTCCGTCACCTCGAAGGCGCATGGCGTCTCAGCGTCGCCGTTCCAGTTCAACGCCAGTGGCGGCGAGCCCGGCTACACCTGGAAGCTGGTCGACGGGGAACTCCCGGATGGCCTCGAGCTGAACGCCGACGGCACCATCGCCGACGGCCTCGTCGACGGCAAGGCGGATCTCGACAACCCGCAGGGCGTCATCAGTCCGAACGCCAGGATCGGCGACTACACGTTCACCCTCGAGGTGACCGATGGCGCCGGCGCGACCGCGACGAAGGAGTTCACCCTCACGGTGAAGGACCGGCCGAACCGCGAGTTCGAGGAGGGACGGGTCAGCGCGCTCACGCACGCCACCCCGATCTACAACTACTTCGTCGACCCGAACTACTCGGTCGACCAGTGGGCCCAGCGCGCCCTCGGGCAGGGCCACTCGCTCGTGACGCTCGAGGCGCTGCAGCAGAACTACCACTGGCCGTCGAAGTTCGCCGACCCGGCACACGACCGCAATCAGTACATGCCGAAGGACGCCGACGGGAAGGTCGTCGACGGGCTGATGCCGTACGCCGACGCCGTGAGGCGATACGGCATGGATCTCGGGATCTACTACGCGACGGAGGGCGGCGGTCTGCAGCACTACTCGACCGACGTGTTCGTGCAGAACGTCGAGGACCTGCTCGACCGGTATGAGCCGAGCTATCTCTACTTCGACGGACCGCAGGCGATGCGCGGAGCGAACTACGACGTGATGTACAGCGCGGTGCGCAATCACGGCGCGGACATCATCATCGATTCCAACGCCTGGGGCGAGGAGTTCGGGGACCCGGACATCCGCACCGCCGAGGCATCCGGAATCTTCTCGAACGCGGGCGCCGACCATCTGGTCAAGCGCACGCCGATGGAGCCGTGGAAGATGATCCGTACCAAGAACCAGGTGTCGCCCTACTACGGACAGCGCGACGACTTCCGGATGGTGGTTCAGGAGACCGTCATGAACGCCGGGCGCGGGTACGTCGACAACAACGACCAGACCGTGATCGACAGCCGCGGCCCGAACTGGCATTCGCCCACCGAGATGGCGACACGCTATCCGAAGGGAGTCCAGGAGTTCATCGACGTTCGCGAGGCGATGGTCGATTGGTGGAAGCCGGCACCCGGGGTCGACCTGCACGAGTCGGTCACCGGCACGATGCCGTTCTACCTGCCGGGCTACGGGTACGACGACGACGGGATCGGCAACTACGACGAGTTCGCCCATCCGAGCGCCACGACCGGCCCGCAGTGGGGGTACGCGACCGCTCGCGACAACAACGTCTACCTGCACATCGTGAAGGGACCCGACGGCAAGAAGGGCTTCGACGCGATCGAGAACCGTCAGCTGACGGTCGGGGGCATCACTCACGGGGTGGAATCGGTCACCCTGCTCAACGCCGATCAGCCGGTCCCGTTCACACCGGACGGCGAATCGCTGGCCATCGACCTGAGCGATGTCGCCGCCGATCCGATCGACACGATCATCAAGATCGAGACGGATGACGCGGATCGCGAGTACGCCCTGACCGATGTGACGGTCGACGCCGAGGCCCGCGACGACGGTCGGCTGCAGCTGATCGCCGGTGGGTACATGACGTACCCCTCGCTGGCGACGGAGCTCGACAAGGTGAAGTACCACTCGTCGAACAAGAAGGTGGCCACGGTCGGCAAGGACGGTCTGGTCGTGCCCCGAGGTGACGGCTCGGTGACGGTCACCGTGACCGGAAAGGCCGCCGGCGTCACGAAGCGCACCGAGGTCGAGATCACGGTCGTGAACGGTGTGGCGTTCGTCGGCGAGGATCTGACCTCGGCGGTGCTGCGGATCGACGGCAAGGAGACGTTCGGCACGTTCGACCGCGGGGCATCGCCGGCGTACACGCTCGACGGACGCTCGGCGCGCGGTCAGTCCGTGCGACTGGATGCTGCCGAGATCACCTGGCATGCCGGTACGGTCGACCTCGATGCGGGCACGAAGACGGAACCGATCGTGATCACCGAACTCGACACGTTCGCGTTCGAGGGCGGAGCGCTCTCGCTGCCCGAGGTCGCCGAGACGACGCGTGGCGTCGCCTGGGCCGAGGTCGAACTGGGCGGGAAGACGGTCACCAGCAACCGGGTGTTCTTCGACCTGCTGCCGACGCGCGATCTCGCGGGCTCGGCGAAGGTCACCGCCAGCGACGACTCCTCGTCGACGGCGGAGCTGACGGACGGGGTCAAGATCGACGCCGCCCACCTCGGCGGCTCCGCCTGGTCCGCTCCCGGAGCCGCGCCCTCGTGGGTGCAGTTCGAGCTCGACGAGCCCGCCGCGCTGTCGAGCACGGAGCTGACCTTCAACTCCGCGGGTCAGCGCTACGTCAACACGCCGAAATCGATCGTCGTCCAGACGAGCAGCGACGGGGAGACCTGGCAGGATTCCGCTGCAGTCGCCGGGCCGACGGGCGGGGTCTACTTCGGGGTGCCCAACACCTATCCGCTCACCGGAACCGCGCAGTTCATCCGCGTCTCGTTCCCAGAAGGGTCTCGAGGTTCCACCCTCGACCTGCTCGAGATCGCGATCAACGCGAAATGAGCCGGCTCGCCTGACCTCTGCTCCGGTGATTCGGGTACGACCCGGATCACCGGAGCGGCTGGCGGGAGGACGTGCAGCCCCGTTCCCCAGGCCCGGAGTGCGCGCCCGATGAATGTCGGAGCCGGTGAGTAGACTCTTCTGGTCACTCGACCTTAGGGGCATTGCATATGCAACGAATCATCACTTCCACGGCGCTCGTCTTCGCGGGCGCACTGCTTCTCTCGGGCTGCGCCACAAGCGGCGGCACCGAGGCGAGCCCGTCCGCCGACTCGTGCGAGGTCGTCCGCGTCGAAGTGCGCGACGTCTCGAACGGCGCGCAGAACGCGATCCTGACCGTGTCCGACCCGGCCGAACTCCAGACCTACCTCGACGGCCTCTCGGAGCGCGTCGACGCGCTCGATGAGCAGGCGGCCGACGACTCGGCTCTCGCCGACGCGCTCGACGCGTTCGACGAGAAGATCGACGCGGCGAGCGACTGGGCGGAGACGCTGCCCACCGCTGCCGAGATCGAGGCCGGCGCCGAGATCGACGCCGAGGCTCAGGCTGCGCAGACCGCGGACATCCAGGCGGCAGCGGTCAAGGTCACCGAGGTGTGCACCGCCGAATAGCGATCGCTGAAGGGGTCGGCGCCCGGCAGAGCATCGAAGGGCGTCGACCCACTCCGCACGTGATGAGCGCGCGGCATCCGTTCATTCGGAGGCCGCGCGCTTTCGCGTGCTCGCCGTCTTCTTCGAGGCGGTCTTCTTCGCCTTCGCGGCGGACCCCGTCTGCTTCGCCTCGGAGCCCTCGCGCTTCGCGGCGATCGACTGGCGCAGCGCCTCCATGAGGTCGATGACCTCGCCGCCGGTCTCCTCTTCGGGCTCTTCACCGAAGGTCGCCGCGGTGTCGATGCCCTCGCCCTGCTCGAGCTTCGCGGCGATGAGGGTGCGCAGCTCCTGCTGGTACTCGTCGACGTACTGCTCGGGGTCGAAGTCGGAGACGAGGCTCTCGACGAGCTGCTTCGACAGGTCGAGCTCCTTCGCCGAGATCTTCACGGGCTCCGAGAGCGAAGCGAAGTCGGCGGCGCGCACCTCGTCGCTCCAGAGCAGGGTCTGCACCATGAGCACGTCGCCGTGCACGCGGAGCGCGGCGAGCCGGGTCTTCTGCCGCAGCGCCATCTGCACGATCGCGGTGCGGTCGGTGGACTCGAGCGTCTCGCGCAGCAGCACATAGGCCTTCGACGAGGCCGAGTCGGGCTCGAGGTAGTAGCTGCGGTCGAACATGATCGGGTCGATCTGGTCGCTCGGCACGAACTCGACGACCTCGATCTCGCGGCTGCGTTCTGCCGGCAACGACTTCAGGTCGTCGTCGGTGATGACGACGGTCTGCTCGCCGTCGTCGTAGGCCTTGTCGATGTTCTTGTAGTCGACGACCTTGCCGCAGACCTCGCACTTGCGTTGGTACCTGATGCGCCCACCGTCTTCGTCGTGCACCTGGTGCAGTGACACGTCGTGGTCTTCGGTGGCGCTGTACAGCTTGACGGGCACATTGACGAGGCCGAATGTGACCGCCCCCTTCCAGACGGCTCGCATGCCTCCAGTACACACCAGGGGCATGCGTGCGCGATACCCCTCGCGCGGTTCCTCGTGATCCGGTGCGAACCCCGGCAAGATGGTTGGCATGGCCGATGGCGCGCGCCGACTCGTCGAGGTCGACGGCCGCCGCCTGCGGCTGACGAACCTCGACAAGGTCATGTATCCCGAGACGGGCATGACGAAGGGCGAGGTGATCTCCTACTACGCGGAGATCGCCGACGTCATGGTGCCCCTCGTCGCGGGGCGCCCGGTCACGCGCAAACGGTGGGTGCACGGCGTCGGCACAGCGGATGCCCCTGAGCAGCCGTTCTTCGAGAAGAACCTCGCCGAGCACGCTCCCGAGTGGGTGCGCCGCGGCGTCCAGCACCACTCCGACGGCGACAAGGCGTACCCGATCGCCGGTGATCGGGCGACGCTCGTGTGGCTCGCGCAGCAGGCGGCCCTCGAACTGCACGTGCCGCAATGGCGTTTCGACGCCCGAGGGGAGCCCGCGAAGCCCGACCGCATGGTCTTCGACCTCGACCCCGGTGAGGGCATGGGGCTCGCGGAATGCGCCGAGGTCGCGAGGCTCGTGCGCGACCTCATCGCGGGCATGGGCCTCGAGGCGGTGCCGGTGACGAGCGGCAGCAAGGGCATCCACCTGTATGCGGCGCTCGACGGCTCGCAGAGTTCGGACCAGGTCTCCGCGGTCGCGCACGAGCTCGCGCGGGCGCTCGAGGCCGACCACCCCGAGCTCGTCGTCTCGAGCATGCGCAAGACGCTGCGCACGGGCCGGGTGCTCATCGACTGGAGCCAGAACAACGGGAAGAAGACGACGATCGCGCCGTACTCGTTGCGTGGGCGTCCACGACCGACGGTCGCCGCGCCGCGCACGTGGGAGGAGCTCGAGGATTCCGGGCTGCGTCAGCTCGAGGCATCCGAGGTGCTCGAACGGGTCGCGGGGTCGGGCGACCCGATGCGCGCGATCACCGAACGCTCGCACGGAGGGCCGCTCGCACAGTACCTGTCGATGCGGAGCGCCGCGGCCACGCCCGAGCCCATGCCGGCGTCGGCATGGGGTGAGGCCAGCGCAGGGGAGCCGCGCTTCGTGATCCAGGAGCACCGCGCCCGCCGCCTGCACTTCGACCTGCGGCTCGAGCGCGACGGCGTGCTGAAGAGCTGGGCGGTGCCGAAGGGCGTGCCCGAGACGTCGGGCACGAACCACCTCGCCGTGCAGACCGAGGACCACCCGATGGAGTACGCCGCGTTCGAGGGCACCATCCCGAAGGGGGAATACGGTGCCGGGTCCATGACGATCTGGGATGCGGGCACCTACGCGACCGAGAAGTGGCGCGACGACGAGATCATCATCGACGTCGACGGGCTGCCGGGCGGACCGCTCGGCGGGCCGGTGCGGCTCGCGCTCATCCGCACCGACGGGCAGGGCGAGAAGAGCTCGTGGCTGCTGCACCGCATGAAGGACCAGTCGATGCACGCAGCGCAGGTTCTGCCGGTGGAGCCTGTCGAAGCCGAGCATGTCGAAACCGAGCCTGTCGAAACCGAGCCTGCAGGCTCGACCCGCAGCGCTCGGCAGGCTCATTCCACGGAGGAGCGCCCCATGCTCGCGACGGCCGCGACCGTCGGCATGCTCGCCGGGGAGGACTGGGCGCTCGAGTGGAAGTGGGACGGCATCCGCGTGCTCGCTCGCGTCGAGGCGGGCGGCGTGCGACTGCTCAGCCGCAACGGGATCGACATCACCGCCCGCTACCCCGAGCTCGCGCACCTGCCCGCCGTGGTGCGCGGTGATGCCCTGCTCGACGGCGAGATCGTCGCGCTCGACGACGACGGGCGCCCCGATTTCGGTCGACTGCAGCATCGGATGAACCTCACGAAGCCGCGCGAGATCGAACGCGTCGCGGCATCCGTGCCCGTGCGTCTGCTGCTCTTCGACGTGCTCGAGGTCGACGGCCGGCCAGTGGTCGACGAGCCGTACCGCGAGCGCCGCGCACGGCTGGCCGGACTCGTCAGGATGAAGCGCGGCGTGCCGATCGAGGTGCCACCACCGGCCACCGGCAGCCCGGCGGAGGCGCTCGAGGAGAGCCGCCGGCTCGGGCTCGAGGGACTCGTCGCGAAGCGCCCCGACTCCCGGTACCGACCCGGCGATCGCAGCGGCGACTGGCTGAAGCTGAAGCTCACCCTCACGCAGGAGGTCGTGATCGGCGGCTACCGACGCGGAGTGGGCACCCGCACGGGGCGCATCCGTTCGCTGCTCGTCGGCATCCCCGGTGGCGGCGGTATCGAGGACGGTGGACTCGAGTACGCCGGCCGCGTCGGATCGGGGTTCGGCGAACGTCAACTCGAGCGGCTGATGACCATGCTGGAGCCACTCGAGCAGGCCGAATCGCCCTTCGTGCAGGTGCCTGCGGCCGACATGAGCGATGCGGTCTGGGTGCGACCCGAGCTCGTGGGCGAGATCGAGCTCGGCGATTGGACGAGCACGGGGGTCGCGCGGCATCCGCGCTGGCGGGGCCTTCGACCCGACAAGTCGCCGGAGGACGTCGTGCGCGAGAGCTGAGGGGTTCGCGAACGGGGCGGCGTTCAGGCCTCGTCGACGCGCCTGAGCAGTTCGATCAACCGCCGTTCACGATCGGCACCGGATGCCGCGACGATCCCGTGCTCGTAGGCGAGGAGCACTCGCGGGTCGACGTAGCTGCCTCGAGCGATCGCCGGCGTGTTGCCGAGCACGCGCGACGCCTCCTCGATCGCCGCCCGCATCGCTGCCGTTCGGGCGCGGGCGGTGCCGGCCGGGCCGAGCTCCGCGAGCCGATCGGCCGCGGCGATCGTGCCGCGCAGGGTGCGGAAGTCCTTCGCGGTGAAGTCGCCGCCGGTGCGCTCGCGGATGTCGTCGTTCACGTCGACCGGGGCCGCGGCTCGCATCGACCGTCCGCTCGACCACGCGTAGAGACGACTGGCCGACGAGCGTTCGCCGGTGCTCGCGATGAACCCGGCGAGCGAGGCATCCGCCACTCGCAGGTCCTGCGCGATGCCGCCCTTCGCACGGAACCGGAATCGCACGGTCTCGTCGTCCTCCAGTCTGGCGTTGCGCACCAGGAGCGTGGTCAGGCCGCGACTGCGGAATCCTGCGAGCGATTCCTCCGAGCCGATGCGGATGCCGCCGAGGTCGAGCGTGCGGAACGCGGCCGCGAGCACCCGTTCGCGAGGCGACCCGTCGAGCGCGAGGTCGCGGGCGGCGCTCCGCCGGGCCGCGGGCAGGGCCTCGGCGAGTGCGGTCATGCGCTGGAACTTCTCGGCGTCCTGCCGTTCCCGCCAGGCCGGGTGGTAGAGGTACTGTCGTCGTCCTGCGGCGTCCACCCCGACGGCGAGGATGTGGGCGTTCGCGGCATCCGAGATCCACACCTCCTGCCAGGCCGGCGGGATCGCGAGATCGGTGATGCGAGCTCGCTCGGCTCGGCTCGCGTCGCCGCCGGTGGTGTGCACGTACCCGAATCCGCGCCCGCGTCTCACCCGGGTGAACCCGGGGGAGACGTAGGGCTCGACCCGCTTCAGGCGCGGCATCGGCGGTGCACGGTCAATGGTTGCGCAGCGCCGAGATGAGCTCGGCCTTGCGCTTGCGGCTGTAGCCGGTGATGCCGATCTCCTTCGCCCGTCGCTTCAGCGCATCGACGGTCCAGTCCTCGTAGTCGCCGTGCTCGCCGCCCTTCCGGCCGATCGCACTGCGACCCTGCGCGGCCGCCGCGTTCGAGATGCGAGCCGCCTTCTCCTTCGATGCGCCGTCGTCTCGCAGTGCCTCGTAGAGCTCGGGATCCTTCAAGGATGCGTTCCTGCGTCCTGGCATGTGCGTCTCCTCTCCCTCTCACAATCCGCGGCCGCCGGTGACCGGCAGTACTGCACCCGAGACGTACGACGCCTCGTCGGATGCGAGGTAGACGTAGGCCCCGGCGAGTTCAGCCGGTTGCCCGGCCCGACCGAGCGGCGTGTTGTGCCCGAACTCGGGCAGCTTGTCGGGCCAGCCGGTTGCGGGAATGAGCGGCGTCCAGATCGGACCGGGAGCAACCGCGTTCACACGGATGCCGCGTGGCCCGAGTTCCTCCGCGAGGGCCTTCGTGAACGCCACCAACGCCGCCTTCGTCATCGCGTAGTCGACGAGCGCCGAGGAGGGGTCGAAGCCCTGGATCGAGGTGGTCGTGATGATGCTCGATCCGGCGTCCATGAGCGGCACCGCCGCACGGGCGAGGAAGACCGGCGCGAAGAGGTTCACCCGCATCACGGTCTCGAAGTCGTCCGTCGGAATCGTGTCGATGCCGCCGCGTTCACGCTGGTGGGCGGCGTTCAGCACCAACAGGTCGAGTCCTCCGAACGTCTGATGGGTACGGGCGACGAGTTCCTTGCAATGGGCCTCGTTGCGAAGGTCCCCCGAGAGCAGCAGCGGTTGGGACCCGGCGTCCGAGATCCACCTCGCGGTCTCGTCCGCGTCCTCATGCTCGCTCGGCAGCGAGGCGATGGCGACCCGCGCGCCCTCGCGGGCGAAGGCGATCGCGACAGCCCGGCCGATGCCGGAGTCACCACCCGTGATGAGGGCGCGCCGACCCTCGAGACGTCGGCTGCCCCGATAGCTCTGTTCGCCGTGATCGGGGAGCGGGGACATCCGCTCGGTGAGGCCGGGCGGCTCCTGCTCCTGTTTCGGGAACGGATCGGTCGTGTGCTTCGTCGTCGGATCGATGAGCAGTTCGTTGGTCAGACGGTCATAGGTCGGGCGGTCGTCGGTCATGGGACCTCCTCGCATCAACGGCCACGGTACGCGTGGGCAGGACTTCGCGGCAGGGGATTGACAGGTGCGCGATGGGCGTCCGACCGCCGACGTCGAGGGTCCAGGTAGCACGCGGCCGGAAGGGCGGTCAACCCCTAGCAGCAGGTCGTCCCGGCGCAATAGCGTCGAGGGACGAGGCGTACCCCCGTCTCGAGGTTCTGCCCGTCGGGTCCGAACCACTCGCCGCACTCGTCGATCACGAGAGCGGAACACATGAAGGAGAGATCATGAACATCCTCGTCGCCATCATCGCCATCGCCGCCGTCGTGCTGCTCATCACCGGCGGTGTCGTCCCGGCACTCAACTTCCTGATCTGGGTCGGCGTCGTGCTGGCGGTCATCGCGCTCATCGTGTTCCTCGTTCGCTTCATCGGCGGGAACCGGACGGTGTGACCCCGCGCAGCTTTTCACCGGAACGGGCGGCCTTCGGGCCGCCCGTTCCGCGTGTCGAAGGCCTAAGCTGAGGTCGTGGGAACCCTGTACTACGGCGACTCCGGCACCCCGATCGGCATCGAGGACCGCGCGCTCGCACATGTGAAAGTCGCCATCACGACGAAGCTCCGTCGGGGTGAGTCCTTCACGCTCTCGTGGCAGCATGCCGAAGACCAGCCGCGCGGGCGGAGCACCCTCTGGCTGCATCCCAGCATTCCGCTGCGATTCGTCTTCGATGAACCCGAGGCCCCGGAGCTCAGCCGGCAGTGGATCGAAGACCTGATGCGGTCGGCGAACAGCACGGGCGGCATCCGGCTCGTGCCCGAGCATCTCGACACCGATCCGATCCCGACGATCGCCGATCAGCCGGTGCAGGTCGGTGTCGACGTGCAGGAGGTCGAGTCCGGCAGCGAGAGCCAGCCGGCCTGAGGCCACGCCTCAGCTGCGGTCGTCCGGGACACGTCGACGGATGCCGCGCTAGTCGCTCTCGATGGGTTCGTTCTCCGTGGGCTCGGGCACGAAGACCAGCCCTGCGGTGCTGTTGGCCGCGAGCAGCAACTGCTCGATCCAGAGCCGGTTCAAGGTGGGCTGGCGGTTGCCGCTGAAGACGAACTGCAGCGGCACCGATTCATGCAGCCACATCGTGGTGCGGCCGCTGCCGTTCTCGACGCCGTGCTCCCACGTCATCGCGAAGCTCTCGGAGCGGCGGAGCTTGTTGAGGATCGCCACGCGCAGGTGGGCGAGGGTGCGATCGTCGATCTCGATCTCACGTGGTGACGAGTTGTAGATGAACTTGCCCATGCCCGAACTCTAGCCCGCGCGAGGGGCGCGCGGGACACCCGCCGCGGACGCCTCACGCACCGGTTGCGTCGAGGACCGTTCGTCCGAGAAGGGCTGTCGACGGAGGCGGTGCGGATCTACCCTGAAGGAGAAGGGGGATCGCGATGAACGACGCACTCGAACACGCCCTGGAACACGAGATCGAGCGCTGGTGGCCGCGACTCTCGATCGAGGCGAAGCACCGTGTGCTCGCCGACCTCGGGGCCGAACTCGACCCGCTCACGTGCGCCGAGATCGAAGCGCTCGTGGGGGCTCCGGCGCCCACGAGCCTCACCGCGGCCGAGCGGATGTTCATCATCACGCAGATGGAAGCGGTCGACTGACTCGGGATCACTCGCTCGGCTCCGTGCTGCGGGCGGTGCCTCACGCACCCGTTTCGTGATGAGGTGTCGCGACGGGCTTCGACTCGGGCGAGCCGCGTTGCCGGAGGTAGACGGATGCCCCGACGATCGCCGCGACGGCGAGGAACTCGCTCTGCCAGTTCTGCATCGACTCGAACCAGAACTGCGAGGTGCCGAGGTACTCGATCACGCCGACGGCCGGCAGCCCGTGCTGCACCTGCTCCGCCGAGTACACCTCCGCGCCGCCGACGGCGTGGAACCAGAACGAGAGGGCGAACAGCACGAAGAAGAAGATCGCGAGCGAGTTCTCGTAGAGCACGAGCCAGGCGCCGCCGCGGCGCACCGGCCACGGGGTGTCGGGGCCGACCTCCGCGTGCCGCGGGTCGTCGTCCTGGGCGGTGCGCTCGCCGATCGGCTTCGATTCCGACGACCCCTTCTGGAAGAGGAAGATCGTGAGCACCACGTACGCACCCATCTGCAGGAACTCGGACTCCCAGTTCTCGAAGGTCGCCTCGATGAATTGACCCGAGCCCAGGTAGTCGCCGAAGGCGATGGTCGACCCGCCGTGCTCCAGCCGGTCGTCGGTGAACACCTGGTACCCGCTCACGGCCATGCCGATGAGGCAGAGCAGGAAGATCACGAGACAGACGATGAGGAGCGCATGCTCGTGCAGCCAGCGGCCGATCGTCGGGTTCTCATGAGCGGCGGAGGTGCTGCGAGCGTTCGCCATCTCGACTCCATTCCTCTGACTCGATGTTCACGCCGCTGCGCGCGCCGGGCAAGTGCTTGACACCGAGCGCCGAGGCATCCGCTCGATTGTCGAGTTCTTGCGCGGCCTCCCGTAGCATGACGGCATGTCGAGGAGACTCGCGGATGTCGCGCGCAAGGTCGGAGTCAGTGAAGCCACCGTCAGCCGGGTGCTGAACGGCAAGCCCGGTGTCTCCGCGTCGACGCGCGACGCCGTGCTCACCGCGCTCGACGTGCTCGGCTACGAGCGCCCGACGAAGCTCCGCGGCGAACGTGCCCGGCTCGTGGGCCTCGTCATGCCCGAGCTGCAGAACCCCATCTTCCCCGCGCTCGCCGAGGCGATCGGCGGGGGTCTCGCGCAGAACGGCTACACGCCGGTGCTCTGCATCCAGACGGCCGGCGGCATCTCCGAATCCGACTACGTCGAGCTGCTCCTGCACCAGCAGGTCTCGGGCGTGATCTTCGCGGGCGGGGCGTACGCCCAGGCCGAGGTGAATCACGACCACTACGCGCGGCTCCGCGAACTGAACCTCCCGACGGTGCTCGTGAACGCCCCGATCGACGGCCTCGACTTCGCCACGGTCTCGTGCGACGACGCGACCTCGATGGAGCAGGCGTTCGGGCATCTCGTGCAGCTCGGGCACGAGCGCATCGGCATCCTGCTCGGCCCGAGCGACCACGTGCCATCGCAGCGCAAGCACGCGGCGGCGCTCCGCATGGCGGAGCGGCACGGCCTCGAACTCGGCGAAGATCGCATCGTGCACTCGCTCTACTCGCTCGAGTCGGGCCAGACGGCGGCGACGAAGCTGCTCGCCGCGGGCGTCACGGGCATCGTCTGCGCGAGCGACCCGATGGCGCTCGGCGCCGTGCGCGCGGTGCGCCGAGCCGGGCTCCGCGTGCCGGAGGACGTCTCGGTGATCGGCTACGACGACTCGGCGCTGATGAACTGCACCGAGCCGCCGCTGACCACCGTTCGGCAGCCGATCGAAGCGATGGGCAAGATGATCATCGAGCTGCTCATGCGCCAGATGTCGAGCGAGCGCGCGATCGGCGACGAGGTCTTCTTCGCGCCCGAGCTCGTCGTGCGCGGCTCGACCGCGCCGGCCAAGCGCTGACACGGCTTCTCCGCCGCTTGCGCGGATCCGGCAAGCGGATGCCGCAATTCCACGCAAATCAACGCAAACTGATGTCGATTTGTTGAATAGTTGCATCATTCTGTTGCTCTCATTACGTTGACGGTCATCGACGCCGTCGTCCTCTGTCGACACGGCGTGCCCAGCCCGTCGACACGAGGAGACGCACCGCGTGACCATGCACCTCACGGATGCCGCATCGGCGACCACGGCCGCCGCTGACGATGCGCCCGACCCGCTCTGGTGGCGGAGCGCGGTGATCTACCAGGTCTACGTGCGCAGCTTCGCCGACTCCGACGGCGACGGCACGGGCGACCTCCGCGGGGTGCGCAGCCGACTCGGCTACCTGAAGGAGCTCGGCGTCGACGCGCTCTGGTTCAACCCGTGGTACCCGTCACCGCTCGCCGACGGCGGCTACGACGTCAGCGACTACCGCGACATCCACCCGGCCTTCGGCAGCCTCGAAGACGCCGAGCTCCTCATCGCCGACGCGCTCGCCCTCGGCATCCGCACGATCATCGACGTCGTTCCGAACCACGTCTCGAGCGAGCACCCCTGGTTCCGGGCGGCGCTCGCCGCAGGACCGGGCTCGCCCGAGCGCGAGCGGTTCTGGTTCCACCCGGGCAAGGGGCCGAATGGCGACGAGATGCCCACCAACTGGGTGTCGAACTTCCAGGGCGACACGTGGACCCGGACGACGAACCCCGACGGCAGCCCGGGGGACTGGTACCTGCATCTCTTCACCCCCGAGCAGCCCGACCTGAACTGGAACCACCCCGACGTGCGCCGCGAGCACGAGGAGATCCTGCGGTTCTGGTTCGACCGCGGCGTCGCCGGCGTGCGCATCGACTCGGCGGGCCTGCTCATCAAGGACCCGGAGCTGCCCGAGGTGCCTGCCGAGCCCGCCCCCGGACAGCACCCCACCGAGGACCGCGACGAGGTGCACGAGGTCTATCGAGCATGGCGGCGCATCGCCGACTCGTACGAGGGCACCCGTGTGCTCGTCGGGGAGGTCTGGGTGCCGGATGCCTCCCGCTTCGCGGCCTACCTCCGCCCCGACGAGATGCACACCGCGTTCAACTTCGACTTCATGTCGCGCCCGTGGGATGCCGCGGAACTCCGCGGATCGATCGACCTGATGCTCGCCGCGCACGCCCCGGTCGGCGCCCCGAGCACGTGGGTGCTCTCGAACCACGACGTCACCCGGCCCGTCACCCGCTACGGCCGCGAGGACTCGGGCTTCGCCTTCGCGAGGAAGCGCTTCGACACCCCGACCGACCTCGAGCTCGGCGTGCGGCGCGCGCGTGCGGCGGCCCTGCTCACCGCGGCGCTGCCCGGATCGCTCTACCTCTACCAGGGCGACGAGCTCGGCCTCCCCGAGGCAGAGCTCCCGCGCGAGGTGCTCGAGGACCCGATGCACTTCCGCTCGGGCGGCGTCGACCCCGGTCGCGACGGATGCCGCGTGCCCCTGCCCTGGCGCGGCACCGAGGCGCCGTTCGGGTTCAGCCCCGCCGAAGCATCCGTCGCCCCCTGGTTGCCGCAGCCGGCCGACTGGGCCGCGCTCACGGTGCAGGCGCAGGAGGCGGACCCGGGCTCGATGCTCTGGCTCTACCGGCAGGCGCTGCGCCTGCGGCACCGCGAGGCGGCCCTCGGCGACGGGCCGATGACCTGGCTCGACGGCGACCCGCAGGTGCTCGCCTTCACCCGGGGCGAGACGTTCGCCAGCGTCACGAACCTCGGCGGCGAGCCCGTCGCGCTGCCCGACCACGAGAGCATCCTGCTCGCCAGCACCCCGCTCGTCGGCGGGCTGCTGCCACCCGACTCCACGGCCTGGCTCCATCGGAGCGCCTGACCGTCGAGGCCGCGGCGAGCGCCATGCCGCGGCACGCATCCAGCAATCACACCTGAACACAGCACCGAAAGGACTGGACAATGAAGTCACCACGCAAGGTCGTGATCGCCGGCATCGCCGCGTTCGCGATGGTCGGCGCCCTCGCCGCCTGCAGCTCGGGAGGCAGCGAGAGCGGCAAGACCGAGCTGCGGGTCGCGACGTTCCCGCCAGGGGCCGACGCCGCGGCGTACGAGGCGTTCGACGCACAGGAGAAGCAGTTCGAGAAGGCGAACCCCGACATCGACATCATCGGCGTCGAGTACGAGTGGGAGGGCCCGACGTTCGCCGTGCAGCTCGCCGGCGGCAGCCTGCCCGACGTCTTCACCGTGCCCTTCACCGACTCGAAGACCCTGCTCGAGAACGGCCAGCTCATGGACGTGACCGACGAGATCGAGGAGCTCGGCTACACCGACAGCTTCAACCCCGTGATCCTCGACGGCGTCACCGACGCCGACGGCCGCATCTTCGGGTTCCCGCGCCAGGCGTACGCCATGGGCCTGCACTACAACCGCACCCTGTTCGAGCAGGCCGGGCTCGACCCCGACAGCCCGCCCACCACGTGGGACGAGGTGCGCGAGGACGCGAAGGTCATCGCCGACGAGACCGGCAAGGCCGGCTACATGCAGATGACCCAGAACAACACGGGCGGCTGGCAGTTGACCGCGGCCACCGTCGCTCGCGGCGGCAGCACGCAGACCGACAACGGCGACGGCACCTACACGTCGACGATCGCGAACGACGGCACGAAGGCGTCGCTCGAGTTCCTGAAGGAACTGCGGTGGGAGGACGACTCGCTCGGGTCGAACTTCCTGCTCGACTGGGGCAGCATCAACCAGGAGTTCGCGGCCGGCAACATCGGCATGTACACGACCGGCTCCGACATCTACACGGCGCTCGTGCGCGACTTCTCGCTGACCCCCGATGACTACGGACTGACGGTCATCCCCATCGAGAACGACGGCGGCACCCTCGGCGGCGGCGACATCGCCGTCGTGAGCCCCACGGTCGACGACGAGACGAAGGCCGCGGCGATCACCTGGATCGACTGGTTCTACATGCAGAAGCTCCTCGACGAGGATGCGGCCGTGCTCGACGCGAAGACGCTCGCCGAGAGCGACCAGGCCGTCGGCACGCCCCTCCTCCCGGTGCTGAACCGCGAGGCCTACGAGCAGTCGCTCGTCTGGATCGAGCCCTACATCAACGTGCCGCGCGACCAGATGACCCCGTTCATCGACGGCATCTGGGAGCAGACGCCGGTGGGCGAGCCGAAGGGCAAGACGCAGGAGATCTACGCCCTGCTCGACCCGGTGGTGCAGGCCGTGCTCACCGATCAGAACGCCGACATCGACGCCCTGCTCGAGCAGGCCGACGCCGAGGCGCAGGCGCTGCTCGACGAGTAGCGCACTGAGCGGATGCCGCGGCGCGGGCCTTCCCCCGAACCGCCCGCGCCGCGGCATCCGCTCTCCCCGAGCACGAAGGACCCAGATGACCCTCACCGCGAAACCGCCCGCCGCGGCCCCGTCCGCAGGCGAGCCCGCCCCGCCCTCGACCCCCGCACCGCGCAGGCGCACGCGGAACCTCCGCACCTGGGTGCAGGGCGGCGGCCTCTCGACCCTCGCCTTCCTCGCGCCGATGCTCATCGTCTTCGCGATCTTCAGCTGGTCGCCGATCGTGCAGTCGATCGTCATGAGCTTCCAGCAGACGAACCTCCTCGACCCGCCCACCTGGGTCGGCCTCGACAACTTCGCCGCCGTGCTGAGCGACCCGCTGCTCGGCACCGCGATCCTCAACACGCTGTACTTCGCCGTGCTGGCGCTGCTCTTCGGGTTCCCGCTGCCGATCCTCGTCGCCGTGCTGATGAGCGAGGTGCGGCGCGGCAAGGGCTTCTACAGCGCACTCGCGTACCTGCCGGTCGTCGTGCCGCCGGTCGTCGCGGTGCTGCTCTGGAAGGTCTTCTACGACGCGAGCCCGACCGGGCTCTTCAACACGATCCTCGGCTGGTTCGGCATCCCGGCACAGCCGTGGCTGCAGTCATCCGCGACGGCGATGCCCTCGCTCGTGCTCGAGGCGACCTGGGCCGCAGCCGGCGGCTCGATCATCATCTACCTCGCCGCCCTGCTCGCCGTGCCGCCGGAGCTCTACGACGCGGCGGAGGTCGACGGCGCCTCGATCTGGAACAAGATCTGGCACGTCACGCTGCCGCAGCTCCGCGGCATCCTGTTCATCATGCTGATCCTGCAGGTCATCGCGACCGCGCAGGTGTTCCTCGAGCCCTACCTCTTCACCGGCGGGGGGCCGAACAACGCGACCGTGACGATCCTGCTCCTCATCTACCGCTACGCCTTCCAGAACAGCCTCGGCGGCGACTACGGCGAGGCGACGGCCCTCAGCGTGATGCTCGCGGTCGTGCTCGCACTGCTCAGCTGGCTCTACTTCAAGCTCACGAACCGCTGGAGCACCTCATGACGACCACCCCGACCGCACGGGACATCCGGCTGCCCCGGCTCTCGCTGACGTCTCGAAAGGCGAAGCGCTTCGACGACGAATCGCGCGACCGCGGCATCGTCTCGGACTTCGACGGCAAGAAGCGCGGGGTCAGGCTCGGCATGGGCGGTGTGCACTTCGCGCTCTTCGTCGGCCTCGTCGTCGCCGGCCTCGGCCCGCTGCTCTGGCTCGCGAAGTCCGCGGTGACGCCGACGCAGGACACGCTGCGCCAACCGCTCGCGCTCTGGCCGAACGGCATCGACTGGCAGAACCTGCAGTCGGCGTGGGTCGAGGTGCACATCGACCAGTTCTTCTGGAACACGATCGTGATCGCCGCCGGCTCCTGGTTCTTCCAGCTGCTCGTGGCGACGACCGCGGGCTTCGCGCTGTCGGTGCTGCGGCCGCGGTACGCGCCGATCCTGAACGGCGCGATCCTCGTCACGCTCTTCATCCCGGCCGTCGTGCTGCTCGTGCCGCTGTACCTCACGATCGTGAACCCGCCGCTGCTCGGCGAGGTGTCGCTGCTCAACAACTACCTCGCGGTGTGGCTGCCGGCGGCGGCGAACGCCTTCAACATCCTGCTCGTGAAGCGCTTCTTCGACGCGCTGCCGCGTGAGGTGTTCGAGGCGGCGAAGACCGATGGGGCGGGCCCGTTCCGCCTCTTCTGGTCGATCGTGCTGCCGATGTCGAAGCCCATCCTCGGCGTCGTGTCGGTGTTCGCGATCATCGCCGCGTGGAAGGACTTCCTCTGGCCGATGCTCGTGCTGCCGGACCCCGCCGTGCAGCCGCTCTCGGTGCGTCTGCCCGCCGTGCAGGGATCGATCGAGCTCGACGTGTTCCTCGCGGCGCTCGCGATCTCGACGCTCATCCCGGTCGTGCTGTTCCTCCTCTTCCAGGGGGTCTTCCTGCGGTCGGCGGGGCTCGGGGGAGCGGTCAAGGGCTGACGGCAGCGGATGCCGCGGCTCGCGCGGTGTCGCCGGTGCGGCGTACCGTGGGCTCGTGGAGCACCCCCGAGTCGTCGACCCGCGGCATCCGCTCGTCGAGCGCGTGCGCGCCGTGTGCCTCGCGCTGCCCGAAGCGGTCGAGGTCGAGGCGTGGGGCCGGCCGACGTTCCGCGCGGCGAAACCGATCTTCGTGCACGTGAGCGCCTCGATGGAGCGCCCGCTCTCGATCGTGCTGAAGACCGACCCCGACGAGCATCACGCGCTCGTGCAAGACGGGCGGTTCTTCGGCCCGCCCTACTACGACCGCGACCGCTGGGTCGGCGTCGACCTCGATCGGCCCGACACCGACTGGCGGCTTCTGGCCGAGCTCATCGAGACCTCGTACCGCCAGGTCGCGAACCGCCGCCAGCTCACGGCGCTCGACGCGCTGCGTCCCGAGCACGCCGACGGCTGAGCTGCGCCGGTCGTTCCGTCGCGAAGGCGGCGCCGGGTCGGTCGAGGCGGGGCGCTCGGAGTCGCGGCGGCGCTCGATTGGCGAGATCCGAGCGGGTGCGTTAGAGTTACGTGGTTGCCTGATCGCGAAGGAAGCGCAGGCGACATGACTGCGCCCGTAGCTCAACGGATAGAGCATCTGACTACGGATCAGAAGGTTGGGGGTTCGAATCCCTCCGGGCGCACACTGGTTGAGACAGTAAGAGAACGGCTCGCGAAAGCGGGCCGTTCTTGTTTTCTGGCGGTTCATCGGGGTTTCTTCCTCTCGTCAATTGTCCAGCACGTTGCTGGACGATTTAGTCCAACGGGCCGTTGGACGATTCACCGAGACTGCTGACAGCAACCGTGACAGCAACGGTGAGCTACCAGGGCGGTGGAGTGTCGACCTCACCCACTTGGAAGCCTGTCTCGAGGAGCTGGTTCCGTACGGTCGCAGCATCTACCGGTGTCCGGTCGAACCGGCTGAGGAGCATCACCAGGTTGCCGTCGGCATCAAGGGTCGGATCCTGCAGGCGCAGCGAGAGGCGGAGTGGCTGCAGCGCGAACATGACGATGGTCGCTGCCGACCAGAACATCTTGAGTGCGACCGTGCCGAAACCGTCGAACGAGATCTCGACGATCGGGCCAGCTCGCCTGGAATCGAAGTCGGCCGCGATGAGCTCCGCATGCTCGGAGGGATCGAACGAACTCGACGGTTCGAGATCATTGAGTGAGAACGCCCCGACGACCGTGCCGAAACTATCGATGCGCGCCGAGTGATCGGGCGTATGCGAGACGGCGACCCGTTCGCCGAGGGCTGGATTCGACGCAGCCTTCCCCTCGAGTCTCACGATCACACAACCGGTTCCAGATTCAGGGCTGGACATCTTGCGCTCCTTCGCTTGTCGAGGTGAGGGTATCCGCGGCCTCCGTCAGGAGGTCGTCCATCGCTGATGCCGCTTCGGCCAGAGCGGTCGGCATCACGTGCGCGTAGAGATCTGTCGTGATGCTCAGCGTCGAGTGGCCGAGCAGATCCATGACCACTCGAGGAGGGACTCCCTTTGCGAACAGCAGGGATGCGCAGGTGTGGCGGAGATCATGGAACCGAATCCTCGGTACCCCGGCCGACACGATCAGGGCCTCGAAATCTCGCCGCAGGTTGCTCGGCTCGATCGGCGTACCGAGTGATGTCGTGAAGACGAGGTCGAGCGGGTTCGCGCGGTTCGCGCCGGTTAGTTCCGCTACCTGGGCAATGCAGTGCAGTCGGAGCGAGCGCGCGGCCGCTGCAGGAATCGGAATGCTGCGTCGTGATCGAGCTGTCTTGGGCGGCCCGAAGACGCGACCATGACCCGCGCCGAGTCTCTGCATCGTCTGCCGGACATGGATCATGTTCCCATCCAGGTCGACATCCGACCAGCGCAGCCCAAGGAGCTCGCCTCGGCGGAGGCCGACTGAATACGCGAGTTCGAACAGCACATGGAGCCGGTGCGGCTTCGCTGCTGAGCCGAATCGAGCGGTCTCCTCAGGCGACCACACCTGACGCTCAGACCTCTCGAGCTGAGGCTGTCGTACAAGCGTGCCGACGTTTCGTACGATCAGCTCCTCACGAACCGCCTCGGCCAGCATCGACCGCAGCACTGCATGCGTGAGTTGTGTGGTCCTCACGGATACACCTGTCGATTGCACGGCGCCATGAAGTTTCCGCACGTGCGCAGGCGTCAGGCGTTCGAGGCGGACGTCGCCGACCGTCGGGAGGATGTACTTGCGGATCACCCAGGCATAGTTCGACTGTGTAGCGGGTCGCAGCGAGCTGACTCCGTTTGTAAGCCAGTGCTCGGAGTACGTGCTCACCGTCCATGGAGTCCCAGCCATCGGTACTCCGCGTTCCGTATTCGAGATCAGCTCGCGGAGCTTGGTGTTGACCTCCGATCGCGTGCGCCCATAGACCTCCTTGCGCTGCCGAGCACCATCTGGTCGCAGGACGTATGTCGAGCCAACCCATCGGCCATCCTTGCGTTGATAGACGCTGCCTTCGCCGTTGGCGCGCTTGCTCATCGGACCAGACTCGCTTGCGTCAGTCGCTCGGCGTACTCGCGGACTGCACTCACTGGGACTCGCCGCGAACGACCGATCTTCACGCTCGTTATCGCATTGAGCCGCATCAGGTCGTACACCGTCGACCGACCGATGCCGAGGGCGTCAGCGACCTCTTCGGGGGTCAGCATCAGCTTTTCCATCTCTTCACCTCTCTTCGTTGTTGGTTTGCGTTGCAGTTCGTCGGTTCAGACGCCACTCACGCGCTGCGGCCGCGGATTCGGCTGCGAGTGCCGCATCACCCGCGGACAGCCAGCCCATGCCGACGAACGACCAGGAACTGATGATGAGGGTCGTCTCCTCGCTGTCGTCCAAGTTCGGATCGGGCGCGATAGGCGGGGTCTTCTGCTTGCGTTGCCAGTCGCGCCGAGCTGAGCGCAGTCGCCCGAGGGTCGTCGAGTATCGGCGCGATTTCGTGGAGAAGTGGCCGCGGAAGCCGAGCATGGATTCCCAGCGGCCGAGCAGTCGGTAGCTGCTGTTTTCATCAAGCGCAGCAGCCCGGCCGGCAACGGCAACCAGTTGGCGGATGGTCGCGATGTGGGGACGAGAGCTTCCCGAGCTCGTGGAAGCGAGATCCTCTGTGGCCTTGGTCGCATACTTGGCGATGTAAGCGGCGACGGCGCGATCGGTCAGCCGACCATCCTCGGTGTCGACCTGACGGTGTACCGGGCGCGCATCGCACTGTCGACCCCACTTGAGCCGTCGGGATGCGCTCTCGCCGGGCAATGGATCGGCGATGACATCGACGGCTGCAGCTGCCACTTGAATGAGGTTCGCGAGGCCGGCCGCGGTCGTCGGTACGCGCGGCGCGGGGAACGGATTGGCTTCGTTGCCGTCTCCATCGAGTCGAATGAGCGCGTGGAAGTGCACGGCACCGCGCCGCTGGAACTCGGCGACCTTGGCGAATTGAACACGCACGAGCTTCCGGGCCGCGGTCTCGCTGACGCCGAGCGAGGCGGCGAGTTCGCGGCGCAGTCGGATGACGAAGCGACGCCACAGTTCGGGTGCGTGCCACTGCCAACTGATGTGCGACTCGTAGTCGTAACAGTCGATGCAGAGCGGCTCGCCGATTGCGGGGGAGTCGTGATCATGCGTCGCCATGCACCAGGTCGGTCGGCCGTGCGGGCAGAGCTTATGTGCGCGTGGGCGGCAACGAGCGAGACCACGACTCGACGTTCGTGCAGAGTGCACCGAGCCGAACGAAGGCGCGGTAAGGGTGGCGAAGACGAGCGGATGCTCCGCCACAGAATCGGGGACACCCTTCGAGCCACCTGCAGCACCGGCAACTACGAGATGCCACATGTCGGCTTTGTACTCGTAGCTGCACGACGGGCACCGCGCGGCTCGACGATTGCCGCAGCGGACGTAGGTCACGCCGTCTGGCTCAGAGGACGAGGTGTAGTGAGCGAGCTGGTCGCCAGTCCGTGAATCGAATGTCGAAGTAGAGCCGACGAGACGCACCGGCTGCGCGCAATAGCCCGTGCCCGAGACCTGGTCCATCCAGCGCTCGAAGTCAGGCCGGCGCAGCCGGTTTGTCGCCTCGTCGATGTATGACATGTCAGTTCAGGTTCACCGTGGCGGTGCAGGTGATCAGCGTGCCCGCCCACAGCACCTCGGCGTTGTCCGGTCGGCACGCACGAAGGTCGTTGCCCTGTCGCTCCTGCGCGGAGTTCCACGCCTCGATCTGCCAGTCCATGCAGCTCGCATCTGCGATGAGGAGATTCTCGTCGAGGCTCTCGGCGCGGCGAGTGTCGAACGCACTGGCGTACCCTTCGTCGTTCATCTTGAGATTGCAGAAGTTCTCACGGGCCATGTCATAGCCGGCCGTGTACGAGACGGACCTGGCGTCGTAGGTACTGCGTCCGACGAGGTGCCCCGCCGCGAACACTCCAGCCACGAGGGCGCGTGCGGCGGTGGGCGCCGCGAGGAGGGCGAGCTGTCGCTTGTTGATCATCCTTCTTCTCCTTTCGGGGTGCGCCGAGTTCGGCGCGACCGTGATGCCGAAGCGGGTTCGGCCACGGCGGGTTCGGGCGTAACGATGGGAATCTGATGCGGTGCGGCGAAATCGCGAGCAGCAGAGCGGATCATCTCGTCAGTGACAGTTCCAGCGCGGACCCGCACAGGGTCGCTGCCGTCGTCAGGGACGATGTACCCAGTGCCCGGCATCGTGGGTGGAATGCGGTGACACAGTGCCCCCTTGTCACGCATACCTTCGCCGAGGACCATCGCCGTTTCCATCGCGTCACGAAGACGAAGTCCGATCGTCTGAGTGAACAGGCCACGAGCCGGAAGCGTCTCTTTGCGGGGATCCTGCAGACATGCGAAGACGGTGTAGCCGACTGCGCGACCTTGGGAACAGAGCAGAGCGATTGCGTTGTTCGCGCGTCGCATCAGTTCACGGTCGGCCTGGTAAGCCGTGAGAGCTGCCATCTCATCGATGAGCACGACGATATGCGGACTCGCGATCGTGGCGACGTGTTGCCGCGTTGAACCCGAGAGCTCAAGGGCTCGCGCCTGCATGCTCGCGACGGCTTCCTCGAGGAGCTGCACAGCTTGCTCGGGTGTGTGCCCGAATCTGGTCAGCAGCTCACGGCCCATGCCGAGTTCCATCGCTGACTTGAGGTCGATCCCGTGCACTTGGACCAACCCGGAGCGAATCGACGAGGCAAGCCCGAGGATGAGCCCCCACACGAGCGAGGCCTTGCCCGAACCTGAGGAGCCAGCGACGAGGGTGTGCGGCCCAAGACGCATCGTCCACGGCGAGCCGTCCTCGCGAAGCCCCAGCGGTATCGCGCCCAGATCGACGGATGTCGCGAGCGGCAGAGCGAACACCTGTTCCAGAGGATCGCTGAACGCGACCATGACTGTCGCCCCACCGGGCGCCGCTGACACTGACACGCGGCGTGCGCCGAGGTTCTGAGCGATCGCGTCTGCTCGGGACTCGAGCTGCTCTCGCGTCATGCCGAGCGGGAGTGTCACGCTCATCCAGAGCACGCCTGCGCTCCACGAATAGCTCGTGAACGCCGGGACCGTCCGTGGGCCGTCCGTGACGTGTGCTGCGCATCCGAGCCGAAGCATCAGTTCGGGCCACACACTCGAGAGCCACTGGACATAAACGCGACTGCGGCGCTGGCGCTCGTGATCGGCAAGAGTCATCCGATTGCGGTATCGGCGCAGCAGGTGAACGCCGAGCCAAAGGGCAACGATGGTCCAGAGGGCGATCGCGATGCCGTCGAGCCAGCTCAAGGTGACGCTGACGATCAGGAAGACGATCGAGAGTGCCTTGTGTTGCTGCCAGGTGTCAGCGATGGCTATACCCCACCAGCGGACCTCGCCCCTGAGGTCGATGGCCATCATTCACCGCGCTTCGACGAGCCTGCAGGCTTCATGTCTGTTGCGCGAAGCGAGAACGCAACGCGGGGTCGCCCCCCACCCTCCTTGACGTAGGGAGTCACGGTAAGACCGTCGAAGACAACCGGGCGGAAGGGCAGCCCATTCATCTCCGGCGGCGGAGTCGGCTCGACGGCTGATGCGATCTTGACGCTGACTTCACCTTGCCCCTTGCGGGCGTTCGGGTCGGCATCGATGACGCGCACCGTCCAAAGCGGCTTGCTCGTCAGCTTGTCGTGCTGCTGGCCGGCCTGCTGTCCATCGTCGGTCCATTCGATGACCCGTTCGACCTCGCCGACCATGAAGGCTCCGGCGGGGAAGAATGCTCCGAAGTCCACGGGGATCGCGTTCTGAATTGCCATGTTTGTCCTCCTAGGTCCTGCACGATCCAACCGGAGCGTGCGTAAACAGCATTACTTAAGTACTGCACTTAACGCAAGTCCAAAACTCAAGCTGGTGTCATACGATTGCCGCCATGACCGAAAAGGCGATTGGTGACCTGGACCTCCCGCCTGTTGTGAGTGGGCTTATTACCAAGCTGGCAACGGTTTCGACATCCGTGGATCCGTCGAGATCGCGGCACACTGGCTCGCGAGGCGCGTGGATCCCGATCGACTCATTTGCTCCTTTTGCCGAAGGGCAGAGCGTCACGGAGCGATCAGATGGATTCTTGTACTTGGCTACAGGCGTCAGCACCGAACTAGCGGACCGCGCCGCCGATCTGCGCGCACTGATCACCGCTTATGCGCAGCGTGTGGCAACCCGTCGCCCTGAGCTGGCCGAACTCGCTCGCTGGCAGCGCGTTTCCCCGAGCGCGCTACGTCATCGCTACAACGACCTGCACGTACAGGCGATTCGGGAGCTAATGGCTGAAGATCCCCTGATCGATATCGTGATTGAGCCCTTCACAACCGTGCTCGACGAGCATTTTGAGGGTTTGTCACCCGCGCTAGACGAACAGCTCGAGCTTCGTCGCCGCATGCGGCGTGCATGCGCGGATGAGTTCGTTGCCCTCTATGGCGAAAGTGCGCACACACAGATGGGCTTCGCCGCGGTACCGACCAATCCCAGGTCGACACGAATGCTTGTCGACTTCGGCACGTTTATGACGGTCGCGCTCAAGAGGCGTGATCCTGACCTCTTGCCCATCTACGCCGAGTGGGTTACGCGTTTCGAGAAGCGGAAGGTAAAGGAGCACTCTTCCACCTCCACGCGAATCCGAAAGCCGGCGACCTAAAGCGTCCCTTTGGAGCGCCTAGGGGACCGCGAGGTCACTGCGAGGACAATGGCATCCTTGTGATGAGGTGCAGCGAGGCGAGCGGCTTGGTCCAGTTCATGCGGTTGATCCGCATTACTCCTCGGGACTCGGTAGCGTCCAATGGCCGTACTGCAGGTAGAACGCAAGGAAGGGGTCCGCGACCGTAACTTCGTCGTCTTTGTACACGAAAGCCGCGTCACTAGTTCCGCGCCCCTTGCGTGCTATCTCGGCCATGTGGCCGAGGGCGCTGGAAAGTTGTTGGTTGTTTGGCGCGTCAATGAAGTGCCGATCGAGTTCCTTCGAAAGGGCCGTGTAGGGGTACTTCAGGCGAGGGCTCAGTGAGCCGATTCCCAGTAGCGCCGCACCATAAACGTCCGTCGTGCGCCTGTCCTTCAAGGTCCGTGCCACTCGTTCCTGACCGCGGCGAGCCGGGCCTTTGCGGAGTTTCTCAAAGATGCCGGGAACGTGCCGGTCTGCGACGGTCCGAAAGAAGGTATCCCACGATGGCGGTTCCGCGAGTACCTGCGTCGCCTCGGTGGACTCATAAATCCCGTTGCCGAAAACGAGTTCCTGACAAAGCTGCTGCATGATGAAGGGGGCGCCGAGGCTGACCCGGGCAAGGGAACGTCCGAGTGAACCGTCCGAATCAAGAAGCCCAAGGACGCGGAACCCGTCTGCAGCGATCTGGATCAGTTCGTCGGCCTTCCACGGCTCTACGGTGACGTTCCAGAACCGTCCGTTCAGGTCGGGGTTATCGCGCACAGGATCAAAGGCCACGTGCGGAACGGCGATTAGCACAACATGTGTCTTGAGGATCAACTCCTTCACAACCAGTGCAATCTCCTTGCGGAGGGAGGGGTCTTCGATGTAGTGAAAATCATCGAGAATGACGGGCACGGGCGTATGCCCGAGGTATTCGAGCACCGTGCTCGCCGCGCTGCGCACTTGACGCCCGGTGATTGCCTCACTCTTACTGAACGCGGGCCGGACACCAACCCTCGCTTGCAAGAATTCCGGAATGCCGACAGTTAAGGCTGCCTCGATACTTAGGTCGTCGCCGTCCGTGAATGTGGTCGACACTTCAGTGAAGGCGTCCAGTTGATCGACGATTGCCTCCCAAAAGTCGTCAACGCTCTTTAGTCGATTTCCGCTCACCCAGACGGCGAAGTTTCGCGGGAGCATGTGCTCTACCAAAACGGTCTTTCCGGCTTTACTTGGGCCGGATATCAACAGGCACTTGCCTCGCTGTCGGAGGTATGCCACAAGTTCAGATTCCAACGCCGTACCCTTGCGGGGGTTGTACGTGAGCGCCGGGTAGTTTCCCGCGACGAAGACATCAGCGACTTCGATCGGTTCATGCCTCATTCGGTCAATATAGCGGAGCCGTTTCGCCCGGCAGTTGGCCGGCTGGACCCCTCTGATGGAGCACGCAGCTCGAGCCCGCCGCGATTGGCGTTTCGTGCTTGGTGCCAGCCCCGGGATGCCCAACGCGGCGCCGGAAAGCGACGGGATCAATGTCGGACTCCGCAGCCGGCAGCGTGGTCCGGTTTGCCGTTCAGGACGATGAAGTCGTAGCCGACGGTCTCATCAAGGCGTCAGGGTAGGGAAATGGCTACCCTTCTTTGCCATGGAGGTCCAATCCGGGTCATGGTGAACGCCACTGCGCTCGAGCCAACGATTGGCGTGACTACCAACACCCGAAGATGCGTTGATGGCATTCGAGCAGACGGTTTAGAGCTGCCGGCTATCGCGGGATGGTCGATAGATCCACGTCTGACGGGATATGCCTAGCGAAGACGGTGTCCAGTTCAGCGCCTACCATCTCCGCGAATCGCAATGCGGTCGCCCTCGCTTCGGCGGCATCGACAACGCTCCGTTGCCACGCCAGATCAACAGCACCGCTTCGATCCGTTGGGAGCGGGATAAGGAGATTCGCGAAATGCACTGGGTACATGTGTTGTTGCCCTGAGGAGCCAGTCTGCACGGTTGAGGTCTGTCGGCGCCCAATCCAAGAGTTCAATACGAGGGCTACGTACTCGGGGAGCGCCATCCGGGCGTCAATCGTCAACGTGCAGACATCCACAGAGGCCACTGCGTGGTGAGCACCTGCCGGGACTACGCCTGCTCGGCCCAGACTGCCCTCGCCCGTCATGTTTACGAGCAGTTGTCCCGGTTTGAGGAACTGAGTCCAGCCTTCGTTATGCGCTCGCTCGCAACTGGCCATGCTGAACTCTGGGTAGTTGACATCCTTCGACTTAACAACCTGGACGTCCCCATCTGCCGAGTACTCGGATGGCTGAACGCCTTTGCGAGTCTCAATGATGAGGTCCGAAAGGCTTCGGTGTCCCACGGAAGCGATCGCGGACTGCAGGCTTCGGATCTGTGGGGCGAAGGATTCTGCATCCATGCGCCGCCGAACGGCCACGCTGGAGATCGGTTCCGCCCACACTTGGGCTGATGAAGTACCCCAGCTCCCTGCATTCTGACCGATCACGGCCTCGATCATCTCCTCTGCGCGTCTCACGCCATTGAGCGAAATGCGTACAGCGGATTCGGCCTCCAGCCAGCGGTCACCGATTGCTTGGCGCACCTGTGTCGGCAGTAGGGGGATCTGCAACTGAAGAAGATCCTGAGGATAGATCTCGATCTGTCGCGAAGAACCTCGGTGCAACCGCACGATCTGCTGCCGACCGAAGGGCGTCTGGAGGTAGGCGCAGAGATATGCCGCCTCAGTGTTGGTTCCCCGCACGGGAAGGACCGTCACGTGACCGTCTGCGACAAGGGAATCACTCCCTGTGTATAGAAAGGTCCGTCCTGCCGAGCCAACGCCCGTGGAGGTAATGAGCAATGAGTTCGTGGGAATTAGTCCGCCTTGATCTGCGAGTTCAGACAGGTCGACGAACTGAGCGGGGGCGCCTGAAATCTGAAAACGACGGACGTTTGCTGTCTTGACCACTCGGACATCGCCCGAGTCGGCATAGGTCGGACTTGCACCCCTAGAGGCGTCCAGTACGAAACTCTCAAGAGTGGAGCTCCCCGCCCCCGAAATGGCTCGATCGACGCGTGCGATACGCGGGTCAAAGAACTCGGGATCCGCGCGCCCCTGGGCGACGACAGAGCTTACGGACCCGGACCAGAACTGAGCCGACATCAGAACCCGAGCCCCTGAGTTTTCTTCCACTCCAGGAAAGCACTTGCGATTTCATCAAGATCGCTGTCCACGGCAGCCGACTTATCTGATTCAACAACGGCACGGCCGTCAGCGTCGAGCAGACGCCCCTTCTCATCAGTCCTGTACACGTACCGCCCGCGATTATCCTTGCCGGGCTTTGAGCTAACAGCCATGAAGACCGGGTAGTCGTCGAGCCGATCCCCAGCAGCTCCACCCCATTTCTGGAGGAAGACCACGCTTGTCTTGATGCTCGCGAATGGGCGGAACGTGTAGTAGTGGAGACCGACAACCGCGAGTAGTCGAGCCCTGCCCAGCACGTAGTTCCGGAGACCAGCTAGCCCGATGTTGTTGAGGTTGCCTTGTGGCAGGACGATGGCCATTCGCCCGCCGGGCTTTAGCAGGTCCAGGCTTCGCTCAAGGAAGAGAATGTCGCGTTGCATGGAATTGACGCGCCGATTTCTGCCGGTCGCTCCGTTCCCCGCAGCGGCCTGTTCCTCGTCGTCCTCGCTAGCGGCGAGGAGCCCCTGCGACGCCATATCGAAAAGGTCGTATGCGATGAGCTGGGGGCGTCCCGACACCTTCCCTGAGAATGGCGGGTTGGTTAGGACCATGTCGAAGTCACCGTCGACTGTCGTCTTCGTGAAGGGGCCGATCATGCTTGCGGCCTTGGAGTTCTGCCAGTCACGCACGTCGAGAGAGTTCACGCGAACGATATTCGTTTTGCCATCCCCGGCGACGATCATGCTCATCTTCGCAACGCGCACAAGTTTGTCATCGAAGTCTGCACCGAACAGATTCTCATTCGCATACTTGTAGCCGTCCGCGGGGGCCCAGTCATTCTGATCTCGCACGTGCATCAGCGAGTGGATCAGGAATCCGCCTGAACCACACGCGGGATCAATGACCTTCTCACCATCCTGAGGATTCAGCATCTCCACGGCCATTTTCACCACTGGGCGCGGTGTGAAGTACTGCCCCTTCTGCCCCTTTTGCTCGGGATTGACGAGATACTCGAAGGCCGCGTCCATGACTTCGAGATTCGAGTGTGCGAGGGTGAACGGTTCGAGGACCGAGGTACAAAGACGGAGCGCATCAGACGTTAGCTTGATCTGCTCTCCGGCATCGAATAGATCCGAGGCTCCAGGCCGCTTCTTCGCCTCTTGGAAGAGACCATCAATCCTCTGATGCAGCTGTTCATCGCTCGCAGCCGAGGCACGGAAGCGACACGGATCTCCTGCTTTGGCCTTGGTTCGAATCTCGTCGTGGATCTTTGCGAAGAAGAGTTTCAGGAGCTCGTCAAACGCCCCAACACCTGCGTTCGAGAGAGCGTCGTGCTCGAGACGCTCGACTAGCGCTCGGAGGTCCTGAACCGGTCGGAGGTCGCCAGGTGTCAGCGGCTTCAGGACCTCGTCGAGTGACTCACCATTCTTCGGCACGCGTGGAATGTCTCGGAAGGTGTATGGGCCCTTGCCCGACGAAGGGTCTTCCTCACGCAGTACGTGCACGGCGTCGTCGCCGTTTGACCAAGTGCCAAAGAAGCAGCCTGTCCATCGAAGGTAGCTTCGGAGCTGCTCAATCCCGTCACCTACTTTTGGGCGCTTAACTTCCACAATGATGTACGGGTCAGTGTGGGCATCATCGTTGAATACGACGATGTCTGCGCGTTGACGTTCTGCGTCTGAACCCATCTGGATTGGCCACTCCACCGCGATCCGCGACAGCGGATACGCCATTTCCGTTACCATCCTGCGAAGGACGAGCTGGCGGACGATCTCTTCGGGCTTGGCTTTTAGCCAGCGCTTCCTTTTGAAACAGAAGACCTGAAGCGTCTCATTCTCGACTCGCAAGTCGAGTTCAGAGAGCTGTTCGGGGGTGAAGCTACGAAGGCCGTGGCCGGTTGTGCCTTGTTCGATGGCCTCGGCAAGAAGTACAGATTGTTCGAGTTCCACGATGTCCTTTTTGAGCAGGCAAGTTTGGGCGGGCAAGCCACGACGACGCCTCCGAAGCAGCAAGGCACAAGTCTATTTGGGGCAGCGGACACTCCCCGGACGCAACGCTGGCGTATGTGTCGTGAGAACTTTCTGTACTCATTCAAGCGCCGGCCGCAAGCGGCCGTCGGGCCCGGCGGGTTGCGGTGCGTCCGGTCCTCGCTTCGCTGCGGTCCGGGCGCTCCTCACCCACCGGATCGACGGCGGGGAGACTGGCGCGGTGGGGCATCGAATGCAGAAGGGCCGCCCATCTCTACCGATGTCTACCGGAGTCTAGGAGATCACTAGATTCGGCGGCTCGGCGAGATGCGCGGCCCTGGGGGAGCGGTCCCGTCTACAGAGGCGTTCCCTCGCTTGGCAGATCGAACAGCGTCGGCACGGTCGGCCGCGCCGGGCCTTTGAGCCAACTGTTACCCAGCCGCTCGCGCTCACGGGCCCGGAAGTAGAGATCGACGTCGTCGCCGACCTGGATGCGGCCCGCAAGCGCACGAAGATCGAGGTCGAACTCGAGCCCGCTCATGAGCTCGTAGCGGTCCCAGGCGCGGTCGATGTCGTCTTCCGATTCTGTTGGGGTCCAGCGATTCACCCTGCAGAGCGTGTCGACGACGTCGCCGGTGAGCCCTAGCTTTTCGGCACGGCCGGCGTGCTGCACGTTGTGGCAGGCCTTGCAGAGTGCGACGAGTCGCTCGAGCCGCTGGACGAGCACCCCATCGGCGACTTCGAACACCCACATCTCGTGACAGTCGGGATTCTGTGGCGTGTGGTTCGGTCCAAACGACTCCGCGCCGCAGATGGCGCAGCGCCGGCCGGCCGCCTCGCTCGTCTCGCGACTCAGCTTCCGCCATGCGGCGTCCTTCAGCATGCCGCGCAGGTTCGAGCCCCAGGTCGACGGGGGCAGCATGTCGGCGCGCATCCGCACCTCGCCGGGAGATGCCCCGGGGTTCAGGGTGAGTACGGTGAGGAGCTGCCAGTCGCGCTTGTTGAAACGGGCATCGGAGGGGCTCATCGCGTCACCGCGGAGGGCGAGGAAGCGGCAGGCGTGACAGTAACGCTGCCAGCAACCCGAGTCGATCCGTGGTTGTCCGATGGTGTCGCGCCGGGGTAGCGTGCTTGAACTACGGCGCTGCGTGGACCTTGGTGGACACCCCGCATCTGACTACGGATCAGAAGGTTGGGGGTTCGAATCCCTCCGGGCGCACACTGGTTGAGACAGTAAGAGAACGGCTCGCGAAAGCGGGCCGTTCTTGTTTTCCCGGACACCTCGCTCCACTGTGCACGTGCTTCATGGCCGCCCGCAGTTTGCTGAGAGTCTGCTGGGTATAGGCGTGGGGGACGCAACTCTGGGATGACTCGGTCGCAGGGCGCCGGTTAGGCTCGCGAACACATCTGATTCTGGGGATCGAGAGTTCGGATATGAGGGGTGCGTTCGCCGGGGTCGCTCCGGAGTCGTCGAATCGGATCCTCGTCGTGCCGACGCGTGCGACGGGCGCCGGCACCGCCGGACGTGTGGGGCGCGTTCGGCTCGGAGTCGTACGCTCGCGTCGGTTGGCCGCTCACATGCGACGTGTCTACGCCCTGCTGATCGCCGTGGCGGTGTCGATCGTGTTGTATCGCGCCCTCGACCCCCGGTTCTCGGCGACGAGCGGCTCCCACGTGATCGACGTCGTCTGGGTGGTGCCGGCGCTCGCCGGCGGGGCGGCGGTCGGCGCGGGCCTCGTGGTGGCATCGGCGTCGAACCACGCGCTCGCGCGGCTCGCGCGCCTCGGGCTGCCGGCGCTGCGCGCCGAGTGGCGGGCGATCGCCAACGGACTGACCTGGGCGGCGATCGCGCTGCTCGCCGTGCACTTCACCGCCTCGGCGTTCGACGGCCTCCCCGGTGGGCACGAGTTGTACAGCGTGCTCCTCGGCGTCGTGTTCGGTGTCGGAACGTTCCGCCTGCACCATCGCGCGATCGAGCACGAGGCGTACCGCACCTTCAACCTCGTGGCGATGCTGCTCGCCGCCGGCAGTCTCGCGAGCATGAGCATCACCCCCACCGGCGAGTGGTGGACGCGCAACTTCAGCACCCTGGGCACCTCGAACGACCTGGCGGCCGCGTGCTTCAACGTCGCGATCATCATGTCGGGCTTCGGCATGGCGGGCCTCTCGGCGATGCTCACCCGCGCGCTCGCGCACGGGCCGTTCGCGCTCCGGCCGGTCGGGCGCACCGTGATGCGCCTGCTCATCGCGCTCGTCGGGTTCAGCCTCATGGGCGTCGGACTCGTGCCGATCGACACCGACACCGACCTGCACAACACGTTCGCCGTCGGCGCCGCAGCGGCATTCGCGCTGCTCTGCCTCGGTATCCAGCTCTTCGCACCGCGGGTTCCCCGCTGGTTCGCCCGGTTCTCGTATCTCGCGCTCACGGTGGAGGCGGCCGCGATGGTCGCCTACGACGGGCTCGGCCTCTTCAACCTGACCGTGTTCGAACTCGTGGCGTTCACGCTCGTGTTCGCCTGGTTGATCGCGCTCGTGGTGGCAACCGTGCACGAGCACGGAGAGGGCAAGTCGGATGCCGCGGTGCCCGTGCGGCGCATCCGCCGCTGCCTGTCACGGCCCGTCGGTGCGGCGCGCGGCGCACCCGAACCGCTCGCCGTCGTTCGAGCCGCCCGGCCCGACGCTGCGGTGCGTGCGCGCACGCTCACCGTGGCCGTCCGCACGCCCTGCGCCGGGCGACGGCGCCACGTCGTACCCGCCCGAACCGTGCGATTGAGCGCGGCGGCGACGCCTGCGGCGACCGCGCCGCGACGGCGGGGCCTGTGCCGGTCGCGGCGCGTCCGCCGCGACGGTCGAGTAGAGTCGCGCCATGGCCACCGACATCGTCGAGATCGTCCGCAACGATGACCGTCACCGCTACGACCTGACGTTCGGGGGCGAGCGTGCGGGTTTCGCGCAGTACCGACTCGAAGACGGCGCGATCGTCTTCACGCACACCGTGGTGCTGCCCGAGTTCGAGGGCCGCGGCCTCGGCAGCAAGCTCGCCAGGACCGCGCTCGACGACGCCGTCGCCCGCGGTGAGCGCATCGTGCCCGAATGCCCGTTCATCGTCGCCTACCTTCGTCGACATGAGGAGTACGAGGCATCCGTCGACTGGCCCTGACCGTCGGCACCCGCGTGCCCGAGCCGTTGCCGCAGCGGCCGGCGTGGAAGCGTTCTCACCCCCCAATCGGGGCAGTATCCAGCGGGCATCCCTGCGGCTACGATTCGAGCAGACCCGAGTCGACCCCCGTGCCGACCTGCCCGCGCTGACCCCCGCGAGCAGCGCGATGGAGCATTCCTCCGATCGCCGGGACAAGCTCGCCGGGCTCAGTTCGGGTCGCTCGGCGGGAGTGGTCTCCTTGGAGACCGCGGTGGGGTGGGAGGTAGGGTTCCCGCCCCACCGTCACCCGTGCGCGGTCGGCGAACGCGCCGAGTCGTTCGGGGCCGTGTCTCGCTGGTTCGGTCAGGATCGTTCGGCCGCCGCGAGTCCCTGGATGAAGAGGGTCTGCGCGGCGATCATCCGCTCGATCTCGCCGGGGTCGACGGACTCGTCGGACGCGTGGATGCGCGACTGCGCGGTGTCTTCAGCACCCCAGAGCACGATCGCCGAACCCGGGGCGACCTTCTGCAGTGAGGCCACGAGGGGGATGGATGCGCCGCTGCCGATCGACTCGACAGGCGCGCCGTAGGCCGCTTCGAGTGCGGCCGAGGCGGCGACGATCGCCGGATGCGAGGCGTCGACGGCGAACGGATGCCCCGTCTTCACCTTCTCGACCTCGACCTCGCAGTTCCACGGCCGCTGCGCGCGCAGGTGCGCCATGAGTGCGTCGAGCTGCGCGTCGGCGTCGGCGCCCGGCACGATGCGCATCGAGAGCTTCGCGGTCACGGAGGGCAGCAGCACGTTCGATGCCTCTGCGGTGTTCGGCAGGTCCATGCCGAGCACCGTCACCGAGGGCTTGGCCCAGATGCGGTCGGAGAGCGAGCCCGTGCCGAGGTAGTCGACCCCTGGCAGGATGGCCGAGCCTTCGCGGTAGACGTCCTCCTCCATGTCGGCGCCGCTCCAGTGGCCGCTGTCCACGCCCGGGATGACCGTGTCGCCGTGCTCGTCGTGGAGCGTGTCGAGGATGCGGATCATCGCCGTCATGGCGTCGGGGGCCGCTCCGCCGAACATGCCCGAGTGCACGGGGTTGCCGAGGGTGCGCACGGTCACCGTGCAGGCGACATCCCCTCGGAGCGCGGTCGTGAGACCCGGCCGGCCGACGCGCTGCGGGCCGATGTCGGCGATGACGTAGGCGTCGGCGGCGAAGAGCTCGGGGTTCGCCTCGACGAACGCCTCGAGGTGGGAGATCGTCTCCTCCTCGCCCTCGACGAGGATCTTCACGTGACACGGCCGATCGGCACCGAGGAGCTTCAGGGTGCCGTAGTGGATGACGAGGCCCGACTTGTCGTCGGCGGCTCCGCGACCGTAGATGCGACCGTCGTCCTTGGTGACGGGCTCGAACGGCTCGGTCGACCAGCCCTGGCTCTCGGCGGCCGGCTGCACGTCGTAGTGGGCGTAGAGCAGCACGGTCGGCGAGCCCTCGGGGCCGGGCAGGTCCGCGTAGACGCACGGGTAGCCGTCGGGCACGTCGAGCAGCTTCACGCCCGCCGCTCCCGCCGCTTCGAAGAGCTCGACGACGGCCGCCCCCATGCGGTGCACGGGCTCGGGGTCGAACCCCGGGAACGCGACGGATGGGATGCGCACGAGCCTCTCGAGGTGCTCGAGCACCTCGGGCATCAACTGCGCTGCGGCGGACTTCACGTCGGCGGCGTCGGTCATGGGGTTCCTCCTCGGCTGGATGGTAGGGAAGCTTCGGGCGCCGGTCGTCGTGACTCGGCGCCGAGTCAGGCGGGGACGATGAGCTGGATCAGGAGGCCCGATCCGACGACGGCGACCCATGACACGAGCATCGGGATCGTGAACGAGTGCCAGACCGGCACCTGGGTCAGCTTCGTCGACCCCGTGAGGTCGGTCTCGACGGCGGCGATCTGCGAGCCGTTGGCCGGGAACAGCCAGACGCCGATGAGCGAGGGCCACATCGCCGTGATGACGCCCGGGGCGAGTCCGGCGGCCAGGGCGATCGGGATCATCGTGTTCGTCGTCGCCGACTGGCTCGTGGTGAGGCCGCAGACGATGAAGAGCGCGACGGCCAGGAGCAGCGGGTTCGCCTCGATCATCGCGCCGAGCGGTTCGATGATCGTCTCCTCGTTGGCGGAGATGAAGGTGTCGGCCATCCAGGCGATGCCGAACAGCGCGACCGCGGCGACGAAGCCGGCCCGCAGCAGGGGCTGCTCGACCACCAGTGACGGCTTGACCTTGCGCACGAGGATGATCACGAGGGCCACCGTGAACATGATCATCTCGATGATGGTCGACATGCCGAGCGGCACGAGCTCGCCCTCCTCGTCGGGGAAGGCCGGGCGCAGACCCGGGAAGAGGCCGAGCAGCACGATCAGCAGGGTGCCGGTCACGAAGATCCACGCGGCGGTCGCGCCGCCCGGGGGCACGGGGTGCTCGATGCGGGCGGGCGGCACGTCTGCCGCGGCATCCGAACCGCCGGTCGCCGTCGCCGTGCCGGTGCCGGAGCTGCCTGCCGTGACCGGTGCGCCGCCGCCGATCTTGGCCGCGTAGCGGGCCTTCAGCGCAGCGGGCACCTCGACGGTGCCGTCGGCGACGCGCTTCAGGAACACCGGGTCGTCGAGCAGGTCTTTGCCGACGCGCTGCTGCACGAGCGAGGTGACGATGCAGGCGACGATCGCCGCGGGCACCGTGATGAGGAGGATCTGCGGCAGTCCGTAGCCGGTGCCGTCCATGAGCACGAGGTAGGCCGCCATCGCCGCGGACACGGGGCTCGCGGTGATGCCGAGGCCCGAGGTGACCGTCGAAGCAGCGAGAGCCCGTTCCGGTCGTTGCCCGTTGCGGTACGCCGTCTCGTAGATCACGGGGATCAGTGCGAAGAAGATGTTCGAGGTGCCCGAGAGCACGGTGAAGACGAACGCCACGAGCGGCGCGACGTAGGTGAGCCGCTTGGGATTGCGCTGGATGATCTTCGACGCGATGGCCACGAGGTAGTCGATGCCGCCGGCCGCCTGCATGGCCGATGATGCCGTGATCACCGCGATGATGATGAAGAACGCGTCGATCGGGATGGCGCCCGGTGGCAGTTGGAAGACGAACACGAGGATCACCGTGCCGACGACGCCCCAGAGTCCCAGGCCGATGCCGCCGGTCCGGACACCGAGCACGATCGCGCCGATGACGATGCAGGCTTGCATGATGACGAGCACGATGTCCATGACTTCCCCCCAGGAACCCAGCCAGACCCACTGTCTGAGCTGAGAGTAACGCTGTGGAGAGCCGCTCGTCTATACCGAGTTCTCGCGCGTGATTCCGCGGATCGGCCGGGTGTCAGGCCCGGTCGAGTTCGGGGCGCAGCCGATTGCAGAGGTCGGCGAGCGTTCGGAGCTCGTCTTCGGACAGGCTGTCGCCGAACTGGCGATTGATCGCCTCCATGTGCGTGATCGCGACCCGGCGGAAGAGGTCGAAGCCCTCATCGGTGATCGCGACGATCGTGCCTCGGCCGTCGCGCGGGTCGGGCAGCTTCGCGACGAGCCCGCGGGCCGTGAGGCGATCGACGAGCCGGCTCACGCTCGGCTGGGTGATGAGCACGTTCTGGTTCAGGTCTTTGAGGCGCAGGCGCCGGCCCGGAGCACGGGTGATGTTGAAGAGCACGTCGTACTCGTTGAGCGAGATGACCTCGCTCGGGAACTCGGCCGCGAGTGCGCGCATGATCGAGACCTGCGCACGGAACAGTGATTCCCAAGCGGCCACCGTGATCGCGCGATCTGCCATGCGGGGTCCTTCCGATTGTGGGCTGATCCCACAATAGGGAACCTCGGGAGGAATCGGTTGCGTGCCCTCGACCGTCGCCGGGAGGATTCGGTTGCGTGCCCTCGACCGTCGCCGGGAGGATTCGGTTGAGGGCCGGTCGTAGAGGCTGACGACCGGCCCTCTCCCTTGCACCAAGAGTGTCCTGCAATCACATTCCGCGCCGCCTGCCACAGCAAACAAGCGGCGCAGTTCCGAATATATAACGGATCGGTAACAGGCGCTAGTTATCGTTCCGTTATTTTTCGGACCAGTTCGCGATGGAGATGTAGGGAAGTGCGGAGCCGACTCCGGCATCGTGATTGATGGCGACGGATGTCCCATCCAGGGCGATGCCTTCGAGCACCGGCTCGTCGAAGACGAGTTCACCGATCAGCCGGTCGCCATCGCGGTCCGAGATGATCAATCGCCGCCCGCGCTCCTGGAACTCGAAATCCGTTCCGACGAGTCGTCCCGCGTCGTCCGGGCCGATGAGCCGGCGCATCCCGAGGTTCGCCCCGCGTCGAGTGACGGCGAACGTGGTGGGATCGAGCATCGCGACCACGCCCTCCGGCTCCACTCGGGCGAAGCGTTCAGGGTCGAGACCGTGCGGGTTCTGCCAAGCATGCCGCGTGCCGGAGACGACGGCGATGCGATCACCCAGGTCGATCGCGGTGATCCCGATCGGGACGCCGATTCCGCCGCCCCGCACGAGGCGGTTGTCCGCGCCGAGTGTTCGGCCGCGACCGTCCGCGAAGCTCAGGAGCATGCGGTGGTCACCGCGTCGGTGCACGAAGTCGGGGCGGTCGAAACGCAATCTGCCGATCACCTCCATGCGTTCGAGCGACACGATCGCAGACGTCGCCGCGAAACGCTGCACGAGCAGGACCGTGTCCTCGTCGAGGCGCAGCGGGCGGGACGCCTCGACGCCGAGTCCTTTCGTCAGCGTGCGTCGCACCGTCGATGTCGCGACGTCGAACTCGTGTACCCCGTTCGTACAGAAGAGCCACGCACGATCGCCGGCCTCGGAGACGACGACGTCTCGAAGTTGTCCCCGGATCCCCTTGCGGACCGTCACCGCCCCGCTTCGAGGATCGATGACGGCAAGGCGCACCGCAGCGGTTCCCTCGATCCAAGTGGTGACGAGGGTGGCGTCGGGAAGGCGGCGAAGGTGCGAGGGGTAGGCAGGGTGCGGATCTGCCCGGCGCGGCAGATCCACGCGCTGCACGGAGAAGCCCAGCGGCATCCGACCTCCCTCGTCGAGGTCAGCGTAGCGCCGCGGATCCGACCAAGGAACCGCGAACGGCCTCAGTACAGGTCGGGGGAGGGCGTCGACGCCTGGCGGATCGAGACATCCGCGTGACGGTCGAAGCGGTAGCCGACACCGCGAACGGTGCGCACGATGTCCTGGTAGTGCGCGAGCTTCGAGCGCAGGCGACGCACGTGCACGTCGATGGTGCGCTCGCTCGGGGCCTCGTCGTCGGCATCCCAGAGGCTGTCGATGAGCTCGTGGCGGTCGATCGTGCGGCCCTCGCGCAGCACGAGGTACTGCAGCAGTTCGAACTCCTTGTAGGTGAGGCCCGCGGCCTCGCCGTCGAGCAGCACGCGCTTGCGCGAGATGTCGATGATCACGCCGTTGGGGTGCCGGTCGGCGTCGTCGCGGGTGCCCTGTCCCTCGCGCTGCTTGGCGAGTGCTGACGGGTCCTGCAGGGCGAGGCGGACGACGTCGACATCGCGGCCGCCGGCCCCTTCGGGAGCGAGTGCCACCGCGGCGTACGTCTCGGCGGAGGGGGAGACCTCGGCCGTGAGCGTGCGCAGCGCCTCGACGATGCGGTGAAGGGTGGTGCCGTCGGAGAGGGCCTTGGCTTCGTCGATGCCGACGTAGAGCACGAAGCCGCGCGCTTCGGTGCCCTCGGGTACGGCGCGGACCCGCGGGCTGCGGGCTGCCGTCGCGGTGTCGGGCGACGTGACGGAGGCGGCCTGCGCGACTTCGGCGGGCACGGAGCGGAGCGGGGCCGACACGTGCGTCGGCGCTGCGGCGAGCGACGGTGCGGTGCGGGCCTGGACGGTGCGGATGGGAGCGGGTGCGAGTGCGAGAGACATGACGGAGAATCCTTGCGTGAAGGGTGCAGCGACGGACCCCTGGAGTCGGGGTCTGAGCGAATGGCCGGACGGCCGGGCGAACCCCCGGATGCGGTGGGTTCAGAGGAGTCGGCGTCGATCTGGGTGCGGATCGGCTGCGGAACTCGGCGGTGGGGTCGCGGTCAGCGGCACATTCGACAACACATGGCTGCACGTGCCGGCATCATCATGCCGGTCGTCCTGAGAGCGCCGTGGGCGGTCAGGTTGCGTGCGGTGTCTGTCATGAGCGTCAGTCAAACCGATCACCGAGCATGTGTCAATTCGTGACGATCTATGACCGGGGGTGTTCGTCGCACGCGGTGCGCGCTGCCGAGAGGCATCCGGCAGGATCAGTCAGCCCATCGCGATGCTTGCAAGATTCTGCGATGAACACGCAGTTTCAGAAATCTTCCGCGTCGGATTCTCGCCTCGGCGTGTCGAGGCTCGAAGATCCTTCGGCGGACGGGATTCGCGGCGGGGCTATACCGTGCCGTACAGGCGATCGCCCGCGTCGCCGAGGCCGGGCACGATGTAGCCGAGTTCGTTGAGGCGCTCGTCGACGGCGCCGAGCACGACGGTCACTTCGCCGCGGCCCTGCATGGCCTGCTCGACCGCCGCGAGTCCCTCGGGGGCTGCGAGGATGCAGATCGCCGTGACATCCGTCGCCCCGCGCTTCAGCAGGAACTCGATCGCTGCGATGAGCGAGCCGCCCGTGGCGAGCATCGGGTCGAGCACGAAGCACTGGCGGTCGCTGAGGTCGTCGGGCAGGCGCTCGGCGTAGGTGGTGGGCTCGAGCGTCTCTTCGTTGCGTGCCATGCCCAGGAAGCCGACCTCGGCCGTGGGCACGAGCTTCACCATGCCCTCGAGCATGCCGAGCCCCGCGCGGAGGATCGGCACGATGAGCGGCTTCGGGTCGGCGATGCGCACGCCGGTGGTGGGGGCGACCGGGGTGACGATGTCGACCGGCTCGACCCGCACGCCGCGCGTGCCCTCGTAGGCGAGCAGGGTCATGAGCTCTTCGACGAGCGAGCGGAACACCGGCGACGGGGTGTTCACGTCGCGGAGCACCGTCAGCTTGTGGGTGATGAGCGGGTGGTCGGCAACGTGGACTCGCATAGGCTCGAGTCTAGTTCGCAGGGTCGTCGCGCGGAGGGAGTGATCGTGGAGCTGCCGCAGCACCGGGAGTGGATGCGCCTCGCGCTCGCCGAGGCCGCTCAGGCGCCCGCGACGCGCGATGTGCCGGTCGGTGCGATCGTCGTCGACGCCGCCGGCGAGGTCGTCGCCGCACGTCGCAACGAGCGCGAGCTGCATGGGGACCCGACCGCGCACGCCGAGCTCCTGGCGCTCCGCTCGGCCGCCGAGGCCACGGGCGACTGGCGGCTCACCGACTGCACGCTCGTCGTCACGCTGGAGCCCTGCGTCATGTGCGCCGGGGCGATCCTCGCGGCCCGCATCCCGACCGTCGTGTTCGGCGCCTGGGACGAGAAGGCCGGAGCCGCCGGTTCGCTCTACGACGTGCTGCGCGACCGCAGGCTCAATCACCGGGTCGAGGTGTTCGCCGGCGTCGAGGCGGATGCCGCCGCCCGGCTGCTGCTCGACTTCTTCGAGGACCCGCTCAGGCGCTCGTGAGACCCGCCGAGAGGCGCCGGAAGTTCTGCACGGCCCGTTCGGCCGGCGAGCCCGGCCCGAGCTCGGGGTCATCCGTCTCGGCCCACGCCTCGAGCGCGATGCGGATCGCGTCGGTGGCCGCTGCGGCGACGAGTCGCGCAGTCGAGTCGTCGACGGACGGCCCGCCGAGCTCGAGGATCACGCCGCGCAGCTTCGTCTCGGATTCGCGGTTGACCCGGTACCAGACGTTCATGAGGGCGGGGTCGTCGACACCGGCGCGCAGGAGGCCGCGAGTCCAGTGCACTCCCTCGAGGTCGTCACCGGGAGGCGTGAGGGCCTCGGTGATGGCGCGCTCGATCGCCGTGAGCGGGTCGACCGAGCGGTCGGATGCCGCGAGCAGCGCCCGCCAGTGGTCGGCGCCGACGGTGAGGAGCGGCGCGACGGCATCCTCCTTCGTGCGGAAGTAGCGGTAGAAGGTGCGCAGTGCCACACCGCCGGCGGCCGCGATCTCCTCGGCGGTCGTCGCGTCGGGGCCGCGATCGGTGAAGAGGCGGGCGGCGGCGCGGGCGAGCTCGAGCTGGGTCGCGGCCTTGCGGCGTTCGGTCAGCGTCGGGGGTTTCTCGTCCACGTTCGAAGCGTACGCGATGACCGCGTCAACATGGCGCTCATCGCCACACTGGCACAACGTGTCAGTGTGGCGTAGCGTGTCCTATATCTTCCCGAACCCTGAAAGGTCAACAGTCATGAACCGTTATGAAGGACGCCGCGCCATCGTCACCGGCGGAGGCTCCGGCATCGGCCAGGCCACCGTGCTCCGAATGCTCGCCGAGGGCGGCAGCGTCGTCGCCGCCGATGTCAGCGAGGCCGGCCTCGCCGACACCGTGGCGAAGGCCGGCGACGCCGCCGATCGCCTCACGACCGTCGTCGTGAACATCTCCGACGAGGCATCCGTGCGCGAGGGCGTAGCGGCAGCCGTGCAGGCGCTCGGCGGGCTCGACGTGCTCGTCAACGCCGCCGGCATCCTCCGCTCGTCGCACACGCACGAGACCACGCTCGAGCAGTTCCAGCAGGTCATCAACGTGAACCTCGTCGGCACCTTCCTCATGATCCGCGAGTCGATCCCCGCCCTCCTCGAGGGCAACGGCGCCGCGGTCGTGAATTTCAGCTCGACGTCGGCCGCCTTCGCGCATCCGTACATGTCGGCCTACGCGGCCAGCAAGGGCGGCGTGCAGTCGATGACCCACGCGCTCGCCGCCGAATACGGCAAGCAGGGCATCCGCTTCAACTCGGTGCAGCCGGGCTCGATCTCGTCGGGCATGACCGACGGCAGCGGCGAGAGCAAGCAGAGCCAGGGCCCCGGCCTGCCCGCCGACGCCGACTTCAGCCTCTTCATGAAGCTCACCCCGGCGATCGCGCAGGGCATGGCCAGCCCCGAGACCGTCGCCGGCGTCGTCGCGATGCTCGCGAGCGAAGACGGTGCGTTCATCACCGGCACCGAGGTGCGCATCGACGGCGGCACGCACTTCTAGTCCGAATCGTCGGTCGAGTAGCGCGCCAGCGCCGTATCGAGACCCCGGTGTCCGGTCAGATGACCGCGTCACCGGGTCTCGATACGCTCCTGCGTCGCTACTCGACCGGCCGGGCGCGAGGCTACGAGGCTCGCGCGACGCGCGCTGCGAGCCCCTCGAGGTAGTCGCCGAGCAGCCGAGCGGATGCCTCCTGCGCGAGTGGCCCGAACGACGCACGCTCCTCGCGCAGCTGTTCGCGGCTGAGGCCGTAGTCGGGCAGCTCGTCGCCCCACTCCCGCAGCCACTCCTCGTGGATCTCGTCGGTGACCTCGGGGTGGAACTGCACCGCGAGCAGCCACTCGCCCTTCGCGAAGGCCTGGTTCTCGTAGGCGCCCGACGAGGCGAGTCGTTCGACGCCCGCCGGCAGCTCGAAGGTGTCGCCGTGCCACTGCACCGTCGGCACCCCGGCGAAGTGCCGCACGGGCGAGTTCGCCCCGGCCTCGGTCGGCTCGACGGTCAGCCAGCCGACCTCCTTCTTCGGGCCCTTGAAGACCTCGGCTCCGAGCGAGCTGGCGAGCAGCTGCGCGCCGAGGCACACGCCGAAGATCGGCGCCTCGGCGTCGATGCGGGTGCGGAGCAGCGCGATCTCGTCGGCGAGGTACGGATACCGGTCGATCTCGTATGCGCCCTCGTCGCCGCCGAGCACCACGACGAGGTCGGGCGCGAGGGCGTCGAGTGCAGAGACATCCGTCGACGGGGCGTCGACCGTGACGATCTCGTAGCCGTGCGCCTCGAGCGTGGGGCCGAGGTTGCCGAGGCCGATCGCGGAGTCGTGGCGCAGCACCAGGGCGGTGCCACGGGCAGCCGTCACTCGAGGCCCTTGATGACGATGGCGTCGGTGGGCGGTGCAGGCTGGTTCGGCTCGACGTAGACGTCGGGTTCGATGTAGATGGCGCGCGCCGACGGCACCGCGTCGCGGATGCGCTGCTCGATCACGTTGGTCGCCACCGCCACCTCGAGCAGGCGCTGGTCGGCTGCGAACCCGAGCTTCGCGGCGATGAGCAGCTCGTCGGGGCCGAGGTAGAGGGTCTTCATGTGGATGATGCGCTCGGCCTCGGGGCCGGCGAGGATCGCCTGCTCGATGCGGGCCAGGTCGTCGTCGTTGGCGCCCTCGCCGACGAGGAGCGACTTCGTCTCGATGCCGAGCACGATCGCCACGAGCACGAGGAGGGTGCCGATCATGAGCGTGCCGATGGCGTCGAAGACCGGGTTGCCGGTGAGCACCGTGAGACCGACGGCGATGAACGCGAAGACGAGGCCGATGAGGGCCGCGACGTCTTCGAGCAGCACGACGGGCAGCTCGGGCGCCTTCGCCCGGCGCACGAACTGCACCCAGCTCTGGCGACCGCGGATGTGGTTCGACTCCTTGACCGCGGTGCGCAGCGAGAACGACTCGAGCACGATCGCGATCGAGAGCACGAGCAGCGGCAGCCAGGCGTTCTCGAGCTCGTGCGGGTGCGTCAGCTTGTCGACGCCCTCGTAGATCGAGAAGATGCCACCGACCGAGAACAGGATGATCGAGACGACGAAGGCGTACACGTAGCGCTCGCGGCCGTAGCCGAAGGGGTGCTCCTTGTCGGCCGCCTTCTTCGCCTTGCGGCCGCCGAGGATCAGCAGCAGCTGGTTGCCGGCATCGGCGACCGAGTGCACGCCCTCGGCGAGCATCGAGGCGGAGCCCGAGAAGAACCACGCGATGAACTTCGTCAGGGCGATGCCCGTATTGGCGAGGAACGCCGCGATGATTGCCTTGGTGCCGCCCGATGCGCTCATGCAGCAATCCTAAACGGGGTGCGTGACGTGCGACATTCACGCACCCCCACAGCATCAGGTCCCGAATCTAGGATGGGTCGCATGAGTGCCGAGGCCCCCGTCAGACTGCCCGCGATCGCGTTTCTGGGGGCGGGTTCGATGGCCCGCGCCATCCTCACAGGCCTGTTGCAGCCGGGCATCGAGGTCGACGGCGGCATCCGCGCCACGAACCGCAGCGCCGAGAAGGCGGCCGAGCTCGCGGCGCTTCCGGGGGTCGTCGCGTACGCCACTGAGACGGATGCCGCGGCCAACCGCACGGCCGTCGCCGGCGCGAAGCTCGTGGTCGTCGCCGTGAAGCCCGCGATGGTGCCCGCGCTCCTCGAGGAGATCGCCGACGCGCTCGAGCCCGGGGCGATCGTCGTGAGCGTCGCGGCCGGGGTCACGGTCGCGACCTTCGAGTCGCTGCTGCCCGAGTCGGTCGCGGTGATCCGTTCGATGCCGAACACCCCGGCCGTGGTCGGCCGCGCCGTCACGGGTGTCTCGGCCGGTACCCGGTCGAGCGACGACGACCTCGCGCTCGCCGTGGCGCTCTTCGAGACCGTCGGCGAGGTGCTCGTCGTGCCCGAGGGGCAGATCGACGCGCTCTCGACGATCTCGGGCTCTGGCCCGGCCTACGTCTTCTACCTGATCGAGCAGCTCACGGCCGCGGCGGTCGACAAGGGCTTCACCCCCGAGCAGGCGGCCGTCATGGTCGAGGGCACGTTCCGCGGGGCGAGCGAGCTGCTCGCCGCCTCCGACGACGGGCCCGCCGAGCTGCGCCGCCGCGTCACGAGCCCCAAGGGCACCACCGAGCGCGCGGTCGCCGTGCTCGAGGAGGCCGGCTTCAAGCAGACCTTCGATCGCGCCACCGACGCCGCGCTCGCCCGCGCGCGCGAACTGGCCGCGGGCGCCTGAGCGGCCCTCCCGGCGCTCGGCTGAGCACACCTCGGGGTGCAGGCATCGTGCCTGCGCCCCGAGGGCGCACGCCGCGCCGCGATGTGCGGCGCAGCGCCGCTCCGGCGCTACAGCGCCGTTGGGACCTCGCGAGATCGTGCCCTGACCAGTGACTTCGCGACTCGCACACTGGCGACGATCACCAGCATGGCGCCGACGGCGCTGATGCCCATGGTGAGTCCGGCGACCAGTGCGTCGGGGTGTTCGCGGGTGAGCGTCGGGTGGGCGGCGAGTTCACTCTCGAAACCGGCTGCGAAGCCGATCATGAACAGCCAGGTCGCGACGACCATCGTCGCGAGGAACGTAGGGATCCTCTTCATGTCGCCTCCTTTGGCGTGACCTGCCAGTATAGCCCACGCTCAAGGAAATGCCTGAACCGGGCCGGTTTCGAAACGCGGTTGCGGGGCGGTGGCTGCCGAAGTGACTTCCCCTGGGGGGTGGGCTATGGTCATCGGAAGCCCGCCAGCTGATGAAGGGAAGCGAGCCCAGCATGTCCGAGAAGAACGCCCGCGGAAACACCGCCAAGAAGCAAGCCCAGCTCTCGTTGAAAGAGAAACGAGCACTGAAGCGCGAGAAGGCCGACGACGGCATCGTCAAGCCGCGCAAGCGCTGACGCCGAGGCGGCCGGGCGCGAGCAGCCGGGCGTTCGGCCGCCGACTCGGGTCTCGAGGTCAGACCCGTTCGAGCAGCACCATGACCTCGAAGTGCGTCGTCTGCGGGAACATGTCGAACACCCGGCCGCGCACCGGCCGCAGTGACGGCATCGCCTCGAGGTCGCGTGCGAGCGAGGCCGCGTTGCAGCTCGAGTAGAGCACGTGAAGCACGTCGGATGCCTCGAGCCATCCGCTGAGCTCGCGGCCGATGCCCCGCCGGGGCGGGTTCACGATCACGAGGTCGGGGGCAGTCTCGGCGCCGAGGGCAAAGGCCGTGGCGTCGCCGGACTCGAACCGCACACGTGAGAGCGCGGCATCCGTTCGGCTGAGCTCGGCGCTCGCGACGGCCTCGACGCTCGTCTCGATTCCGGTGACGGATGCCGCGGCATCCGCGATGTGCAGGGCGAAGCCGCCGACGCCCGAGTAGAGGTCCCACGCCGAGTCGGGCGCGAGCGCGCGCACCCAGTCGCGCGCTTCGACGTAGAGTGCCTCGGCGATCTCGGTGTTGGTCTGGAAGAAGCTCTGCGGCCGCAGGTGCATCGTGACGTCGCCGAGTCGCATCGGCAGGGTCTCGGCCTCGGTGAGGACGATCTCGTGCTCGCCTTCGAGCACGGCCTTGTGCTCGGGCAGCACGTTCGCGGTGACGACGCGGGCGTTCGGCAGTTCGGCGAGGAGCCACGGCAGGTGCTTGCGGATGCGGCCCACCGGCTCGGTCGAGCGCACGACGAAGCGGATCATGAGCTCGCCGTCGGGCGATTCGGTGAGGATCAGGTGCTTGAGCTCGCCGGTGCGGCTCGGCACGTCGTAGGGCGTGAGGCCGGCGCGCGTGATGAACGCCGCGATGACGGGGAACGCCGCCCGGTGGCCGGGGGAGCAGATGCCGCACGCCTCGAGGTCGATGCCGTGCCCGTCGGCGTCGAGGATGCCGATCGTCGGGGCCGCCGTCGTGCCGCCGATCACCATCTTCGCCTTGTTGCGGTAGCCGTCTTCGCGGCTGCCGATCGGCGCCAGCCAGTCGAGGCCGGCGTGCGCCTGCAGGAGATCTTCGGCATGCCGCTGCTTGTCGGCGAGTTGCGTCTCGTAGGGCTGCCCCATGAGCGAGCACGACCGGCAGCGCCCGGCGTCGAAGTAGGAGCAGTCCACGGGTTCCAGCGTAGGCGCGTTCGGGCTCCGGCGGCTCAGGCCCGTTTTCGGAACGCCCATTCACGAAGTGCTTCGGAATCCGTCGGCACGGAGCCTGTTCACGGATGAAACGGACTGATATCGCAGATTGTTCAACGAATTCGTTGACCCCGCTTCGAAGCGGTCACTAGCCTGCGGGGACGGACGAGGCATTGAGCGACTGGAGTCGACATGGCGAAGCACGGAGACGATGAACTCGGGATGTCGGCCGGAATCAGCCGACGCGATCTGCTGAACGGCATGGCCGTGGCGGCCGGTGCGGCAGCGCTCACGGCCGTGCCCGGAGGGGCGGCCCATGCGCAGGCCGGTGGCGGCGGCATGGCCGCGAGCCGGCCGCGGCAGACCGGCCTCGTCGGACAGACGGACGCCGCCCGCGCCGCGGGACACGGCGGCACGTTCGGAGGCGCCGACTTCGGCGCGCCGAAGGTGTTGCGCGAGGCCTACGACCTCGTGGTCGTCGGTGGCGGGGTGAGCGGCCTGGCCGCCGCCCACTTCTATCGGAAGCGGTTCGGCGACGACGCCCGGATCCTCGTCATCGAGGCGCTCGCCGACTTCGGCGGGCACCAGCACCGCAACGAGTTCTCCGTGCGGGGGCAGACTTTGCTCAGCAACGGCGGCATGGTCAACCTCGACAGCCCCGACACCTGGAACGCTCCGTCCCTCGAACTGATGGACGACCTCGGCATCGACTTCGCCGAGCTGGCTGAGGGCGTCGACACCGGCTTCTACGGGAGCCAAGGGCTCACGAACGGGTACTTCTTCCCCGAGGAGTCGTTCGGCGCCGACACGTTCCTCCGCCGTGCCCCGGGCGAGTCGACTTCTTCACTCGTCGGGCGACTGCCGCTCTCGCAGCAGGCGCGTGACGACATCATGAGGGTCGAGACGGCCTCGGCGGATGTGCTCCCCGGGATGAGCGACGCCGAGAAGAAGCAGGCGCTGGCGCGGATGACGTACCGCGAGTACCTGCAGAACCTGCTCGGCGTCGGCGACGAGGCCCTCGTCTACTACCAGAAGCGCCCGCACGGACTGTGGGGCACCGGCATCGAGGCCGTGCCCGCCGGCGACTGCTGGGGCGTCGGCTTTCCCGGGTTCGGCGGCCTCGGCCTCAGCCCCGAACCGTACAACGGCATCGGCCGCACGCCGGCCATGTCCCTCACGACGAGTGATGAGGAGCTCTACTACTTCCCCGACGGCGGAGCGACCGTGTCGCGGCTCCTCGTCTCGCGCCTGATCCCGCAGGCGTTCGGCGGACCACAGACGATGGAGAGCGTCATCGGCGCGTCGGCCAGCTACGCCCTGCTCGATCACCCGAAGTCGCCGGTCCGCGTGCGGCTCAACAGCATGGGCACGAGCGTGCGCCACCGCGAGGGGACCTCCGGCCCGGTCGACGTCACCTATGTCACCGACGGCCGCGCCTACCAGGTCGAGTCGAAGCACGTGGTCATGGCGTGCTGGAACGCGGTCTCGTCGTACATCGTCGACGGGCTCCCGCCGGAACAGGTCGAGGCGATGCGCTATGGCGTGAAGGTGCCGCTGGTCTACGCCCGCGTCGCGATCGGCAACTGGACGTCGTTCGCGAACGCCGGGGTCTCGCGCGTGACGCCGTACAACCACTTCTGGGACAGCGTCGGGCTCGCCACACCGACCGAACTCGGCGGATACCGCTCGGCGAGGTCGCCGGAAGATCCCATCGTGGTCAGCCTGTCGAAGACGCCGAACCTGCCCGGTGAGCGCATCACTCGCGAGCAGCACAAGGCGGGCCGTCGGGAGTTGCTCGGGGTGTCATTCGCCGATTTCGAACGGGACATCCGGGACCTCATGCAGCGATCGCTCGGCGACTCCGGATTCGAGGCGAAGCGGGACATCAAGGCCATCACCGTCAACCGCTGGTCGCATGGCTACGCGTACGAGTACAACTCGATCGCCGACCCTGCGATCTTCGAGTCGATCGAGCAGCAGCCGTTCAACGTCGCTCGGCGCTCGCACGGCAGCATCACGATCGCGAACTCGGATGCCGCGGCCTTCGGGTACACGCACGCTGCCGTCGACGAGGCGAGCCGTGCCGTCAGCGAGCTCGCCTGAGGAGCCGCCGGCGGAGGGCCTCGGATACGGTGATCCCGTGAATGTCGCCGACGACCGCCCCCGCACTCCCGGAGAACTCGTTCGCGTGCGCGCGATGAAGTGGCCCGAGCAGCCGCACTGGGAGTTCGACGGGCGCTGGCTCGGCTCCGACGCGCACGGCGACTGGGTCGGGTTCCCCGCGGGAACCCGGTTCGCTCGACCGGGGTACGCGTTCACCGCGACGTGGGACTCGGTGTCGCTCTTCCCGCGCGCGGGCTGGGCGGCCGCGTTCAACACGGGGCATCCGCGGGGGCTCGGCATCTACGTCGACGTCGCGACGGTTCCCGAGTGGCGAGCGGATGCCTCGGGCTCCGCGATCTCGACGGTCTCCTACGTCGATCTCGACCTCGATGTGGTCGAGCGCACGGGCGCACCGGCGTTCATCGACGACGAGGACGAGTTCGCCGAGCACTCGGTGGAGTTCGGCTACCCGCCCGAGGTCGTGGCGCGCGCGCGTGCCGATGCAGATGCCGTGCTGGCGGCGGTGCAGCGGCGCGAGGCGCCGTTCGACGGGGTGACGGCTGCGGGGTGGCTCGAGCGGTTGGTGCGACTCGGCTGACGTCCGGAGCGGCGGTCGCGGGCGGCATCATGACGGCTGGGTAGGTGCCTCGGTCCAGCGAAGCCACTTCGCCTCGATCGCGGCGGTGAGGTCGACGCCCTGGCTGCGAGCCAGGAGGAGCAGGTGGGCGAGGACGTCGGCGCATTCGTTCGCGAATGCCTCGCGCTTCTCCTCCTCGCTCAAGCCGCGGTCGCGCCCCATGCCCTTCAGATCCACGAATGCCTGAGTGAGTTCGCCGACCTCCTCCTGCAGCTTGAGCATGAACCATTCGTCGGTGCGGTTCAGATCGAACTTCGCGGCATAGGTGCGCGATACCGACTCGACCGTTACTGCGGCGGCATGGAGTTCCATGGGGAGAGGGTAGCGGACACGCCTCGAATGATTCGTATGTTTCTACGATTTACACGGAACTCTCAGAAGATTCTCTCGAACATACCTTCCATTTCGGGTCTCTCCCGCGGTAAAATGAGGCATGCCCGATGCGACCGCCGCACTCACCGAGTTGCGGTCGGCGTGCGCCGAGATCGACGGCGATTGGGCGAACGCGTTGCCGGGCGAATCGATCGATGCGCAGCATGACGTTCGCTCCATGAGCGGCGACGGGCTGGTGCGGGTGACCGAGTCGCTGGCCGAGCTGTCGCGTCGTGTGCAGGCGCTGCAGGCCAAGTGCGCCGCTGAACTCTCGAGGCGAGCCAGCATGGGTGGCGATGACGATGTTGCGCGCCGCCACGGCTACGCCTCGCCTGCACGTCTGATCGCGTCGGTCACGGGCGGCAGATTCAGCGACGCGGCCAAGCTCGTGGCAGTTGGGGAGGCGACCGCGTCGCGTGCATCGTTCACCGGCGAGACGCTGCCGGCACGGCATCCGCATCTGGCCTTCGGTCTGGAGAACGGCACGCTGTGCGTCGATGCTGCCGACACGATCCGTCGGTTCCTCGACGGCGTCGCCGTGCGCGCCGACCGAATCGAACTCGGTGACGCCGAGCGGTTCCTCGTCGAGCGGGCGCCGCTGGTCGGCGTCGACGGGCTCACCAGGCTGGTCAAGCAGCTGCAGGCGCGACTCGACCCCGACGGGGTGAAGCCGCGCGAAGACGAGCTGCGTTCGCAGCGGGGCCTGCGCATCTGGGAGGATCGCGCCGGCATGATCCAACTGCAGGGTGCGTTCGATCCGGCGAACGGTGCGCCGATCAAGCTCGCCGTCGAGGTGCTCGTCAGCGCAGAGCTGCACCGGGCACGCGATGCGAAGCGCGGGTTCGGTGCATCGGCCGATGGTGAGCACGCCCGCGCCGATGGCGAGCCCGATGTGCTCGGTGAGCCCGATGAGCTCTTCGACGAGCAGCGCACGATCGCTCAGATGAATGCCGATGCCCTCGCCGACATCGCTCGACTCTCGCTCGGGGCGAAGCAGGCGCCCGCGGCGCTCAGACAGGCCACGGTGGTCGCGCGCATCGACGCTGACTCGCTCGTCACCGGTCGAGGCCGTGCCACGATCGACGGCATCGATCAGCCGGTGTCGGTCGCGACCGCACGCGAGCTGGCGATGGCGGCCGGCATCAGCCCGTTGTTGCTCGATCACCGCTCCGAACCGCTCGAGCTCGGCCGCGCGGCCCGACTCTTCACGCCCGCGCAGAAGCTCGCACTCGTCGAGCGTGACGGCGGCTGCGCCTGGCCGTCGTGCAATCGGCCGCCATCGCACACGCAGGCGCATCACATCAGGTGGTGGAAGCGTCATCGCGGCCGAACCGACGTCGACAACGGCATCATGCTGTGCTCGCACCATCATCACCGCGTGCATGACGACGGCTGGGTCATCACGGTGCGCGATGCGCAGACGTGGTTCACCCCTCCGGTGCATCTCGATCCGCAGCAGCGACCACGCCCCGGCAATCGGCGACGATTGCCGAGGTATGGAGCGAGCGGTGCACCCGTGGCGCCCGTGGCTCGAGTGGCCAGGGTCGCTGCGGCGTGACCTGCCGCGGCGGGCTGACCTCAGGCTCCGGTGGCGTCGACCGCTCCCGGCTCGAAGCGGTACCCCATGCCGGGCTCGGTGAGGAAGAACCGCGGCTCCGACGGCGTCGGCTCGAGCTTGCGCCGCAGCTGGGCGACGTAGAGGCGCAGGTACCCGGCATCGTTCGCGTGGAACGGCCCCCACACCTCGCTCAACAGCATCTGCCGGGTGAGCAGCTTTCCCGGGTTCTTGAGGAATAGCTCGAGCAGGCGCCACTCCGTCGGCGTCAGGCGCACGGATGTCGCGTGCCCCGAGGCATCCGTCGACCTGATGGTCTTCGCGGCGAGGTCGACCGTGAGCGAGCCGATGGCGTAGGCCGCGGCATCCGCTTCGCCGCTCGTCGACCGGGCCCGGGCACGGATTCGTGCGAGCAGCTCGTCCATCGCGAACGGTTTCGTCACGTAGTCGTCGGCGCCCGCGTCGAGGGCGTCGACCTTCTCGGCGGAGTCGGTGCGACCCGAGAGCACGAGGATCGGCACCTTCGACCACGCTCGCACGGCCCGGATGACATCGAGGCCGTCGACCTTCGGCATGCCGAGGTCGAGGAGGATCAGGTCGGGGTGCGCGTTCGCGGCCAGATCGATCGCCTCGGCGCCGTCGCGGGCGGCGACGACCTCGTAGCCGCGCGCGGCGAGCGTGATGCGCAGCGCCCGCTGCAGCTGGTCGTCGTCGTCGGCGAGGAGGATCCTCATCGCGTCTCCTCGGTGGTCGGCGTACTTGGGGCGGAGGGCAGGGTGACGACCATGGTCAGGCCGCCGCCGGGGGTGTCCTCGACCTCCAGTGTGCCGTCCATTCCCTCGACGAAGCCCTTCGACAGGGCGAGACCGAGGCCGAGGCCGGTGTCGTTGTCGGTGTCGCCGAGGCGCTGGAACGGCGTGAACACCTCGTCGCGGCGCTCGACGGGGATGCCGGGGCCGCGGTCGACGACGCGCAGCTCGGTGCGGCTCTGGAACGAGCTCGCGGCCAGACGCACGCGTTCGCCGTCGGGGCTGTGGCGCACGGCGTTCGCGAGCAGGTTCACGACCACCCGCTGCAGCAGCACGCCGTCGGCGAGCACGGGCGCGAGCTCATCGGCGAGATCGAGCTCGATGTCGCCCGGCCCGAGCGCGAGCTCGTCGAGGGCGGGCAGCACGACGTCGGCGACCTCGGTGGACGCGAGCGTGACGGCGAGTGCCCCGGCCTGCACCCGGCTCACGTCGAGCAGGTTGGTGACGAGCTCGGCGAGGGCGTCGAGGCTCTCGGAGGCGGTCGCGAGGAGCTCCTCGCGTTCGGCGGCGGGCAGCTCGACCTCGCGTGAGCGCAGGGCGCTGATCGCCGCCGACGCCGAGGTGAGCGGACGTCGCAGGTCGTGGCCGACCGCGGCGAGCAGGGCCGAACGCACCCGGTCGGTCTCGACGAGGGCGTCGGCCGCCGAGGCGGCGGTGGCGAGCGCGCCGTGCTCGATCGCGGCATCCATCTGGGTCGCGATGACCTGCAGCAGGCGGCGCTCGGATGCCTCGAGGTCCTGCCCGTGCAGTTCGAGCACGCCGCGACTGCCGATGGGGACCTCGGTTACCCGGTCGTCGCGGCTCGGCTCGCCGTCGGCCACCCGGGTCTCGCCGTCGACGAGAAGGCGCACGCCCGTGAGGCCGAACGCCTCGCGGGTGCGGGTGACCATCGCCTGCAGGGCGTCCTCGCCGCGCAGCACGCTGCCGGCGAGCGTCGCGAGCAGCTGCGACTCGGCGGCCGCCCGACGGGCGATGCGCGTGCGGCGTGCGGCCTGGTCGACGACATAGCTCACGAGCAGCGCGTTGGCGACGTAGAACACGAGGGCCAGCAGCTGCCGCGGGTCGCTGATGGTGAGCGTGTACGTCGGTTCGACGAAGAGGAAATTGAGAGTGAGGCCTGAGAGCACCGCAGCGAAGAGTCCCGGCCAGATGCCGCCGATGAGGGCGACGACGATGACGAGCAACTGGTACGCGAGCACGTCGCTCGTGATCGACGTCTCGGTGTGGAACGTAACGAGCAGCCAGCTGAGCAGCGGCCCGGCGATGAGGGCCACGGCGAAGCCGACGAGCATGCGCCCGCGGCTGAGCGCCCCGCCGAGCTTCGGGAGGGAGAACCCCGAGCCGGCCGCCGCGTGCGTGACGATGTGCACGTCGATCTCACCCGACTCGCGGATGACCGTCGCCCCGATGCCCGGTCCCGTGAACGCCGCCGCGAGTCGCGATCGGCGGCTCACGCCGATCACGAGCTGCGTGGCGTTCGCCGCTCTCGCGAAGTCGACGAGCGCACGCGGCACGTCTTCGCCGACGACCTGGTGGAAGGTGCCGCCGAGCTGTTCGACGAGCGTGCGCTGGCCATCGAGGGCGCCAGGATGCCGTGCCCGCATGCCATCGGGATTCGTGACGTGCACCGCGATGAGCTCGCCGCCCGACGATCGCGAGGCGATGCGGGCACCGCGGCGCAGGAGCGTCTCGCCCTCGGGGCCACCGGTGAGGGCGACGACGACGCGTTCGCGCGCCTCCCATTTGCGGTCGATGCCGTGCTCGACGCGGTAGGCCTTGAGCGCCGAGTCGACCTCGTCGGCGAGCCAGAGCAGCGCGAGTTCGCGGAGCGCCGTGAGGTTGCCGAGACGGAAGTAGTTCGAGAGCGCCGCGTCGATGCGCTCGGCCGGGTAGACGAGGCCGCCCGCGAGCCGGTCGCGCAAAGCCTGCGGGGCGAGGTCGACGACCTCGATCTGGTCGGCCGCCCGCAGCACGGCATCGGGGATGGTCTCGCGCTGGGCCACCCCCGTGATCTGCTGCACGACGTCGCCGAGCGACTCGATGTGCTGGGTGTTGACCGTCGAGATCACATCGATGCCGGCGTCGAGCAGCTCGTCGACGTCCTGCCAGCGCTTCGCATGCCGGGAGCCGGGGGCGTTCGTGTGGGCGAGTTCGTCGACGAGGGCGACCTCGGGGCGGCGCGCGAGCACCGCGTCGAGGTCCATCTCGTCGAGACCCATGCCGCGGTGCTCGACGGTGGTGCGCGGCACCACCTCGAGCCCGCTGACCATCGACGCGGTGGCCTTGCGGCCGTGCGTCTCGACGAAGGCGACGACGACGTCGTGGCCCTCGCCCCGGAGCCGCCGGCCCTCTTCGAGCATGGAGTAGGTCTTGCCGACGCCGGGGGCGGCGCCGAGCAGCACGCGAAGCCGCCCCCGTTTCATGAATCTGCCCCTCAGCCCAGCTCGGAGAGGGCGAGGTTCAGCTGCAGCACGTTGACGGTCGGCTCGCCCAGGTACCCGAGATCCCGTGCCTGAATCCTAGACTCCACGAGTTCGCGCACCTCGGATTCGGGGAGGCCGCGCTCGTCGGCGACCCGCGCCACCTGCAGCAGGGCGTACTCCGGGCTGATGTGCGGGTCGAGACCCGACGCCGATGCGGTGACCGCGTCGGCCGGGACATCCGCTTCGGAGACGCCGTTGAACTCGGCGACCTGCGCCTTCCGCTCTTCGATCGCGGCGATGAGGTCGGCGTTCTCGGGACCCTGGTTGCTGCCGCTCGACGCGCCGCCGTCGTACCCGTCGCCGGCCGCCGACGGGCGGGGCTGGAACCACTCGGGAAGCGGCTCGCCTGAAGCATCCGTGAACGACTGGCCGATGAGGGCGGAGCCCACGACCTCGTCGCCCGAGCGTTCGACCGAGCCGTTCGCCTGGGCCGGGAGGATGACCTGCCCGATGCCCGTGACGACGATCGTGTAGGCGACGCCCAGCACGAGGGTGAAGATGAGCATCGCGCGAACCGCCACCCAGTGGGTGCGGACCGCAGTGCGAGTGGAGCTCATGGTGTGTTTCCTTTCGAGTCCGGGCCTAGAACCCGGGGATGAGGCTGACGACGAGGTCGATCAGCTTGATGCCGATGAAGGGGGCGATGATGCCGCCGAGGCCGTAGATCAGCAGGTTGCGGCTGAGGATCGCGGACGCGCCACCGGCCTTGTACTTCACACCGCGGAGCGCGAGCGGGATCAGGATCACGATGATGATCGCGTTGAAGATGATCGCCGACAGGATCGCCGAGGCGGGGGAGCTCAGCTGCATGATGTTCAGCACCGCGAGCCCCGGGAAGACGCCCGCGAACATCGCCGGGATGATCGCGAAGTACTTCGCGACGTCGTTGGCGATCGAGAACGTGGTGAGCGCCCCGCGGGTGATGAGCAACTGCTTGCCGATGCGCACGATCTCGATGAGCTTCGTCGGGTCGCTGTCGAGGTCGACCATGTTGCCGGCCTCCTTCGCGGCCGACGTGCCCGTGTTCATCGCGACGCCGACGTCGGCCTGCGCGAGCGCCGGGGCGTCGTTCGTGCCGTCACCGGTCATGGCGACGAGGTTGCCGCCTGCCTGCTCGCGCTTGATGAGCGCCATCTTGTCTTCCGGGGTGGCCTCGGCGAGGTAGTCGTCGACGCCCGCCTCGGCCGCGATGGCCTTCGCGGTGAGCGGGTTGTCGCCCGTGATCATGACCGTTCGGATGCCCATGGCGCGGAGCTCGGCGAAGCGCTCGGTGAGGCCGTCCTTCACGACGTCCTTCAGGTGCACGACGCCGAGCAGGCGTGCCTCGCCGTTCAGGTCCTTCGCGGCGACGACGAGCGGGGTGCCGCCGCTGTTCGAGATCGTCTCGACGCGCTGCTCGAGCTCGTCGAGCGTCGACGAGGCGATGCGGCCGGATGCCTCGACCCACGCGATGACCGCGGACCCGGCGCCCTTGCGGATGCTGGAGCCGTCGGGCAGGTCGAGTCCGGACATGCGGGTCTGCGCCGTGAACGGCACGACCTCGCCGGCGGGCGCGGTGTCGAAGCGGATGCCGCGTTCCGCCGCCAGGTCGACGATCGACGATCCCTCGGGAGTGGGGTCGGCGAGCGACGAGAGGGCCGCGGCCCGCTCGAGCTCAGAGACGTCGACGCCCGGCATCGGCACGAACTCGCTCGCACGGCGGTTGCCGTACGTGATGGTGCCGGTCTTGTCGAGCAGCAGCGTCGTCACGTCGCCGGCCGCCTCGACCGCACGGCCCGACATCGCGAGCACGTTGCGCTGCACGAGGCGGTCCATGCCGGCGATGCCGATGGCCGAGAGCAGGGCGCCGATCGTCGTCGGGATGAGGCAGACGAGGAGCGCGATGAGCACCGGGATGGAGACCGGCGCCGCCGCGTAGGAGGCGATCGGGTTCAGTGTGAGCGTGACGATCACGAAGATGATCGACAGGCTCGCGAGCAGGATGTTGAGCGCGATCTCGTTCGGCGTCTTCTGGCGCGAGGCGCCCTCGACGAGCGCGATCATGCGGTCGACGAAGGTCTCGCCGGGCTTCGAGGTGATGCGCACCACGATGCGGTCGGAGAGCACGCGGGTGCCGCCGGTGACCGCCGAGCGGTCGCCGCCGGACTCGCGTACGACCGGGGCGGACTCGCCCGTGATCGCCGACTCGTCGACCGAGGCGATGCCGTGGATGATGTCGCCGTCGCCCGGGATCGACTCGCCCGCCGTCACGACGACGACGTCGCCGAGCCGGAGGTCGCCCGAAGGGACCTCGGCGATCGCGGTGCGCTCGGCCGCGGCATCCGCGACCTCGTCGTACGCCGTGACGCGGCGGGCGATCGTCGACGTGCGGGTCTGCCGCAGGGTGTCGGCCTGCGCCTTGCCGCGGCCCTCGGCCACCGACTCCGCGAGGTTCGCGAAGAGCACGGTGAGCCAGAGCCAGACGGCGATCGCCCAGGTGAAGGAGAGCGGCACGGCCGTGCCGCCCGACGACTCGGGGCCGCCGAGGAACGGCTCGGCGATCGCGAGCACGGTCGTGAGCGCGGCGCCGACCTCGACGAGGAACATGACGGGGTTGTGCCACATCTGCCTCGGGTCGAGCTTGCGGAACGCGCCGGGCAGCGCCTGCACGATCTGCGCCGGTCCGAATGCGCCGGCGGGGCGTTTCGACGGGGAGCCCATCTGACGGGGGGTGTGCTCCGCCGGCTCGGGCCCTTCGACAGGCTCGGGGAGCGAAGTGATGGTGGTGGACATGGATCAGTTCAGCCCTTCAGCCAGGGGACCCAGCGTGAGAACGGGGAAGTAGGTGAGCGCGGTCACGATGACCGTGACGCCCACGAGGAGGCCGACGAACTGCGGCCGGTTGGTGGGCAGGGTGCCTGCGGTCGCGGGCACCTTGTCCTGTGCGGCGAGGCTGCCGGCGAGGGCCAGCACGAGCACGATCGGGATGAATCGGCCGAGCAGCATCGCGACGCCGAGCGCCGTGTTGAACCATGGCGTGTTCGCGGTGAGGCCCGCGAACGCCGAGCCGTTGTTGTTCGACGCGCTCGTGAAGGCGTAGAGCACCTCGCTCATGCCGTGGATGCCGGGGTTCCAGATCGAGACCGACTCGACGTCCTCGCGGATGCCGGGGATCGCGAAGCTGAGGGCGGTGCCCACGAGTACGAGCGTCGGCGTGACGAGGATGTAGAGGCTCGCGAGCTTGATCTCGCGCGGGCCGATCTTCTTGCCGAGGTACTCGGGCGTGCGGCCGACGAGGAGGCCGGCGATGAACACCGCGATGATCGCGAGCACGAGCATGCCGTAGAGGCCCGAGCCGACGCCGCCGGGGGCGACCTCGCCGAGCATCATGTTCAGCATCGGCATCATGCCGCCGAGGGCGGTGAACGAGTCGTGCATCGAGTTGACTGCACCGGTCGAGGTGAGCGTCGACGTGGTACCGAAGAGCGTCGAGCCGAAGATGCCGAAGCGCGCCTCCTTGCCCTCGAGCGCGCCGCCGGCGAGCTCGGGAGCGGTGCCGTTGCCCCCCGGCTCGAGCGCGCTGAGCGCCGTGAGCGAGACGATGTAGAGCGTCGCCATGACCGCGAGGATCGCGTAGCCCTGCTTGTTCGAGCCGACCATCCTGCCGAAGGTGCGCGGCAGCGCGAACGGGATCGCGAGCATGAGCACGTTCTGGAAGAGGCTCGTCCAGGCGGTCGGGTTCTCGAACGGGTGGGCGGAGTTCGCGTTGAAGAACCCGCCGCCGTTCGTGCCGAGCAGCTTGATGACCTCCTGGGAGGCGACCGGGCCGCCGGGCAGGTTCTGCGTGTTGCCGGCGAGCGTCGTCACCTCGGTGAAGCCGTTGAAGTTCTGCACGACGCCGCCGATGAGCAGCACGATCGCGCCGATGACCGAGAGCGGCAGCAGCAGGCGGAACGCGCCGCGGAACAGGTCGACCCAGAAGTTGCCGATCGTTCCCGAGTTCCGACGAGCGAAGCCGCGAACGAGCGCGACAGCGACGGCGATGCCGACGGCCGCCGAAACGAAGTTCTGCACGGCGAGACCGGCGAGCTGCACGGTGTAGCCCATCGTGAGCTCGGGGGAGTACGACTGCCAGTTCGTGTTCGCGACGAAGGACGCCGCGGTGTTGAACGACAGTCCCTCGGGCACGGCAGGGAGGCCGAGCGAGTAGGGGAGCACGGCCTGGGCGCGCTGCAGCACGTAGACGAACAGCAGCCCGACGACCGAGAACGCGAGCACGCCGCGGAGGTAGGCCGGCCACGACTGCTCGGAGCGCGGGTCGACGCCGATGAGGCGGTAGAGGCCGCGTTCGAACCTCCAGTCACGATCGCTCGTGTACAGGCGAGCCATGTAGTCGCCGAGCGGGCGGTAGAGGAGGGCGAGGATCAGGGCGAGGGTGGCCGCCTGCATGACGGCGAAGAGGCCCTCCATCAGAACCGCTCAGGTTTGACGAGGGCGTACACGAGGTACACCACAGCGGCGACACCCAACGCGGCAGCGAGGAGTTCGAAGAAGATCACAGCTTCTCGACCCCCCTGGCGATGAGGCCGACGAGTACGAACACGGCGATGATGCCGAGAATGTAGACGACGTCGAGCACGAAGACTCCAGATTCACAAGGCCGCGAGCCGTGGGCACGGCAGGCGGGCAGCGGGTCAGCTGCATATGAGATGCAACACCCGAGCGGATGCCTCGCCGCCGATCCTCACGGACCCCTAACGCGTCCTCGGACGATCCGAATGCGCCGCTCACGATGACGACGGCACTCCGCAAGGATCCCGTCAGCGAACCCGACCCGTCCCGTTCGGGATCCGTTGATGAGCGCGTTCATCGGGCATTCGGCGCTTACACCTGAACCATGACGACGGTTCTCGCGTATTCGACCAGCACTCCTCTGCCCACGACGACCGGCCGGCCCGCCGGGCTGGAGCACTGGCCCCGGCACACCACCGCGACCGTCGACGACATCGTCGTCTCGGGGGTCTCGATGCTGCGTCTCGTCGAGCTGTGCGGCACGCCCTGCGTGCACACGGCGACGGCCGGGGCGACGGGGGAGAGCGGGCCGGAGCGGTCGATCGACATCTCGGTCGTCGTCGTGCGGGTCACGAACGTGCGAGGGCGCGGCGCGGAACGGGTCGTCGAGGTCGACGGGCGCCTCGACGGTTGCGACGCCTGCTGGGTCGAGCTCCAGATGATCGGCCGCGCCAGCACGGCTCCCGCCATCGCCGTGGGCCTGTCGACGCCGTCGGAACCAGGCGCCGGCAACCAGGTGTCGCTCCCGGCGGACATCGCCGTCGGCGACCTCATCGCGGCGCCGTGCGGCCACGTCAGCGCATTGCGAGACATTCGCAGAGGCTGACGCTTGGCACACGACGGGCGGATGCCGACGCCTCGGCGTGCGGCATCCGCCCGTTCACGATGGGGTCAGCGACCGCAGTGCCCCAGGGGGAACTCGTCGCGATCGTGGTCGATTCGGTCGTCGGACAGCCGCGAACGATGGCGGCTCGACGGTCGGATGTCACGGAGCGACGTGGCGCCGCGACATGGCACGGCGATGAGGTCGCCGGGGTGCAGGTCGATCGGCAGGGCCGCCACCGGCGCCTCGGCGGCGGTCGTGATCGACGGCCGGAGCTGGACGGGCAGCGTTGCCTCGATGCTCGGGCGGCCGATGATTCGAGCCTCGGAGAGCAGGGGCGAGCAACGGTCGAGATCGGCGTCGACCCAGGCGCCGAGCGAATCATCGGGAAGCGTCTCGACCGCGAGCACCCGCGTGACGACGACCGAGGCGAACTGCGAGGGAGACGGCGCGCCCCCCGTGCCGGGTACGACGGCGGCGGCATTTCGCACGCACGGAGTGCCGTGGCTCGCGGCGACGCCGAGGAGCGAGATCGTGCTGATGCGCACGTCTCCCGCTTCCATCACCGTGGCCTCGGGCCAGGCATCGCGTGACCACGGACCGGTGTAGCGGTGGCGCAGCCACGTGACGGTGTGCAGGATACTCATCGATGGAACCTCCTCAGGGTGGTTCCTCCGGTCTACGCCCGGCCGACGGTGCGCCGCAGGGGCACTCACGGGACCCGAACGGCCCCGACCTGTTCACCGACGGGTTCCTCACGCGTGCGGTCTCGCCGCCCGCGCCACGATACGTTTGGCTCATGAACGCGGCGGACACCATCTCGGTCATCACCGAGGTGATCGGATGGTTCGCGCTCGCCGCGGGGCTCACGTGCCTGCTGCTCGCGCTGCTGATCCGAGTGGCCGACGGTCGCTGGCTGCGCACCGAAGCCGTGGTCATCGACGGCGACGGCGGCAGCATCGTGCGGTGGTTCACCGACGACGGCTTCCAGTCGCGTGCGCTCAGCCCCGACGAGCGCGCGCACGTCACCAATCCCGACGAGGAGCCCGCGTTCTACAAGGAGCGTGAGCCGTACCGACTGCGACTCCACGAACCGCCGACGGGCCGCCGGGTGATCCGCATCCTCGGCCTCGTGTTCATCGGCATCGCCGTGGCCTCGGCCGTCGTCGGCATCGTGCTGATGTTCGTCGGCTGAGCTTCGTCGCCTGCCGGTCGCTACTCGAGCGCCGCGAAGCGCTCGATGTCGCCCTCGGTGCCCGAGACGATGATGAGGTCGTGGTTGGAGACCACCGTCTGCTCGGTCGCGTAGGTGAACGGCTTGCCGGGGCTCTTCACGCCGACGACCGTGACACGGTACTTCGACCGCACGCCCGACTCGGTGAGGTTCTTGCCGCGGATCGGCTTCGGCGGGTACATCTTCACGAGGGCGAAGTCGTCGTCGAACTCGATGAAGTCGAGCATGCGACCGCTCACGAGGTGCGCGGTGCGCTCGCCCGCCTCGCGCTCGGGGTAGATGACGTGGTTCGCGCCGATGCGCTGCAGGATCTTGCCGTGCGAGGCCGAGATCGCCTTCGCCCAGATCTGCGGGATCTTCAGGTCGACGAGGTTCGCCGTGATGAGCACGGATGCCTCGATCGACGACCCCACCGCACACACCGCGATCGAGAAGTCCTGCGCACCGATCTGCTTGAGCGCGTCGATCGACTTCGCATCGGCGACGACGGCGTGGGTGACCCGCTCCGACCACTTCTGCACGAGCGTCTCGCTCTCGTCGACGGCGAGCACCTCGCGGCCGAGCCGGTCGAGCTGACCCGCGGTCGCGGCTCCGAAGCGGCCGAGGCCGATCACGAGCACCGGGGCGTCGTGCCTGATTCGATCAACCAACGATGGGCCTCTCTTCCGGACGTTTGAACAACTGCCGGCGCTGGCTCGCCGCCAGGGCTGCGGCGAGTGTCACTGTACCAACCCGCCCCATGAACATCGTGAGGGCCATGACGTAGACGCCCTCGGGCGGGAGTTCGGCGGTGAGGCCCGTCGAGAGGCCGCACGTGGCGAACGCCGAGATCACGTCGAAGAGCACGTAGTCGAACGGCTGCTTCGTGATCTGCAGGATGGCGATCGAGGAGACGGCGACGATCGTCGCGCCCCAGAGCACCACGCTGACCGACAGGCGCAGCATGTCGCGCGGGATGCGCCGGCCGAACGCCTCCATCGAGGGCGCACCGCGGGCTTCGGCGAACGCGGCGAGGAAGAGCACGGCGAGGGTCGTGACCTTGATGCCGCCGGCGGTCGACGCCGAGCCGCCGCCGATGAACATGAGCATGTCGGAGACGAGCAGGCTCGAGCCGTTGAGGTCGTGCATGTTGATCGTCGAGAACCCGCCCGACCTCGTCATCATCGACATGAAGAACGATTGGAAGACCGTGGGCCCGGCGTCGAGCTGCCCGTAGGTCTTCGGGTTGCCGTACTCGAGCAGCAGGAACATCGCGGCGCCGGCGACGAAGAGGATCGAGGTCGTGGCGAGTGTGAGCTTCACGTGCACGCTCCAGCGGCGCGGCTGCCGCCAGGCCCGCGCCAACGCGAAGATCACGGGGAAGCCGAGGCTGCCGAGGAACACGCCGAGCATGAGCAGCGACTGGAACCAGTAGTCGCCGACGAGCGGCTCGAGTCCGCCCGGATTCGGACTGAACCCCGTGTTCGTGAACGCCATCGCCGAGTAGTAGAAGCTGTACCAGAACGAGTGCCACGCGTCGTAGCCCGCGGCGAGCATGCTCGGGATCATGCCGATCGCGATCGTCACCTCGATGACGAGGGCGCTGATCGCGACGGTCGCGAGCAGCCCGCCGACCTCGCCGAGCCGCACCGCCTGGCGTTCGGAGACCGGGCCGACGTGGATGCGCGACGGGTTCGAGTCGCTCGCGGCGATGAGCTTGGCCCGCAGGCCGAGCCGACGGGAGATCACGAGGCCGAGGATCGACGCGAGCGTCAGCACGCCGACGCCGCCGATGTTCACGCCGATGAAGACGAGCACGTTGCCGAACGGCGACCAGTGCGTCGCCATGTCGACCGTCGCGAGGCCGGTGACGCAGATGACCGAGACCGCGGTGAACACCGCGTCGTGCAGCGGCGTGATCTGCCGGTCGGCGCTCGCGATGGGCAACGAGAACAGCACCGTGAAGAGCACGATGAGGGCCGCGAAGATGAGGATCGCGAATCGCGACGGCGAGTGCTTCATGAGCATGTCGACCGCGTCGCGAAGCTTGCCGAGCCACGACCGGCGGTCGACTCGGCCGAGTCGACCCATCGGCTGTGCGCGCATCGAGCCCCCTCCGCCGTCACCGAACGCGTGAGTCATGGTACTCCCCACGCGGAGTGACTAACCTTGGGGCATGGCGGACATCTTCGACGTGGTGGCGGACTCGACGCGGCGCGACATCCTCGCCGTGCTCCTCGAGCGCGAGGCGGACGTGCCGTCGTCGGGCGGCGAGATCAGCGTCTCCGAGATCGTGAGCGCGCTCGGCGCGAGTCAGCCGACGGTCTCCAAGCACCTGAAGGTGCTGCGCGAGTCGGGCCTCGTCGCCGTGCGCGAAGAGGGACAGCACCGCTACTACAAGCTCGACCGCACGCCGCTCGAGACGCTCGAGGACTGGCTGATTCCATTCGTCTCGACGGATGCCGCGGCCGACGCCGCCACGCTCGCGAGCGCCGGCGCCCGTGAAGAGGTCGCCCTGAACGAGGAGCAGTTCGCCTTCGCCGCGGCGATCGGCAAGGCGTTCGCCGAGACCGCGCACCAGGTCACCGCCGTCGTCGCACCCAAGAAGCGCCGCTGAGCGGACTCGCTCCTCACCCCACGAGGGCGAGCACGAACGCGAGGCACGCCGCAGTGGAGGCGACCGTGCGCACGTGGTTCCACGCGAGCCAGCCCGGACGGAACGCCTGCCAGGCGGCGGCGAGCGCCGGGGCATCCGTGTCGGCGGGAGCTGCCAGGCGGTTGTTGCGCGGCACGTTCGCGCCGCCCGTCACGCCCACCACGCCGACCAGGTAGAGCGCCGCGCCGCCGAGCGACCACCACGTCGCCCCCTCGGGTTCGCCGAGGAAGGCGAACACGGCGAGCACCACCACTACGAGCGCCGTGCCGAAGATCGCGAGCATGAGCGGTGCACGCACCGCGGTGACGTTGATCTCGCGCATCGCTCGTGCGGCTTCGGCGGCAGGCAGGCGCCCGATGCCCTGGGTGACGAAGCCCGAGAAGGCGAAGAAGACGCCGGCGACGAGGCCCGTGCCGAGGATCGCGACGACGAGCAGCAGTTCCACGAATGCGGTCATGCGCCCCAGTCTGCCGTGCGGGTTTCGACGAGCTCAACCAGCGGAGGAACTCAGTGCAGCGGCTTGATCATCTCGAGTTCGAGCCCGCCCGGTGCGAGCTCGTACTCGCGGCTCCGACCGGTGCGGGTGAAGCCGAGCTTCTCGTAGAAGCGGATCGCCCGCGGGTTGTGCTCGTGCACCTCGAGTCGCAGCGTGCCGCCGAACTCGCGCGCCCACTGCTCGACCGCGTCGAGCAGCAGGCGGGAGACGCCGGCGTCGTCACCGCGGTGCTCGGGTGCGACGTAGACGCCGACGAGCATCGGGCCCGACGTGGCATCCGGAATGTAGCCGCCCATGTGCCCGATCCAGCGTTCGCCGTCGATCGCGACGATCGAGGTCTGGCGGGGCGTCGTGCCGCGGGCGGCGCGGGCCCGCCAGGTCGCCTCGTCGGCGTCGAGGGCCGTGGCGAGCGTCTCGCCGTAGGCCAGCGGGGTGTCGCGCAGCATCTCGAGACGCAGTGCGCGCACGGCCTGCCAGTCGGCTTCCTCGGTGGTTCGGATCACGAGATCGGGGCGGGGCATCCCTCGACGCTAACCCATCGGGCGAAGGCTGCCGTTCGGATCCGGTAGACTACCCCGAGGCTTTCTAGCCTCCGGCCGCGGCACGCGCGTCCGACTCGATCTTTTCTGTGAGGTTCTGATGGGTTCCGTCATCAAGAAGCGCCGCAAGCGTATGGCGAAGAAGAAGCACCGCAAGCTGCTTCGCAAGACGCGCCACCAGCGTCGCAACAAGAAGTAGTCCTTCGAGACGACGGCTGAGCGTCAGGCCCTGCGGCCTGGCGCTTTTCGCTGTACCCGGATCTAGGCTGAAGAAGTGATTCGACGCGACATCCGCCTGACCCTCATCGGCAAGCCCGGCTGCCACCTCTGCGACGACGCACGGGAGGTCGTGCAGGCCGTGATGGCCGAGATCGAGGCGACGGATGCCCCGCCCCGCATCGTGCTCGACGAGCGCTCGATCCTCGACGACGACGAACTGCGCGCCCGCTACGCCGAGGAGATCCCCGTCGTGCTCATCGACGACGTCGTGCACAACTACTGGCGCATCGACCCGGTTCGGCTGAAGACGGCGCTGCTCGCCGGCTGACTCCCTGATCCGCGATCGTGTCGCGTTGTCACTCGACGCGCGCTGTGGCACGGTTGACGGGTAGCCGTCGGGGGTCGACGGCTTCTGAGCGGGAAGGGTGTGCGCCGGGGCATCCCGCCCTCGTCATCGCCCTCCCAGACCAGGGAGACCGACTGTGAGCACCAAGCCCGACGTCCAGCGTTCGACACTGCCGATTCCGGACCTGGCCTACACGGGCACCGTCACCTACGACGCAACGGACCCCGACACGCACTACCCGCCGATCGAGCGACTGCTGCCCCCTGAGGGCGCGCCAAACGTGCTCGTCGTGCTGATCGACGACACCGGTTTCGGCGCCTCGAGCGCCTTCGGCGGCCCGGTGCACACGCCGAACTTCGAGCGGGTCGCCGCCCAAGGTCTGAAGTACACGCGCTTCCACACGACCGCGCTCTGCTCGCCGACGCGCGCTGCACTGCTCTCGGGTCGCAACCACCACACCGTCGGCATGGGCGGCATCACCGAGATCGCCACGAGTGCGCCCGGCTACAGCTCGCTGCGCCCGAACAACTGCGCGCCGCTCGCCGAGACCCTGAAGCTCAACGGCTACAGCACCGCCCAGTTCGGCAAGTGCCACGAGGTGCCCGTCTGGCAGTCGAGCCCCGTCGGCCCGTTCGACCAGTGGCCGAGCCCCGGCGGCGGCTTCGAGTACTTCTACGGCTTCATCGGCGGCGAGACCAACCAGTGGTACCCCGCGATCTACGAGGGCACGACGCCGGTCGAGCCGTGGGGCACCCCTGAAGAGGGCTACCACTTCATGGCCGACATGACCCAGAAGGCCATCGACTGGACGAAGCAGCAGAAGGCGCTCGCCCCCGACAAGCCCTTCTTCACCTACTTCGCGCCCGGCGCGACCCACGCCCCGCACCACGTGCCCGCCGAATGGGCCGACAAGTACGCCGGCAAGTTCGACCAGGGCTGGGACGCCCTGCGTGAAGAGACCTTCGCGCGGCAGAAGGCGCTCGGCGTCGTCCCCGAGAACGCGGTGCTCACCGAGCGCAGCCCCGGCATCCCCGCGTGGGACGAGATGAACCCCGAGCTGCACCCCGTGCTCGCCCGCGAGATGGAGGTCTACGCCGGGTACCTCGAGTACGCCGACCACTACGTCGGCGAACTGCTCGACGCCCTCGAAGAACTCGACGTGCTCGACGACACGCTCGTCTACGTGATCATCGGCGACAACGGGGCATCCGCCGAGGGCACCATGAAGGGCACGACCAACGAGGCGTTCACGATCAACCACATGAACGAGCTCGAAGACGACGCCTACCTCATCGAGCACCAGGACGACCTCGGCACCCCCCGTTCGTACAACCACTACGCGATCGGCTGGGCGCACGCGATGGACACGCCCTACCAGTGGACCAAGCAGGTGGCGAGCCACTGGGGAGGCACCCGTAACGGCACGATCGTCTCGTGGCCGAAGGGCATCGCCGCTCGCGGCGAGATCCGCAACCAGTTCGCGCACGTCATCGACGTGGCGCCGACCGTGCTCGCGGCGGCCGGGATCCCCGAGCCCGCGACGGTGCACGGCGTCACGCAGCGCCCGTACGAGGGCACGCCGATGAACTCCTCGTTCGAGTCCGCCGACGCCGAGGAGGTGCACACGACCCAGTACTTCGAGATGCTCGGCAACCGCGCCATCTTCCACAAGGGGTGGACGGCCGTCGCCAAGCACAAGGACCCGTGGCTCGCGTCGAGCCACGGCCTCGACGACGACGTGTGGGAGCTCTACAACGTCGAGGAGGACTGGACCCAGTCCAACGACCTCGCCGCGAAGGAGCCCGCGAAGCTCGCGGAGCTGCAGCGACTCTTCCTGATCCAGGCCGCGCGCTTCAACGTGCTGCCCATGGACATCCGCTCGGCCGAGCGGTTCAACGAGGAGATCGCCGGGCGGCCCGCCCTCGTGAAGGGCACCTCGCAGACCCTGTACTCGGGCATGAAGCGCCTCAGCGAGAACTCGGTCGTCAACATCAAGAACAAGTCGTTCACGGTGACCGCGAAGGTGACGATCCCCGAGTCGGGCGGTACCGGCGTGATCATCGCGCAGGGCGGCTCCTACGGCGGGTGGAGCCTGTACCTGCACGAGGGAACGCTGCGCTTCGCGTACAACATCATGGGCATCGAGACCGACTACACGACCTCCGAGACGGTGCTCGAGCCAGGTGCTCACGAGCTCCGCGTGCACTTCGCGTACGACGGCGGGGGCCTCGGCAAGGGCGGCGCAGTGACGCTCTTCGACGGCGAGGCGAAGCTCGGCGAGGGCCGGGTGAGCCGCACACTGCCGTTCTTCTTCTCGATGGACGAGACGGTCGACGTCGGCGCGGATGTCGCGTCGCCGGTGTCGGCAGACTACGAGGCGACCGGCAACGCATTCTCGGGCAAGATCTCGTGGGTGCGCATCGATGTCGGCGACGACAACCACGACCACCTCATCGACCCCGCCCACCAGATGCAGATCGCGATGACCCGGCAATGAGCGCGAACGACACCGTGCGGGCGCTGCCGTCGTGGACGGACGGTGCGACCCGTGACGCGATCATCGACTTCGTGGCATCGGTCACCGACGGCCCCGGCGCTGTGCCGGTCGAGGAACGCGTCGCGGTCTTCGACAACGACGGCACGCTCTGGACCGAGAAGCCCATGCCCACGCAGCTGCACTTCATCGTGCAGCAGTGGGCCGCGGCAGCCGCGGCCGACCCGTCGCTCGCCGAGCAGCAGCCCTACAAGGCGGCCGTCACCGGCGACCTCGCGTGGCTCGGGGGAGCGGTCGACAAGCACTACGCGGGCGACGACTCCGATGTGAAGGTCATGATCGGCGCGATCCTCGGGTCGACCGCCGATCTGGGCGTCGAACAGTACGCCGCGATGGTCGCCGACTTCTACCGTGACGCCCGGCACCTGACCCTGCACCGGCCGTACGCCGAGGTGGTCTACCAGCCGATGGTGGAGCTGCTGCGGTACCTCGAGGCCAACGGCTTCACGAACTACATCGTGTCGGGCGGCGACCGCGACTTCATGCGGCCGATGACGGCGGACTACTACGGCATCCCGCCGGAGCGGGTCATCGGGTCGGCGCTCGGGCTCGGGTACGACGAGACGTCGAACCAGGTGCACTACCACGCGACATTCGACTTCATGGATGACGGTCCGGTGAAGCCGGTGCGCATCTGGACGCGCATCGGGCGCCGCCCGATCTTCGCCGCCGGCAACTCCAACGGCGACATCCAGATGCTCCGGTACACGCAGGGCAGTGCGCAGCACCTCACTCTGCTCGTGCACCACGACGACGACACCGGTCGCGGCGACACCCCCTACGACAAGGGGGCGGAGCAGGCGCTCGCCGCGGCATCCGAGCACGACTTCACGGTCGTGAGCGTCGCGCGCGACTGGGCGAGCGTCTTCCCCGACCCGGCAGCGTAGGCGAGCGGATGTCGCAGACCCCCGTTGCAGCGCGGCGGCGACCGCTGCTGTTACCGACCCTTCGCGGCTACCAGCGCGGATGGCTCGGGGCCGACCTGCTCGCGGGGTTGTCGGCCGGGGCGGTCGTCATCCCGCAGGCGATGGCGTACGCGACGATCGCGAACCTGCCGGTGCAGGTCGGCCTCTACACGTGCATGGTGCCGATGCTCGTCTACGCCATGCTCGGCGGCTCGCGGGCGATGAGCGTGTCGACGACGTCGACGATCGCGACGCTGACCGCGACGACGCTCGTCTCGGCGGGCGTCGCCGCGGGTTCCGACGACCCCGTGCCCGACCTCATGGCGCTCACGCTCATGGTCGGGGTGCTCCTGCTCGTCTGCCGGCTGCTGCGGCTCGGCTCCCTCGTCGAGAACATCTCGAAGGCGACGATCGTCGGCATCCAGGTCGGCGTCGGCGCGACCGTCGCGGTCGGCCAGTTGCCGAAGCTGCTCGGCGAGACGTCGAACTTCTCGGGCCATGGATTCATCCGCTCGCTCGTGGCCGTCGTCGAGGCCGTGCCCGGCGCGAATCCCGTGACGATCGCCCTGTCGGCCGGGTCGATCGTCGTGCTCTTCCTGCTGAAGCGCTTCGCCCCGCGGGTGCCCGGGCCGCTGCTCGTGGTCGCTGCGGGCATCCTGCTCGTGGCGTTCGCCGGCCTCGAGGGGGCGGGCGTCGAGCTCATCCCGCCGGTGCCGCAGGGCTTCCCGCCGCCGTCGCTGCCCTCGTTCGCGCACGTGCCCGAGCTCATCCCGGGTGCGCTCGCGATCGCCGTGATGGCGTTCCTCGAGTCCGCTGCGGTGGCGCGGGGCATCCGCAAGCCGGGCGAACCGCAGATCGACAGCGACCAGGAGCTCTTCGCGACCGGTGCCGCGAACACCGTCGGCTCGTTCTTCCAGGTGCTGCCCGCCGCCGGCGGCTTCTCGCAGAGCGCGGTGAACCAGGGTGCGGGTGCGCGCACGCAGCTCGCGACGATCGTGACGGTCGTGCTCGCGGTGCTCGTGGCGCTGTTCCTCGGGCCGGTGCTGAGCCTGCTGCCGCAGGCGACGCTCGCCGCGCTCGTCTTCGTCGCGGTGATCAGCCTCATCGACGTCGGCTCGCTCGTGCGGTTCTGGCGCATCAGCCGGAACGACTTCTGGATCGCCGCCGCCACCGCGTTCGTGGGGCTCACCGCGGGCCTGCTGCTCGCGGTCGTCGTCGGCATCCTCGCCACGTTCGTCGTCGTGCTGCGCGAGCTCAACCGACTGCGCATCGACGTGGCCGAACCGGTCGACGGCGTGCTGCCGGTGCGGCTCATGGGGCCGCTCTATACGGCGAACGTGGTCGCCAACGAGAACGCGGTGCTCGCCGCCGCGGCCGCCGCCGATGATGCCCCTGCCGATGGCGCGGGCATCCGGGCGGTCGCCCTCGAGCTCACCCGGCTCTCGGCGACCTCCATCACGGTGCTCGACACGCTCGCCGACCTCGATCGCGAGCTCGCTGCGACCGGCGTCGAGCTGCGACTGGCCGCGGTGCCCGAGCCGGGGGCGGTGATCGCACGTCGCACCAGCTGGTTCGCCGGGCTCGAGGCAGCCGGGCGGGTCTACCCGACCCTCGAGGCCGCGATCGCCGGGAACGCGCCGGTCGGGTAGCAGCCGGCTCAGGCGTCCTGCGCGCAGCGGAACCCGATGTGCGTCGTCGCCGAGTCGTCGGCCTGGGGCGAGCGGGCCGCCGGCCGGTAGCGCAGGCAGTAGTCGGGGGAGCACAGGTGCGAGCCGCCCTTCAGCACTCGGCGCGGGATGCGCGAGCCGGGCTCGGCGGAGGCCGCGGCGAGCAGATTCGGGCGCCGTTCGGCGTCGACCGCCTCGAGGCCAGGCGGGTTGTGGCGGGCGGTGTAGAAGTCGGTCGTCCACTCCCAGATGTTGCCGGTCACGTCGTAGAGCCCGTAGCCGTTCGCCGGGAACGCCATCACGGGCGAGGTGCCCGCCCAGCCCTCGGCGCCGGTGTTGCGGTAGGGGAACGAACCCTGCCAGCGGTTGACCATCAGCCGGCCGTCGGGGAACTCCTCGTCGCCCCATGCGAAGCGCGCGCCGTCGAGCCCGCCGCGTGCGGCGAACTCGAACTCGGCCTCGGTCGGTAGGCGCTTGCCTGCCCAGGCGGCGTAGGCCGAGGCATCCTCGAAGCTCACCTGCACGACCGGGTGGGTCGGGCGGTCGATGAGCGCGTCGACCGCACCGAACTGAGCCTGCCGAAGGGATGCCTCGGGGCCGAACGGATGCCGCCAGCTCGCGCCGGCACCCCAGCGCCACCACTGCCGCCACTCGCGCAGGTCGACGGGGCCCGAGGTGGGCGTGAACACGAGCCCGCCGGGCACGAGGTCGGCGGGGTCGACGCCGGGGAAGTCAGCCGGGTCGAGCGGGCGTTCGGCCACGGTGACGTAGCCGGTCGCCTCGACGAACGCGGCGAACTGCTCGTTCGTGACGGGGTGCACGTCGAGCTCGAACGAGCCCACCGCGCGCTCGTGCACGGGCGTCTCGTCGGCGTAGAACTCCTCGGAGCCCATGCGGAAGGTGCCGCCCTCGATGCGCGTCATGGGCGTGGGCTCGGTCATGCTCCGAGCCTACGACGCGTTCGTGCCAGCCAGCCTCGCGCCGGGCGCGAGCGGCGGCGGGCGACTACGGCTGCAGGCGCGTCGGGCCGCGGAAGAGGTACGTCGTCTCGCGGATCGAGTGCTCCTCGAGCATGAGCATCAGCACGCGCGCGAGGCCCATGCCGAATCCGCCGTGCGGCGGCACGCCGTAGCGGAAGAAGTCGAGGTAGAACTCGAGCTCCTCCGGGTCCATGCCCTTGTCGCGAGCCTGCTCGACGAGCACGTCGATGCGGTGCTCGCGCTGCGCGCCCGTCGAGATCTCGACGCCGTTGTAGATGAGGTCGTAGGAGTTCGTGAGGCTCGGGTCGCCCTCGTGCCGCATGTGGTAGAACGGCCGGATGCTCGCCGCGTAGTCGGTGAGGAAGACGAAGTCGTGACCGAACGCCTCCTTGACGTACGCCGAGATCTGGCGCTCGCCCTCGGGGTCCATGTCGTCGTCGGTGCGGGGGATGACGTAGCCGCGGTCGGCGACGATCTGCTTCGCCTCGGCGAGCGGGATGCGCGGGAACGGACGCGACGGCACCGTGAGCTCGATGCCGAAGAGCTCGGCGATCTCGGCGCCGTGCTTGTCGACGACGGCCTGGAAGCCCGCGACGATGAGCTCCTCGTGCAGGGCCATGACGTCTTCGTGCGAGTCGATCCAGCTGATCTCGGTGTCGACCGAGGTGAACTCGGTCGCATGGCGCGACGTGAACGAGGGGTCGGCGCGGAACGCGGGCCCGACCTCGAAGACACCGCCGAAGCCGGCTGCCTGCGCCATCTGCTTGAAGAACTGGGGGCTCTGCGCGAGGTACGCCTTGCCCTCGAAGTACTCGACCTCGAAGAGCTCGGCGCGCGACTCCGACGCCGAGGCCATGAGCTTCGGGGTCTGGATCTCGATGAGGCCCTTCTCGACCCACACGCCGCGGAGCGCGTGGAGGAAGGTCGTCTGGATGCGGAAGATGAGGGCCTGCTTGGGGTGTCGCAGGTCGAGGAAGCGCCAGTCCATGCGCTTGTCGAGGCTCGAGTCGGCCGCGATCGGCGTCTCGGGGTTGGCGGCGGTGACGACCTCGAGCGAGGCGATCTTCACCTCGAGGCCGCCGAGCTTGACGCGCTCGTCGTGCTTCAGCTCACCGGTCACGGTGATGAAGGAGCCGTGCGCGAGCGCCGAGATGGCCTCGGTCGTCGCCAGGCGAGCGGATGCCTCGGCGTCGGCCCCCTCTTCGATCTCGCGGGTCGCGGGGTTCACGAGCTGCACGGCACCCGACTCGTCGCGAAGGATGACGAACTGCACCTTCTTCTGATCGCGCACGGTCTCGACCCATCCGGACACGGTGACGGGGCCGTCGGGGAGGGCGGCGAGGTTCTTGACGAGGGTGCGGGTACTCACGATCGACCATCCTACCCGTGGGGCTTTGGACGCACGGCGGATTCAAAGGAACGCGCTCTCTAGACTGGAAGCCGTGCCGGCCGAACAGATCCATCTCGTGCGCCATGGCGAGGTGTTCAACCCCCAGGGTGTGCTCTACGGACGACTCTCGGGATTCGGCCTCTCCGACCTCGGTCGCGCGATGGCGCAGGCCGCCGCCGACGACCTCGTCGCCCGTGACCGCGCGGTCGGCGCACTCGTCTCCTCGCCGCTGCAGCGCACGCAGCAGTCGGCCGAGCCGATCGCCGCGGCATTCGGCCTCGAGCCGACGCTCGACGATCGCGTGATCGAGCCAGAGAACCGCTTCGAGGGCAAGCGCATGCGCGGCCCCGACGGCGCGCTCCGCGACGTCCGCAACTGGCCGTTGCTCGTGAACCCGTGGGAACCGAGCTGGGGCGAGCCGTTCCGCTCGATCGCCGACCGCATGCTCGCCGCCATCGGCGACGCCTGGCAGTCGGTCGACGGCGGCGACGTCGTGATCGTCAGCCACCAGCTGCCGATCTGGATGGTGCACCGGCGTCTCGCCGGCGTCTCCCTCGCGCACGATCCCCGGCGCCGTCGCTGCGCCCTCTCGAGCATCACGACGCTCGAGCGACGCGGCGACCGATTCGTCGAGGTCGGCTACACCGATCCCGCGGCGGGCCTCGCCGCCCAAGCCACAGATGTCGGAGCAGTGTGATGCGCAGTCGTTGGTCGTTGACGGCGGTCGTCGTGGCATCCGCCCTGCTGCTGACCGGGTGCACGAGCGATCCGCTCGCCGACCAGTTCCGCGAGGGCAGCGGCAAGAACTACATCGCCGGTGACGGCACGATCACGGTCTACGACGCCGCCGATCGCGGCGATCCCATCGAGTTCGACGGCGAGACCGTCGAGGGCGGGCAGTACGACTCCGCGGATGACGCGGGCAAGGTGCAGGTCGTCAACTTCTGGTACGCGGGCTGTGCGCCATGCCGTGCCGAGGCGCCCATCCTGCAGGAGGTGCACGAATCGGTCGACGCCGACGAGGTGAGCTTCGTCGGCGTGAACGTGCGCGACCAGGCGGGCACCGCCGCGCCGTTCGAGAAGGACTACGGCATCACCTACCCCTCGGTGCTCGACGTCGAGACCGGCGTGGCGCAGCTCGCCTTCGCGGGCAGGGTGCCGCCCGCCGCCGTGCCGACGACGATCGTGCTCGACCGGAGCGGCAGGGTCGCCGCCCGCGTGCTCGGCCAGCTCGAGGACGCCTCGATCCTGCAGACGATCGTCGACGACCTCCTCGCCGAGCAGGCCTAGCGCATGGGCGCGGGCGAGATCGTGCTGAACGGGCAGCTGCTCGCGGCGATGCCGATCGCGATCGCCGCGGGGCTCGTCTCGTTCCTCTCGCCGTGCGTGCTGCCCCTCGTGCCGGGGTACCTCGGCTACCTCGGCGGCTTCACGGATGCCTCGGCCGACGCCGCCACGGAGCGGAAGAACCGCCGCCGGCTGCTGCTCGGCGTGCTGCTGTTCATCGCCGGGTTCACGGTCGTCTTCGTGAGCTTCAACCTCGTCGCGGGCTTCGCCGGGTCGTGGCTCGTGCAGTACGCCGACCTGATCGTGCGCATCGCCGGGGTGCTGCTGATCCTCATGGGCCTCGTCTTCATCGGCCAGTTCACGTTCATGCAGCGCACCATCAAGCCCTCGTGGCGCCCGGCGACGGGCCTCGCCGGGGCGCCGCTGCTCGGCATGGTGTTCGGCCTCGGCTGGACGCCGTGCATCGGCCCGACCCTCGCCGTCGTGCTCGCGCTCAGCGCCGACTCCGCGTCGGCCGGCCGCGGCGTGCTGCTCGGCCTCGCCTACTGCGTCGGCCTCGGCATCCCGTTCCTGCTCGTGGCGGCCGGCTTCAGCTGGGTCACGGGCTCCCTCGCCTTCCTCCGTCGTCACATCCGCGCGATCAACATCGCGGGAGGTGCGCTGCTCATCGTGATCGGCGTGCTCATGGTGACGGGCATCTGGTCCATCTGGATGTACGAACTGCAGGCGGTGATCACGGGCTTTGACCCCGCAATCTGATCCCGGCGCGCCGTCGCGGCCCGCCGACCACATCGACTCGACCGAGGCAGACCCCGGCGAGACGCCCGTCAACCAGCCGAAGCTCGGCTTCGTCGGCTGGCTGCGCTTCGGCTGGCGGCAGCTCACGAGCATGCGCACGGCACTGCTCCTGCTCCTCCTCCTCGCGATCGCCGCGGTGCCCGGCTCGCTCGTGCCGCAGCGCTCGAGCGACCCCAACGGCGTCACGCAGTACTTCAACGACAACCCGAGGCTCGCGCCGATCCTCGACGGCGTCCAGATGTTCGACGTGTACACCTCCGCGTGGTTCTCGGCGATCTACCTGCTGCTCTTCGTCTCGCTCATCGGCTGCATCATCCCGCGCACGAAGCACCACTTCGAGGCGCTGCGGGCCCGGCCGCCGCGCACGCCGGTGCGGCTGTCGCGTCTCGCGGGTTACACCGAGCGGCCGCTGCCGGTTTCGACAGGCTCAACCAGCGAAGCTGCGGCTGCCGCGATCGACTCCGCTGCGAAGCAGCTGCGCCAGGCGGGCTACCGCGTCGAGCAGTACGAACTGCGCGGCGAGCCATCCGTCTCCGCCGAACGCGGCTACCTGCGCGAGACCGGCAACCTCGTCTTCCACACCGCGCTCGTCGGCGTGCTCGTGGCGGTCGGCTTCGGCGGCGGCTTCGGCTTCTCGGGCCAGCGCGTGATCGTCGAGGGGCAGACCTTCGTCAACACGCTCGCGGCCTACGACTCGTTCAACCCCGGGCGCTTCTTCGCCGACACCCGGCTCACGCCGTACAAGCTCTCGCTCGAGAGCCTCGACGCGGTGTACGAGACGCGGAACCAGGACGCGATCGGCCAGCCCATCGACTTCACGGCGCACGTCACCGTGCAGGGCCAGGACGGCGAGCCCGAAGACCGCACGGTGAAGGTCAACGAGCCGCTCTACACGCACGGGACCGACGTCTACCTGCTCGGCAACGGCTACGCGCCGACCATCACCGTGAAGAACGCCGAGGGCGAGGTCGTCTTCACCGACGCCGTGCCGTTCCTGCCGCAGGATGCGAACCTCACCTCGATCGGCGTCGTCAAGGTGCCCGACGGCATGCCCGAGCAGCTCGGCATGGTCGGCTTCTTCTACCCGACGCAGACCGAGCTCGACTCGGGCGCCTACACGTCGAACTACCCCGACCTGATCCTGCCGGTGCTGACGCTCAACGTCTACCAGGGCGATCTCGGCATCGACGAGGGCACGCCCACCTCGGTATACGAGCTCGACACCTCGACGCTCGAGCAACTCAGCGGCGGCAAGACCGGCGTCGACTCGATCGAGCTGAAGCCCGGCCAGACCGCCGAACTGCCGAACGGCCTCGGCACGGTGACCTTCGAAGACGTCACGCCGGGCGCCGCCCCCGCGGTCGACGTGGACGCCGACCCCGACGCCGCTGCCGCCGACGAGCGCAACTACGCGCAGAGCGTCTCGCGCTTCGCGAGCTTCGACATCCACCACGACCCGACGCAGATATGGGTGCTCGCCTTCGCGGCGCTCATCCTCGGCGGACTCCTCGTCTCGCTCTTCGTGCCGCGCCGGCGCATGTGGGTGAAGGCTGTGACGAAGCCCGACGGCCGCGTCGTGCTCGAGTACGCGGCGCTCGCCCGCGGCGAGGACCCGGGGCTCGAAGACGCCGTGACCGGGTTCGCCGACAAGCACGCCGGCCCTGCGGCATCCGGTGAAACCGCAGATGCTCCCGAGAAATCTTCGACGTAAGGTAGAACAGTGCAGTTGACCCTCGACGAGATCTCCATCCTCTGCGTGTACTCGGCCATGGTCGTGTACGCGATCGCGTTCATCGCGTTCTCGATCGACCTCGCGAAGCGCTCGGCGGCGGCCACTGCGGCAGCGGATGCCGCGGCGCGCGTCGAGGTGAAGGAGGCCGTCGCGGTCGGGGCAGGGCGCGGCCCGCGTTCGGCCGGTGCGGCGAAGCCGGCGGCATCCGTCGCCTACGGCCGCTCGCCGGCGCTGCGCGTCGGCGTCGCGATGACGGTGCTCGCGTGGATCCTGCACCTCTCGGCCACGGTGCTGCGCGGCCTCGCCGCCGGCCGGGTGCCGTGGGCGAACATGTACGAGTTCGCGCTCACGGGCACGCTCATCATCACCACGGTCTTCCTCATCGTGATCGTGGTCGTGAAGCAGGACCTGCGGTTCCTCGGCACCTTCATCACGGGCCTCGTGCTCGTGCTGCTCGGCGTCGCGGCTCTGAACTTCTACGTCAGCCCGATCCCGCTGCCGCCGGCACTGCAGTCGGTGTGGCTCGTCATCCACGTGTTCGTCGCGAGCGCGTCGGTCGGCCTCTTCGCCCTCGGGTTCGCCCTCTCGGTCGTGCAGCTCATGCAGGCCCGTCGCGAGTCGATCGCGGCGACGGCGAAGGCGGCGAAGCTCACCTTCCTCGCGACGCTGCCCGACTCGGTCACGCTCGAGAACCTCGCGTACCGCATCAACATCATCGGCTTCATCATGTGGACCTTCACCCTCATGGCCGGCTCCGTCTGGGCCGAGAAGGCCTGGGGCCGCTACTGGGGCTGGGACACCAAGGAGGTATGGACCTTCATCATCTGGGTGGTCTACGCCGGCTACATCCACGCCCGCGCGACGCGCGGCTGGCGGGGCTCCCGCTCGGCATGGCTCGCGATCATCGGCTTCTCGACGGTGCTCTTCAACTTCACCGTGGTCAACCTGTTCTTCAAGGGCCTGCACGCCTACTCGGGTCTCTGACCGCCGGCGCCTGATCCGCGCCGCGCATTGCGCTCGTCGAACCGAGCGAGCACCATCGCACTATGAGGCTGCTCGAACGCGAGGGTGAGCTCGCCGAACTCGACGACGCCGTCCGCGCGGCCGCCGAGGGGCACGGCGGGGTGGTCCTCGTGCACGGCGAGGCGGGCATCGGCAAGTCGAGCCTCGTGAATGCGCTGCGCGAGCAGCCACCGGGCGGCAGCCGGGTGCTCGTCGGCGCGTGCGACGCGCTCTCCACGCCGCGCACGCTCGGGCCGCTGCGCGACCTGATCCCGCACGTGGGGTCGCGCCTCGGCGAGGCCCTTCGGGCGGGCGAGCGAGAGGAAGTGTTCGCGGCGCTGCACGAGGAGCTGTCGTCCACCCCCGCCACGGTGCTCATCGTCGAGGACGCGCACTGGTCCGACGAGGCGACGCTCGACGCGCTGCGCTTCATCGCGCGCCGCATCGAACCGCTGCCCGCCGTGCTCGTGCTCACCTATCGCGACGACGAACTCGACCGGGAGCATCCGCTCGGCAGACTGCTCGGCGAGCTGCCGAGCGGGGTGCGGCACCTCCCGCTCCAGCCGCTGTCGCCGGGCGCGGTCGGTTCGCTCGCCGGCGAGCGCGGGGCCGACGCCGTTCGGGTGTACGCGTTGAGCCGCGGGAACCCGTACTTCGTGAGCGAGCTCGTGACGTCGGCGGATGCCGCGCAGGTTCCGCGCACCGTCGTCGACGCCGTCACGGCACGTCTGCACCGCCTCGACCCCGTCACGCAGGATCGGGTCGAGCAGCTCGCGGTCGTGCCGTCCGCCGTCGGCGCCGACGAACTCGCTCGGCTCGTGCCCGAAGGCTCGAGTGCGCTCGGTGTCGCCGAAGAGGGCGGACTCCTGACCGTGCGTCCGGATGGCGTGCAGTTCCGACACGAGCTCACGCGCCGTGCGATCGTCGACGCCCTGCCGGCCTCGCGCCGCATCGCGTTGAACGCCCACGTGCTCGCGATGCTCGTCGAGATCGGTGCCGACCCGGGCCGCATCGTCTCGCACGCGATCGAGGCCGGCGACGTGGACGCGGTCGTGGAGTGGGCGCCGCGGGCGGCCCGCGATGCCGCGGTGAGCAGCGCGCACCGCCAGGCGGCCGCGCACTTCCGCGCGGCGCTCGCACACGGCGAGCGCTTCGACACCGCCGCGCGCGCCGACCTGATCGAGGAGTACGCGATCGAGGCGTACCTGCTCGGCGACGAGCCGCAGGCGGTCGCCGCGCAGCTCGAGGTCATCGCGCTCCGTCGGGAGCTCGGCGGCGTCGACGCCCTCGGGGCCAGCCTGCGATGGCTGTCGAGATTCGAGTGGATCGCGGGCAACCGGCCGGGTGCCGAGCAAGCTGCGGCCGAGGCATCCGCCGTGCTCGCCGGCTCGCGCGACCACGGCCTGCTCGCGCTCGCCCTCAGCAACGAGGCCCAGCTCGCCATGCTCGCCCACGACCTGCCGCGCACGATCGAGCTGGCGACGCGCGCGGTCGCCCTGGCGCGGGAGTCGGGGGAGCAGCGGGCGCTCTCGCACGCGCTCAACAACCTCGGGACCGCCCACCTGTTCGAGGACGACGACGAGGGCATGCGGGAGCTGCTCGAGGCGGCCGACATCGCCGCGGCCGCCGGCTTCATGGACGACGCCGCCCGCGCGCACGTCAACCTCGTCTGGAGTCTGCTCGACCAGTACCGTCTCGACCTCGCCGAGCGCCACCTCGAACCGGCGATGGCGTTCTCCGAACGCACCGAGGTGCTCGGACTCTGGACGTACCAGCAGGTCGAACGCGGCCGACTGCACCTCGCACGGGCGCAGTGGGACGAGGCGCTCACCGCTGTCGCCGGCGTCTCGGCGGTGCTGCCGCAGGCGCAGTGCGTCGCCCTCACCGTGATCGGCACGGTGCAGGCGCGGCGCGGTGAGGGTGACTCGGGCGCGTCCGTGCTCGCGGAGGCGCGGGTCATCGCCGAGCGGCTCGGCGAGTTGCAGCGCATCGGCCCCGTGGCAGCGGCGCGGGCCGAGGCGGCGTTGCTCCGCGGCGAGCTCGACGAGGTGCGGGCGATCGCGCGCCCGGCCTTCGAGGAGGCGGTGCGGTGGCAGGATCGGAACCTGCAGGCCGAACTCGCATGGCTCCTCCGGCGTGCCGGAGACGACGCCGAGGCGCCCGACAACGAGCACCCGTTCGCGGTGCAGGCGCGGGGAGACTGGCGGCGTGCGGCTGAGCTCTGGCGCGAGCGCGGATGCCCGTACCACGAGGCATCAGCCCTCGCCGAAGCGCCCGAGGTCGCCGAGCGGCTCGAGGCGCTCGCGATCCTCGACCGGATCGGCGCCGATCCGCTCGCCCGCCGTGTGCGCGCAGGGTTGCGCGACCGCGGTGTGCGGTCGATCCCTCGCGGCCCGCGGCAGCCGACGCGGAACAATCCCGAGGGGCTCACCGAGCGGCAGCTCGACGTGCTGCGGCTCGTGGCCGACGGGCTCACGAACGCGCAGATCGCCGATCGCCTGGTGCTGTCGGTGCGCACGGTCGATACGCACGTCGCGGCCGTGCTCGCCAAGCTCGGCGTGCCCACTCGACAGGACGCAGCGAGGCTGGCGCCCGAGGTGCTCGGCCGCCTCGCATGAGGTCGGCGTCGTTCGTCGGACGTGCGGCCGTCGGTAGTCGCCGCCCTCGAGTTCGGTAGCGCCGCAGGGCGATCTCGGTAGTCGTCGCCGATGATCGCGGCTGCGCTGCGCCGTAGAACGGAAGCAGGCCCGATTCGGGTCCCGACGATCATCATTCAGGAGTCATCATGAACAGCGCGGCCCTCACCACGGTTCCCTCCCTCGTTCGCCCGGCCGGACGCTCGAGTCGCCTCGGCCGACTCTCTCGCCGAGTCGGTCTCGCCCTCCTCGCGTGGAGCCGCGGGTCCGATCGGCGTCGCAGTCCCGAGTCCCTCGCCGAACTGCATGAACGGCAGCAGGAGGCCGAGCGGCTCCGCAACGACCGCTTCCGTGAGGTGACCTTCTCCCGTCTCATGTGACAGCGTTTGCACTCGTGCGACGTCAATGACTACGGGTTTCCCGCCAATCCAGCGCATCATCAGATGCAAACGCTTGCACCAGGGTGCCATCCGCTGCTAGCGTCGCCGCCAGTGGTCGGTGGCACGCGGTCGTGCCGGGAATCGGGAGTCAAGGATGACGCAACGCGCACGTGCTCGCAGCTGGTTCGCCCTCGTGGTCGCAGGGGGGCTCGCGGCATCCGTGCTCACCGTGATCCCGAGCCTTGCCGCCGCGGCGGACGAGGCGCGCACCTTCGCCCTCGTCGGCTCGCTGCAGAGCGAGCTCGGATGCGCGGCCGACTGGGCGCCCGACTGCGCCGAGACGGAGCTGACCGCCACCGGCACCCCCGGTGTCTTCGCGGCCGACTTCACGATCCCCGCGGGCAGCTGGGAGTACAAGGTCGCCGTGAACGACAGCTGGGACGAGGCCTACGGGCTGAACGGCGGGGGCGACAACATCCCGCTGACCGTCGCCGGCGACACCGCGGTGCGCGTCGTCTTCGACGACAACCTGAAGAAGGTCGGGCTCGAGGCGACCGAGTCGACGCTGCGCGGCGCCTATGACGAGGCATCCGACGCCGAGCTCGTCGCCGCCCCCGTGCGCCAGCCCGGCAGCGACGAGGTGTTCTACTTCGTCATGACCGACCGCTTCGCCAACGGCGACCCGGCCAACGACGAGGGCGGCCTCGACGGCGACCGCATGGTGACCGGCTACGACCCGACCGACAAGGGCTTCTACAACGGCGGCGACCTCGCGGGCCTGCGGCAGCAGCTCGACTACATCGACGGGCTCGGCACCACGGCGATCTGGCTCACCCCCAGCTTCAAGAACCGCCCGGTGCAGGGCGAGGGCACGAACGCGAGCGCCGGCTACCACGGCTACTGGATCACGGACTTCACCCAGATCGACCCGCACCTCGGCACGAACGCCGAGCTCGAGGCCCTCATCGCCGAGGCGCATGACAAGGGCATCAAGGTCTACTTCGACATCATCACGAACCACACGGCCGACGTCATCGACTACGAGGAGCAGCAGTACTCCTACATCGACCAGGCGACGAGTCCCTACCTCGACGCCGAAGGCGCCGCGTTCGACCCCGCCGACTTCGCCGACGCCGACACGGGTGCCGACTTCCCGGCGCTCGACGCGGCGACGAGCTTCCCCTACACGCCGACCCTCACCGCCGACGACGCCGACCTCAAGGTGCCGGCCTGGCTCAACGACCCGACGCTGTACCACAACCGCGGCGACTCGACGTGGGAGGGGGAGTCGGTCACCTACGGCGACTTCTCGGGCCTCGACGACCTCATGACCGAGCACCCGACCGTCGTGAACGGCTTCGTCGACGTCTACGAGCAGTGGATCGACCTCGGCATCGACGGCTTCCGCATCGACACCGCCAAGCACGTGAACTTCGAGTTCTGGGAGCAGTGGTCGACCGAGGTGCTCGACTACGCCCACGACGTGGCGAAGAAGCCCGACTTCTTCATGTTCGGCGAGGTCTACGACGCCGACCCGCAGAAGCTCTCGCCCTACGTGCGCAAGACCGACATGAACTCGGTGCTCGACTTCACCTTCCAGTCGCAGGCGGTGAGCTTCGCGGCCGGCAACTCAGCCAAGAACCTGCAGTCGCTCTTCGCGGGCGACGACTACTACACGACCCCCGGCTCCTCGGCGACGGCGCTGCCGACCTTCCTCGGCAACCACGACATGGGCCGCGTCGGCATGTTCCTGCAGTCGACGGATGCCCCGCTCGAGCGCGACGAGCTCGCGCACGAGCTGCTCTTCCTCACGCGCGGCCAGCCCGTCGTCTACTACGGCGACGAGCAGGGCTTCGCGGGCACCGGCGGCGACAAGGACGCCCGGCAGACGCTCTTCGCGAGCCAGGTGGCCGAGTACCAGAACCAGCCGCTCGTCACGGGCGAGACGGCCGGCAGCGTCGACCGCTTCGCGACGGATGTCCCGCTCTACGAGCACATCTCCGAGCTCGCCGCGCTCCGCTCCGCACACCCGGCGCTCGCGACGGGCGCGCAGATCGAGCGCTACGTCGACAACGGCGCGGGCGTGTACGCCTTCAGCCGCGTCGATCGCGCCGAGCAGGTCGAGTACCTCGTCGCGGCGAACAACGGTGCGGCCGCGAAGACGGTCGACGTCTCGACGCTCACGAAGGGCGGCGAGTTCTCGGTGCTCTCGGGCGACGGGTCTGCCGTCACCGCGAACGCGGACGGCATCGCCTCGATCACCGTGCCGCCGCTCGGTGCGGTCGTCTGGAAGGCCGACCGTGCGGTGAGCGCGCCCGACGCGGCATCCGCCATCACGGTCGCGACGCCCGCCGCCGGCGCGGGCGTGACCGGCATCACCCCCGTCGTCGCCGACGTCGATGACGCCACCTGGCAGGAGACGAGCTTCGCCTGGCGGGTCGCCGGTGCCACCGGCGACGACGCGTGGCACGCCCTCGGCACCGCTGAGGACACGAGCCCCCGCGTCTTCCACGACACCGCGGGCCTCGGCCAGGGCACCTTGCTCGAGTACCGTGCGATCTCGACGGATGCCGCGGGCAACCGTGCCGCCGCCTCGACGTATGCGAGCGTCGGCAACGCCGTGAACCTCGTCGAGGAGGAGGAGCCCGAGCAGCCGATCGACCTCGTGACGGTGCCCGGCTCGCACAACTCCGAGATGGGCTGCGCGGGCGACTGGGCTCCCGGCTGCGAGGCCGCGAAGCTCACGCTCCGCGCCGACGGCATCTACTCCGGCACCTTCGACGTCGCCGCCGGCGACTACGAGTACAAGGTCGCGATCAACGGCAGCTGGGACGTCAACTACGGCGCGAACGGCGAGCCGAATGGCGGCAACGTCACCTACTCGCATCCGGGCGGGCCGATCACGTTCTTCTGGAACCCTGACACGAAGGTGGTCTCGTCGACCGCAGAGGGCCCCGTCGTGACGCTGCCCGGCAGCTTCCAGTCGGAGGTCGGATGCTCCGACGACTGGCAGCCCGACTGCCTCGCCTCGCTCATGCAGGACGGCGACAAGGACGGCGTCCTCACCTGGTCGACCACGTCGATCCCCGACGGCGCGTACGAGACGAAGGTCGCCCACGGCCGCAGCTGGGACGAGAACTACGGCGTCGGCGGCGCACCGGGCGGGGCGAACTACACGTTCACTGCGGCCACGGGCAAGCTCGTCGAGTTCCGCTACACGCTCGCCACGCACGTGCTCGAGATCGTCGTCACCGACCCGCCGCTCGCCGGCACCGGTGAGGCGCGCGCGCACTGGGTCGGCGAGGACACGCTCGCGTGGCCCGCGGAACTCCTCGGCGGCGCCGAGGCAGCGGATGCCGCGTGGACCCTCGAGCACTCGGGCGACGCCTCGCTCGCCGTCGACGGCGGCGCGGTGACCGGTGGCGGCGACCCGGTCGTGCTCGAACTCGACCCCGCCGGGCTCTCCGACGAGCAGCTCGCCGAGTACCCGGCACTCGAGGGCTTCCTCGCCCTGCGCCCGGTCGACCTCGACCGCGGCGAGGTGCAAGGGCTTCTCACCGAGCAGCTCGCGGTCGCGCAGCGCGTCTCGACGGGCTCGACGAGCAGTGAGCTGACCGCCTTCACCGGCGTGCAGCTGCCCGGCGTGCTCGACGCGCTCTACGGCGACGCCGTGGCATCCGTGCCGCTCGGTGTCGACTGGCAGGGCGGCGAGCCGACCTTGGCGCTCTGGGCGCCGACGGCGCAGTCGGTCGCGCTCGAGGTGTTCCCGACGGGTGAGAGCGGCGAGCCCGTCACGACCCCCGCCGCCTTCGACGACGAGACCGGCGTCTGGTCGGTCGCGGGCGCCGACGGCGCTGACGGCGAGCCGCTTGCGGCCGGGGCCGAGTACCGCTGGTCGGTCGAGGTCTACGCCCCGAGCACCGGCGAGATCGAGACGAACTCGGTCACCGACCCGTACTCGGTCGCCCTCACGGCGAACTCGGTGCGCTCGGTCGTCGTCGACCTCGACGACGAGTCGCTCCGCCCCGCGCAGTGGGAGGAGACGGCGGCGCCCGTCGTCGAGCGGCCGGTCGACCGTGCGATCTACGAACTGCACGTGCGCGACTTCTCGATCGGCGACGAGACCGTGCCCGCCGAGGAGCGCGGCACTTACCGCGCGTTCACGCGTGACTCGGCGGGTACCGCCCAGCTGCAGCAGCTCGCCGACGCCGGCATCAACACCGTGCACCTGCTGCCGACGTTCGACATCGCCACGATCGAGGAGCGGCGGGAGCTCCAGGCGACGCCCGACTGCGACCTGGCGTCGTTCGGTCCGGCGTCTCCCGAGCAGCAGGCGTGCATCGACGCGGTCCGCGACCTCGACGGCTTCAACTGGGGCTACGACCCGTTCCACTTCCAGGCGCCGGAGGGCTCGTACGCCGTCGACCCCGACGGCGGGGCCCGGGTCTCCGAGTTCCGCGAGATGGTCGGCGCGCTGCACGCCACGGGCCTCGCGGTCGTGCTCGACGAGGTCTACAACCACACCGCCGAGGCGGGCCAGGGCGGCAAGTCGGTGCTCGACAAGATCGTGCCCGGCTACTACCAGCGCCTGAACGCGGCCGGAAACGTCGAGACCTCGACGTGCTGCCAGAACGTGGCGACCGAGCACGACGTGGCGCAGAAGCTCATGGTCGACTCCGTCGTGCTGTGGGCGAGGGAGTACAAGGTCGACGGCTTCCGCTTCGACCTCATGGGCCACCACTCGAAGGCCAACATGCTGGCGGTGCGCGCAGCCCTCGACGAGCTCACGCTCGAGGAGGACGGCGTCGACGGGTCATCCGTCTACCTCTACGGCGAGGGCTGGAACTTCGGCGAGGTCGCGAACAACGCCCTGTTCGAGCAGGCCACGCAGGGCCAGCTCGGCGGCACGGGCATCGGCACCTTCAACGACCGGCTGCGCGACGCCGTGCACGGCGGCAGCCCGGTCGACGCCTCGTCGACGTTCCAGCAGGGCTTCGGCACCGGGCTCGGCACCGACCCCAACGGTCAGCCGGGCACGCCGTCGCAGGCCGACCAGCTCGCCGACCTCGGCCACCAGACCGACCTGGTGAAGCTCGGCCTCGCGGGCAACCTCCGCGGCTACGAGCTGACGGATGCCTCGGGGCAGGTCGTGCGCGGCGATGCGCTCGACTACCGGGGTGCGCCGGCCGGCTACGCCGATCAGCCCGACGAGGTCATCAACTACGTCGACGCCCACGACAACGAGACGCTCTACGACCTCTCGGTGTTCAAGCTGCCGACCGACACGACGATGGCCGACCGGGTGCGCATGAACACGCTCGAGCTCGCGACCGTGACGCTGTCGCAGTCGCCCTCGTTCTGGCACGCCGGCACCGAGCTGCTGCGCTCGAAGTCGCTCGACCGCAACAGCTACAACTCCGGCGACTGGTTCAACCGCATCGACTGGACGGGCCAGGAGTCGACCTTCGGGTCCGGCCTGCCGGGCGAGGCCGACAACGGCGAGAAGTGGCCGATCATGACGCCGCTGCTCGAGAACGCCGCGCTGAAGCCGGCGCCCGCCGACATCGCCGCGGCCGAGGCATCCGCGCTCGACCTGCTGCGCGTGCGTTCGACGGTCGACCTGCTGCAGCTCGGTTCGGCCGAGCTCATCGACGAGAAGGTGTCGTTCCCGAACAGCGGTACCGAGGCGACTCCCGGCGTGATCACGATGCAGATCGACGATCTCGTGGGCGATGACGTCGACCCCGAGCTCGACGGTGCGCTCGTCGTGTTCAACGCCTCGCCCGAGCCGGTGACCGAGACGGTCGCCGCGCTCGCCGGGCGGGACTTCGCGCTCGCCGAGGCGCAGGCGAACGGTTCCGACGCCGTCGTGAAGACGACGACGTGGGATGCCGCGACCGGCACGGTCACCGTGCCCGCCCGCAGCGTCGCCGTGCTCGTCGACGAGCAGCCGCCGCCGGCGGTGACGACCGTCACGGTCGCCGCGCCGACCAAGCTGTTCGCGAAGGCCGGTTCGGCGGTGAAGCTGCGGGGCACGGTGTTCGCCCTCGACGGCAGTGCGGCGGTCGGCACCGTGCGCGTGTACGACGGCGGCACGCTCATCGCCGAGGCCGACCTCGCGGCGAGCGACGAGGGGCGCATCGACGTCAAGCTGCCGAAGCTGCCGCGAGGCCTGCACCTCGTGCGGGCGGTGTTCGACGGCGGCGAGGGCTACGCGGACTCGCAGTCGTTCACGGTGCCGCTCATCCTCTGGTGACCGGTGGGGGTCGGGGTCATGCCCCGACCCCCACCGGCCGGAAGGCCGCACGCGCCGTCGCGGCGATGACCGCGGCGGCCGCGAGCAGTGCCAGCGCGAGCCAGGGCAGCGCCTCGACGCCCACCGCGTCGAGGGCGAGGCCGCCGAGGAAGGCGCCGGCCGCGATCGCACCGTTCCACGTCGCGACGACCATCGACTGTGCGACATCCGCCGCGTCGCCCGCGATGCGCGCCGGGGCGGCCTGCAGGAGGGTCGGTGCGGTGCCGTAGGCGATGCCCCAGACCGCGAGCGCGAGGTAGACCACGACGGGCTGGGCGGCGAAGTGGCCGATGGCGATCATCGCGAGGCCGAGCAGTGCCGTCGCGACGAGCACCATCGAACGCATCCGCCGATCGACGAGGGCGCCGGCGCCGATCACGCCGACGACGGCCAGCACGCCGAAGACGAGCAGCGCCAGGTCGAGGTGCCGGTCGATGCCCGATGCGACGGTGAGCGGGGCGATGTAGGTGTACGCGATGTTGTGCGCGAGCACGAACAACGCGGTCGTGGCGAGCACGGCGACGAGTCCCGGCATCCGCAGCACCGACGACAGGCTGGGCCGCTGCCCCGCGCGCTCGCCCGGGAAGGAGGGGAGTGCTGCTGCGGCCCAGACCGCGAGCCCGATCCCGACGACGGCGATGACGCCGAACGCCGCGCGCCACCCGATCGCGGCGCCGAGGGTGGTCGCGATCGGCAGGCCGAATGCGAAGGCGAGCGGGGTGCCCACCATCGCGATTGAGAGGGCGCGGCCCGAGTGCTCGGGCGCCACGGTGCGCATGGCGTAGCCCGCCGCCATCGCCCAGAGCAGTCCGGCGAGCATGCCGCCGAACATGCGGGCGATGAGGATCACCGTGTACGAGTCGGCGATCGCCGTGACGCCGTTGACGAGGGCGAACCCGATGACGAGCCCGACGAGCAGGGGCTTCCGCGGCAGGCTGCGGGTGACGGCGGTGAGCGGGATCGCGGTGATCGCGGTCGTGACCGCGTAGATCGCCACGAGCTGGCCGATCTGCGATTCGGACACCCCGAGGTCGGCGCTCATCTGCGGCAGGAGCCCGGCCGGCAGGATCTCGGTGACGACCCCGGTGAACACGACGGCGGCGAGGGCGAGCAGCCCGTTGAGAGGCAGGCGCGTGCGCGGTCGGCGTGCGCGGGCCGGCGTGGTGAGTGGTGGCGGGGTGGAACGGTCGGTGATCGGTGAAGCCATGTCGACAGTCTCGAACCTTGACACTAGTGTGAAGGTCAAGTCGCGAGCCACGCGACGACACAGGAGGCGGCATGCGCATCGGCGAACTCTCGACGCGAACCGGCGTGGCGACGCGCCTGCTCCGCTACTACGAGGAGCAGGGGCTCGTGAGCTCGACGCGCGAGCACAACGGCTACCGCGACTACGCCGACGCGGCGATCGAACGGGTGAACCAGGTGCGCGGTCTCATCGAGGCGGGCATCCCCACCGCGGTGATCCGCGACATGCTGCCGTGCCTCGCGAACACCTCGCTCGTCGAGGCGCCCGTCATCCAGCGAGAGCTCGCCGAGACGCTCGCCGAGCGCCGCGCCCAACTCGATCAGCGCATCGGATGCCTCGCGAAGAACCGCGACGCGATCACGACCTACCTCGAGCGCGCCACCGTCACGGGGTGACGCCGGCGTCGTGACGACGCCACGGGCCGGATGGGAGATCTCCCATCCGGCCCGCGGCGCTCGGTCGTTCGAGGCTCGCCGTAGATCAAACGGGGAACGGAAGGTCGACCCCGCACACCTCGAAGCTGGTGACGATGTCAGCCCCGTGCGCGGCGAAGATCTCGTCGATGCCCTGGCCGTCGCCGGCCTTGTCCTCGTGCGGGTTGTTGCCGGCGACGACGCCGTCCTGGCCGTTCGCACCCTTCACGTGGATGGTGAACGACATGGGCGCGCCGGTCGCCGCGTAGGCGTCGAGCACGCACGCGGCGTCCTCCTCGGACAGGCCGGCCGTGAGCTCTTCGACGTGGACGGTGAACCAGGCCTGCGAGTTCGATGCGCCCGCGTTGCCCTGCTCCGAACGGTTCGGGTTGAAGCACTCGTGCGCGTAGGCCGCCGTGCCGGTGCCGAGCGCGACGGCTGCGGCAAGCGCGACGCCCGCGCCGATGTTGGTCAGAGTTCGCTTGAACATGTGTCTCCTCCGGGTAAGTGAGGTGCGCAATTCGATTGCGCGCACAGACCCCACGGTCGCGCCCGGTTCGGCGCGAGGCATCCGTGCTCTCCCTGAATAGCGGAGTAGGGCTCATGTTTCCCTCCCCAGATGGGGGGGTCTGCCTACGGGGTCCGCTCCACGTGGCGCCCAGCCTCGGCCTCGGCGAGCACCGCGTGGCAGCGCACGATGCGCTCGAACCACCACTCGGTGCGCTCGGGTGACGCGGCGTACCGCTCGAGCAGGTCGAGGTGGGGCAGTACTCGCCGAACGGGGATCGAACCGTCTTCGGGCAGCAACGGCGACCGCGTGACATCCGCTGCCAGGAGCGACGCGGTGCCGAGCCCGCAGTCGAACTCGAGCGAGGTGACGGATGCCGCGAGGTGCGCGCCCATCGACAGGCCGATGCTCGTATCGAGGGCGCTCGACACGACGACGGGCAGGCCCGTGCGGCCGATGAGCTCGAGCGCGCGGTGGATGCCGCCGAGCGGCTGCGCCTTGATCACGAGCAGGTCGGCTGCGCCGGCCTCGGCCACGGCGAGCGGGTCGTCGGCGCGGCGCACGCTCTCGTCGGCCGCGATCGGCAGGCCCATGTACTTCGTGCGGCGGCGGATCTCGGCGAGCTCCTCGACGCTCGCGCACGGCTGCTCGACGTACTCGAGGTCGAATGGGGCGAGCGCGTGGATCGCGTGCTCGGCCTCGTCGACGTTCCAGCCGCCGTTGGCGTCGATGCGGATGCGGCCTTCGGGCCCGAGCGCCTCGCGCACGGCGCGCACGCGGGCGACATCCTGTGCGAGCGTCTGGTCGGAGCCCGCGACCTTGACCTTCGCCGTACGGCATCCGGGGAATCGCGCGAGCACGGCGGCCACGCTGTCGGGGTCGACGGCCGGCACGGTCGCGTTCACGGGGATGCGTTCGCGGAGCGCGGGCGGCGGAGCCGTCCAGCCGAAGTCGATCGCGGCCGCCAGCCAGGCGGATGCCTCGTCGTCGCCGTATTCGGCGAAGGGGGAGAACTCGGTCCACCCCTCGGGGCCCTCGAAGAGCACGGCCTCGCGCACGTCGATGCCGCGGAACCGCGTCACGAGGGGGAGGGCCACGACTCTTGCGGTGGCGAGCAGTTCGTTCGGCTCGGGCAGCATGTGCCCAGTCTCGCACCCCGGGTCGCGAACATGGCCGCCTGTTAGGGTGAACGCCCACGAGGAGGTGCACATGGACGGACTGCAGCAGCTCGGCATCGACGGCGTCGAGATGCCCGAGGAGCCGGTCTCGAAGAACGTGCTCATCGGCGTCGGGGGAGTGCTGCTCGTGATCGCCGCGCTGATCCCGATCACCGCAGCGGTCGTCACCGTCGTGGTCGTCGCGTCGGTGTACGGCGGAGCCGTGCTCGGCCTCTGACGGGCCGGCAGGCCGCGTGGCGCAGACCCGCGGAATAGGCTTGGGGGCATGAGCGCCGAGGTGTCTGAACTGTTCGATGCGAGCGAGTGGACCGAGGCGGCATCCGCGGTCGGGTTCACCGACATCACGTACCACCACTCGAACGACGGCCGCATCGCGCGCATCGCCTTCGATCGGCCCGAGGTGCGCAACGCGTTCCGTCCGCACACGGTCGACGAGCTCTACCGCGCCCTCGAAGACGCGCGCACGAACCCGCGCATCGGCGTCGTGCTGCTGACCGGCAACGGGCCGAGTGCGAAAGACGGCGGCTGGGCGTTCTGCTCGGGCGGCGACCAGCGCATCCGCGGCCGCGACGGCTATCAGTATTCGGCCGACGAGACCGAGGTCGTGCGCGACCCCGCGGCGGCGGCGAGCACGGGGCGCCTCCACATCCTCGAGGTGCAGCGGCTCATCCGCTTCATGCCGAAGGTCGTCATCGCCGTCGTGCCTGGCTGGGCAGCCGGCGGCGGCCACTCGCTGCACGTCGTCTGCGACCTGACCATCGCGAGCCGCGAGCACGGCCGGTTCAAGCAGACCGACGCCGACGTCGGCAGCTTCGACGCCGGCTACGGCTCGGCGTACTTCGCCCGCCAGATCGGGCAGAAGTTCGCGCGCGAGGTGTTCTTCCTCGCCGAGGAGTACTCGGCCGAGCGCGCCTACGAGATGGGCGCGGTGAACCGGGTCGTGCCGCACGCGGAGCTCGAGCGCGAGGCGATCGCGATGGCCCGCACGATCCTCACGAAGTCGCCGACCGCGGTGCGCATGCTGAAGTTCGCATTCAACGCCGTCGACGACGGCATGGTCGGCCAGCAGGTCTTCGCCGGCGAGGCGACGCGCCTCGCCTACGGCACCGACGAGGCGGTCGAGGGCCGCGACGCCTTCCTCGAGAAGCGCGACCCCGACTGGGGCCCGTACCCGTGGCACTACTGATGCCGGTTACAGCTCACCGGTTCGAACGGGTTACGTGGGCGACGTGAAACCCCTCATCCGGGTCGCGGCCGACTACACTGCGGCGCTGCTCGCGCAGCTGCGGCAGGCCGTGCTCTTCGACGAGGCGGCGCTCGCCGTGCTGCCGGTGCCGGGGGCTGCACTGCAGGAGCATCCGATCGATCGTCTCGTGCCCGACGACGTCGCCCTCGTCGTCGAGACGAGCGGGTCGACGGATGCCCCGAAGCGCGTGATGCTCTCGGCGTCGGCACTGCGGGCGAGCGCAGGAGCGACCGAGCAGTTCTTCGGCGGGCAGCACGGGCAGTGGCTGCTGGCGCTGCCGGCGACCTACATCGCGGGGGTGCAGGTGCTCGTGCGGTCGATCGTCGCGGGCACCGAGCCCGTCGTGCTGCCGCCGGGGCACTTCGATGCGCGGGCGTTCGCCGCGGCATCCGCTCGGCTCGACCCCGAACGCGCGCGGTTCACCTCGCTCGTGCCCGTGCAACTCGCCCGGCTCGTGAGCGCCGCCGCCGACGATGCCGCTGTGGCCGAGGCGCTTCGCTCGTTCGACCGGATCCTGCTCGGCGGGCAGGCGGCGCCCGCCGGCCTCGTGGAGCGTGCCGCCGAACTCGGCGCCCGCGTGCACCGCACCTACGGCTCGAGCGAGACCGCGGGGGGATGCGTCTACGACGGCATACCGCTTCCCGGCGTGGCCGTGCGCATCGTCGGCGGCGAGGTGCAGCTCAGCGGCCCGATGCTCGCGAGCGGATACCTCGACGAACCCGGGCGCACGGCCGAGGCCTTCACCACCGACGCCGACGGCACCCGCTGGTACCGCACGGGCGACCTCGGCGAGCTCGCCCCCGCCGACCACGGTCTCGGACGACTCCGCATCTCGGGCCGCGCCGACGACGTCATCATCTCGGGCGGCGTGAAGGTCGCGCTCGGCGAGGTCGAGCGGGCGATCCGCGCCCTTCCGGGGTTCGCCGAGGCCGTCGTCGTCGCGGTCGACGACGCCGAGTGGGGGCAGCGGCCCGCGGTCGCGGTGGCGACGGCCGAGACATCCGCGACGCTTGCGGAACTGGCGACGGCGACGGATGCCGCGGGGCTCGCGCCCGCAGCCCGCCCCGTGCGGCTGCTGCGACTCGACGCGCTGCCGCAGCTCGCCTCGGGCAAGCCCGACCGGCGGCGCCTCGTGCGGCTGTTCGCCGAATCGGCGGGGTCGGGGAACACCGAGGTTCCAGAGGGGCGCGCGAACTAGCATGTTCGTGTGGCCCGCCCGAAACCCCAACGCCTGAACCCCGCCGCCGACCTCGCCGGAAAGTCCCGCACGCCGGCCCGCAGCGGCAACCCCGCGAAGGCCGCCCGCAGCACCGGCGCGAAGCCCGGCACGCCCGATCGCGCCACGGCAGCCGACTGGGTCTCGGGCGCGAGGCTGCGCACCCTGCCGCTGGCCATCGCACCGGTCGCCCTCGGCACGGGTGCGGGCGTCGTCGCGATCGCCGACGGTCCGTGGCACCCCGCGCGAGCACTGCTCGCCCTCGTGGTCGCGCTCGCACTGCAGATCGGCGTCAACTACGCCAACGACTACTCCGACGGCGTGCGCGGCACCGACGAGCACCGGGTGGGGCCGGCCCGTCTCACCGGCTCGGGGGTCGCCAAGCCCAAGCAGGTGCTCGCCGTCGCGCTGAGCTTCTTCGCCCTCGCCGCGCTCGCCGGACTCGCGCTCACGATCGTGACGGGGCAGTGGTGGCTGCTCGCCGTCGGCGCGGTCGCGATCGTCGCCGCCTGGTTCTACACCGGCGGCAAGCACCCCTACGGCTACTACGGCCTCGGCGAGCTTTTCGTCTTCGTCTTCTTCGGTCTCGTCGCGACCGCGGGTTCCGCGTTCGTGCAGGCGCTCACCGTCAACCTGGAGGCGTGGCTCGGCGGCGTCGGCGTGGGCTTCATCGCCTGCGCGGTGCTCATGGCCAACAACCTGCGCGACGTGGCACAGGACAAGGTCGCGGGCAAGCGCACCCTCGCGGTGCTCGTCGGCCCGCTCGCGGGACGCATCCTGTTCGCGGTCTTCATGCTCGTGCCGTTCGCGATCGCCGTGTTCTTCGCGCTGTTCTACCCTGCGGCATGGCTCGTCATGTTCGCGCTGCTCGCGGCGCTGCCGGCGTGCCTGATCGTGCTCACGGCGAAGACCCCGCGGGAGCTGATCATCGCGCTGCAGCTCGCGAGCCTCACGGCGCTCGTCTACGGCATCGGACTCGGGCTGGCGTTCGCGCTCTGATCGAACGCGCACGAACGCAGCGGGCGTCTGCGCTCGTCAGCGCTCGTCGGCGCCGTGTTCGATCGCGGCGTCTTCGGCCTCGGCGTCTTCGTGCACGACCGGCGTCTCGCGGTGGCGGGCGGCGTAGAGGTCGCTCGACATCGCCTCGCGTGCCCGGCGCAGGAAGATGAGCGACGCGCTCAGCCCGAACAGCGCGGCGATCGCGGTCGAGACCCAGACGTTGACACCCGCGATGAGGAGCACCGCGAGCGGAACGGCGAACAGCAGCACCCGCAGCGCGGTGTACCAGATCCAGACGGGCACGGATTTCACCCGATCAGTCTAGGTCGGCGCGGCTGAACGCACTCACAGCCGGAGAGGCGCCGAGCGCGCCTAGACTGGGGCCATGGTGCGGTTGTACGTGGTGCTCATCGTTGCCGCGGTGGTCTTTTCGATCTACGCCGTCGCCGACTGCGCCTTCTTCGACCGTTCACGGGTCCGCGGGCTGAGCCGCGGCTGGTGGATCGTCGTCATCGTCTTCGTGCCGATCATCGGCGGGCTGCTCTGGTTCATCATCGGGCGGGGCCGGGCCGGGCGCTCGTCGGGCGGCGGGCGCACTCGCACCGTCGCTCCCGACGACGACGCCGACTTCCTGCGCCGACTCGGCACCGAGGCCGAGCAGGCCGAGCGCATCCGCCGCATGGAGCAGGAGCTCGCCGACCTCGACGGCGACGGCCCGTCCGGCGACGGCGGGCAGCCCGACGGCACCGCCGGCACCGAGCGCAAACGACCCGACACCCCCGAGACGCCGGGTGAGTCCGGTCCGTCCGGCCGCCCGAATGGCTGAGCCCGACCGCCGAACCTCAGCGAGCCCCGCGAGCGACAGCGCGCTGGCGCTGCTCGCGGCGTTCGTGCGCGAGGGCGTCGTCGACCTCGTCGTGGCCCCCGGCTCACGGTCGCAGGCGCTCGCGCTCGCCGCCGCCGAGCTCGAACGGGCCGGTGCCGTGCGCCTGCACGTGCGCATCGACGAGCGCGGCGCCGCATTCCTCGCCCTCGGTCTCGCCGTCGAGTCGGGTCGGCCGGTGCCGATCATCACGACGTCCGGCACGGCGGTGGCGAACCTGCATCCCGCGGTGCTCGAGGCGCACCACTCCGGCGTGCCGCTGATCGTGCTCACGGCCGACCGGCCGGCGGAGCTGCGCGGCATCCGCTCGAACCAGACGACCATGCAACCCGGCATCTTCGCCGGCGCGGTGCGGCTCGAGCGCGACGTCGTGGCTCCAGAGGGGGCAGCCGGTGAAGCGGATGCCGCGGCGCGCCTCGCCCGCGAGGCCGTCGCCGCCGCCCTCGGCCGCGACGCCGGCGGGCGGCCGGTGCCGCACCCCGGCCCCGGCCCGGTGCACCTCAACCTGCAGTTGCGGGAGCCGCTGTCCGCGGCGATCCCGGCCGATTCGCCGCTGGTGTCGTCTGCTGCGGTCGATGCCGCCGGCCTGCCCGACGTGCCGGCACCGGCGATCGTCGACGGGGCAGCGGCGCCCGCGCTCATCGCGGCCGGTCCGCGCACGATCGTCGTGGCCGGCGCCGGAGCAGGCGCCGGCGCCGAGCAGTTCGCACGTGACGGCGGCTGGCCGCTCATCGCCGAGGTCTCGAGCGGCGCCCACTTCGGGCCGAACCTCGTCGTCGCCTACCGCGAACTGCTGGGCGAGCCGGGCTTCGGCGACGAGATCGAGCGGGTCGTGGTCTTCGGCCACCCGACGCTCTCGCGCGAGGTGCCCACCCTCGTGCAGCGCGACGGCGTGGAGACGATCGTCGTGGCCCCGTGGGGCATCGAGTGGTTCAACCCCGGGCGCCGTGTCGCCCGGTTCGAACGCGCCGTGCGCACCGAACCGCGCCCGCAGAGCAGCGAGGAACGTGCGTGGGTCGGCCGCTGGGTGCGAGCGAGCCGCATGCTCGTCGAGGCCGGGCTGCCGACGTCGCCGCTGCAGCGCGACGGCATCGACGAGACCGGACACGTCTCCGACTACGAGGCGCAGCGCGAGTACATGAAGGCCCAGCTCGCCGCGATGCGGGCACCCGTCACCCGGCGCATGCTCGTCGACGCCGTCTGGTCGGCGACCTGGCCGCACGACCGGCTCCTCTTCGGCGCCTCGCGACTCATCAGGGATGCCGACCGCGCGGTGCCCGGTCGCCGCATCCCCGTGCACGCCAACCGCGGGCTCGCTGGCATCGACGGCACCGTCGCGACGGCCGTCGGCATCGCGATCGCAACCCAGTGCGCGCTTCCGGGCGAGGCGTCGGCGGCGACGTCGGGCGAGCCGTCGGAGGAAGCGGATGCCGCGGCCGTCGTCGCGTCGACGGCGAACACGGCCAGGGGCGGCGTGACCCGCGCCCTCATCGGCGACCTCACCCTGCTGCACGACGTCGGGTCGATGCTGCTCGGCGAGGGCGAGCAGCGCCCGCGGGTGCAGCTCATCGTCGGCAACGACGGCGGGGGCACCATCTTCGATTCGCTCGAGGTTGCGGCATCCGCACCCGCCGACGCCTTCGACCGGGTGCAGTACACGCCGCAGCACGTCGATCTCACGGCGCTCGCCGCCGCCTACGGCTGGTCGTACACGCGGGCCGCCACCCGCGCCGAGCTGCACGACGCGCTCGGCACCCGGGTCGACGGGCCGTCGATCCTCGAGGTGCCGCTTCCGCGCTGACGCTTGCCGCGGCATCCGCTCGCTGGGCAGGATGGACGCATGAGCCGCGAGACGTACTGGACCGCCGACCCCGCCGATCTGCTGCGAGTGGGCGAGGGGTTCGAGCTCGCGAAGACCGGCACCCGCGAGAACCCCGGGTTCCACGGCGACAAGGCGGCCGGGCAGGAGGCGCTCGCCGAGGGTGCCGAGATCCTCGCCGAGCTGCAGGAGCAGCTCTTCGCCATGAGTCGCATGGGCGGCGACGAGCGACGCATCCTGCTCGTGCTGCAGGCCATGGACACGGCGGGCAAGGGCGGCATCGTCAAGCACGTCATGGGTTCGGTCGACCCGCAGGGCGTGCAGCTCGCCGCGTTCAAGAAGCCCACCCCGGAAGAGCTCGATCACGACTTCCTCTGGCGCATCCACAAGCAGGTGCCCGGTGCCGGCATGATCGGCGTCTTCGACCGCTCGCACTACGAAGACGTGCTCATCGGCCGGGTGCGCTCGCTCGCCTCGCCTGACGAGATCGAGCGGCGCTACGAGGCGATCAACGAGTTCGAGGCCGAGCTCGCCGCCACCGGCACGACGATCATCAAGGTCATGCTGCACATCTCGCGCGACGAGCAGAAGGCGCGGCTCACCGAGCGGCTCGCCCGCGCCGACAAGCACTGGAAGTTCAACCCCGGCGATGTCGACGAGCGGCTGCGCTGGGACGACTACGCGGCGGCGTACCAGCTCGTCTTCGAACGCACGGCGACGACGGATGCCCCGTGGTTCGTCGTGCCCGCCGACCGCAAGTGGTACGCACGGCTGGCCGTGCAGCACCTGCTGATCGACGCGCTCGAGGCCATGCAGCTCGAGTGGCCGAAGGCAGACTACGACGTCGCCGAGCAGCAGGCGCGGCTCGCCGCGAGCTGACTGCTGCGGGTCGAGCCCGTCGAACCCGCAGAGGTTTCGACGGGCTCAACCAGCAGCAGGGGCAGTTCAGCCGCCGAAGGCCTCGACGATCGGGCGGAACTTCATGACGGTCTCGGCGAGCTCGTCGGCCGGTACGGAGTCGTGCACGATGCCGCACCCGGCATATGCCGTGACGGTGCCGTCGGCGTCGACCTGCGCGCAGCGCAGCGCGATCGCCCACTCGCCGTCGCCGCCGCCGTCGATCCAGCCCACCGGGCCGGCATAGCGGCCGCGGTCGAAGCCCTCGAGCTCGGCGATCGCGGGCAGCGCGATGCGGCGCGGCGTGCCCGCGACGGCGGCCGTCGGGTGCACGGCGCGCACGAGGTCGAGCGAACTCGATCCGTCGCCGAGGGTGCCCTTGAGGTCGGTCGCGAGGTGCCAGAGGTTCGGCAGTTGCAGGGTGAACGGCTCGGGGCTCGTGTCGAGTCGGGCGGTGTGCGGGGCGAGCCGCTTCACCGCGCTCTCGACGGCGAGAGCGTGCTCGGCGCGGTCCTTCTCCGATGCCGCGAGGGCGAGGGCGCGTTCGCGGTCGGAGGCTTCGCCCGCGCCGCGCGAGGCCGTGCCGGCGAGCACACGTGCAGAGACGGTGCCGTGGTCGACGCGCACGAGCGTCTCGGGGCTCGCGCCGATGAGCCCGTCGACGGCGAAGACCCAGGTGTCGGGGTAGTCCTCGGCGAGCCGGTTGATCGTCGCCCGCAGCCCGGCGTCCTCATGCAGCTCGCCCACGAGCTGGCGGGCGAGCACCACCTTCTCGAGTTCGCCGGCGTCGATGCGGCGCACGGCCTCGGCGACGGCCGTCTCGTAGGCCTCGGGCGGCAGCGAGCCCGGCGTGAACGCCACGCGCGGCACCTGCCGCTTCGGCGCGGGCTCGGGCAGCACGACCTCGGCTTCGGCGGCGTCGGGGGAGGCATCCGTCTCGTCGACCGGGTCGAGCGAGATCCTCGTGACCCAGGCGCGACCGTCGCGCCGGCCCATGACGAGCTCGGGCACGATGAGCACGCTCGTCGCCTCGGACTCGTCGGCGAATGCGAAGGCGCCGAACGCCACGAGCCCCGTGCCCGGCAGTCCCACCCGGTCATCGACCTCGGCGCGTGCGGCGAGCGAGGTCCACGCAGCTGCGGCGTCTTCGACCCGCGCCGCGCCGGTCGTCTCGATGCGTACGACCTCGCCGAGCCCCACGATGCCCTCGCCGCGGCGCATCCAGACGAGCGGATGCCGCGGATCGGCGCGCGGGATCAACGGCTCCGTCTCATCGACGGCCACGGTGCGAACGACGAGCCGAGCACTCGCGGCCTGCACCGCGTCATCCGTCTGACTCACCGCCCCAGCCTACGCCCGGCCGCGCGCCGTAGGATCGAGGCATGACCCGCGCAGATCTCGGCAAGCAGCCCGACCAGGTGTCGGCGATGTTCGATCGCGTCGCCGCGAGCTACGACCGCACCAACAACGTGCTCTCGGTGGGCAACGCCCCGCTCTGGCGCGTCGCCACGACCCGCGCCGTCGACCCGAAGCCGGGGCAGCGCATCCTCGACGTCGCGGCCGGCACCGGCACCTCGAGTGCGAGTCTCGCGAAGTCCGGGGCATCCGTCGTCGCCGCCGACTTCTCGCCCGGCATGATCGAGGTCGGCCGCCGCCGCCAGGCCGGCGTGCAGAACCTCGTGTTCGTCGAGGCCGACGCCACGAAACTGCCGTTCGCCGACGACGAGTTCGACGCCGTCACGATCTCGTTCGGCCTGCGCAACGTCAACGAGCCCAAGAAGGCGCTCGCCGAGTTCTTCCGTGTCACCAAGCCCGGTGGCCGGCTCGTCATCTGCGAGTTCTCGACCCCGCCCGCACCGCTCGTGCGTACCGGGTACGGCGTCTACCAGCGCTACGTCATGCCGCCGCTCGTGAAGCTCTCGAGCTCGAACGACACGGCCTACGACTACCTGAACGAGTCGATCAACGCGTGGCCCGACCAGCGCACCCTGGCGGCGTGGATCCGCGAGGTCGGCTACACGGATGTCGCGTGGCGCAACCTCACCCTCGGCGTCGTCGCCCTGCACCGCGCGACCAAGCCAGCTGCCGCCTGAGCCGAGCCGCTGCTGGTTGAGCCCGTCGAAACCTGAGCCCGCCCACCCACTCGTGGGGTTTCGGCAAGCTCAACCCGCAGAACGAGCTCCCGTTCGCACCCCGATAGGCTAGTGAGCGTGAAACCGAGTCACCCGGTCGCCCGTCGAGGCTCATCGCTCGCCGCCAATCTCGGCCTCAGCGAGCGCGTCTTCGCGACCTCGGCCGACAAGGCCATGGTGAAGGCCATCGACGCAGGGCTCGATCGCGTCGAAGCAGGCCTCCTCGAAGAGGTGCGCTTCGCCGACACCATCGCCGACGTCTCGACGCGCTACCTGCTCCAGGCGGGTGGCAAGCGCGTGCGCCCCATGCTGACGCTGCTCACCGCGCAGCTCGGCGCCGGGGTGACCGACGACGTCGTCACGGCGGCCGAGGCCATCGAGATCACGCACCTCGCGAGCCTGTACCACGACGACGTCATGGACGACGCCGACCGGCGCCGCGGCGTGCCCAGCGCGCAGGCGGTGTGGGGCAACTCCGTCGCCATCCTCACCGGCGACCTGCTCTTCGCCCGCGCCAGCCAGCTCATGGCCGGCCTCGGCGAGGGGGCGATCCGCATGCAGGCGCGCACCTTCGAGCGGCTCGTGCTCGGCCAGCTGCACGAGACCGTCGGCCCGCAGCCGGGCGACGACCCCATCGCGCACTACATCCAGGTGCTCGCCGACAAGACCGGTTCGCTCATCGCCGCCGCCGCGCAGTCGGGCATCATCTTCTCGGGCGCCGACCCGGGCTACGAAGCCCCCATCATCGAGTTCGGCGAGAAGATCGGCGTGGCGTTCCAGCTCGTCGACGACGTCATCGACCTCTCGCCGCAGCCGGCAGAGACCGGCAAGGTGCCCGGCACCGACCTGCGCGCGGGCGTCGTGACGCTGCCGATGCTCCGGCTCGCCGAGCAGGCCCGCAGCGACGCGGCATCCGCTGCCCTGCTCGAGCGCATCGAACGCGACGTGGTCATCGCCACCGTCCCGGCGGCCGCCGCCGACCCGATCGACACGAACACCATGGCCTCGCGCATCGTGCCCTCGAAGGAGACGATCGACGCGATCGTCGCCGAACTTCGGGAACACGAAGCTACGCGCGCTACGCTCGCTGAGGCCCACAGTTGGGCGCGCGAGGCGGTCGCCGCCCTCGCGCCGCTGCCCGAGGGCAGTGTGAAGAAGGCGCTCACACGATTCGCAGAGACGGTCGTCGAGCGCGAGAGCTGATGGAGAGACCACGCACGTGACGAGGAACAAGCTGAGACTGGCGATCGTCGGGGCAGGCCCCGCCGGCATCTACGCCGCAGACATCCTGCTGAAGGCCGAACGCAACTTCGACGTCTCGATCGACCTCTTCGATCACCTGCCCGCGCCCTACGGGCTCGTGCGGTACGGCGTCGCCCCCGACCACCCGCGCATCAAGGGCATCATCACCGCCCTTCGCGAGGTGCTCGACCGCGGCGACATCCGCATCTTCGGCAACGTGAAGTTCGGTGAGGACATCACGCTCGAAGACCTGAAGAAGCACTACAACGCCGTGATCTTCGCGACCGGCGCCGTGAAGGACGCCTCGCTGAACATCCCGGGCTCCGAGCTCGAGGGCTCCTACGGTGCGGCCGAGTTCGTCAGCTGGTTCGACGGGCACCCCGACTTCCCGCGCACGTGGCCGCTCGACGCGAAGGAGGCCGCGGTCATCGGCAACGGCAACGTCGCCCTCGACGTGGCGCGCATCCTCGCCAAGCACGTCGAAGACCTCATGTCGACCGAGATCCCCGCGAACGTCGCGGCCGGCCTCGCGGCATCGCCCGTCACCGACGTGCACGTGTTCGGCCGTCGCGGCCCGACCTCCGTGAAGTTCACGCCGCTCGAGCTGCGCGAGCTCGGTGAGCTGCGCGACGTCGACATGATCCTGTACGACGAGGACTTCGACTACGACGACGCTGCACGCGCGGCGGTCTCGGGCAACAAGCAGGTCTTCGTCATCGACAAGGTGCTGAACCAGTGGCGCCAGCGCGAGGTCGGCGAGGCGTCGCGTCGCCTGCACCTGCACTTCTTCGCGAAGCCGCTCGAACTCGTCGACGACGGCTCCGGCCGCGTCGGCGCCATCCGCTGGGAGCGCACTGCGCCCGACGGCGAGGGCGGCGTGGTCGGCACCGGCGAGATCCGCGAGCTGCCCGTGCAGGCCGTCTACCGCGCCGTCGGCTACTTCGGCACCCCGCTGCCCGGCATCCCCTTCGACAAGAAGTTCGGCGTGATCCCGAACCACGAGGGCCAGGTGCTCACGCGCGACAAGGGCACCGGCGAGCCGCGCCAGATGTACGGCGTCTACGCGACCGGCTGGATCAAGCGCGGGCCCGTGGGCCTCATCGGGCACACCAAGTCCGACGCGATGGAGACTATCAAGCACCTCATCAACGACCTCGGCAACTGGTGGGACCCCGAGTCCCCGTCGGAGGAGTCCGTCATCGAGTTGCTCGAGTCGCGCGGCATCCGCTGGACCGACCTCGACGGCTGGCACCGACTCGACGAGCACGAGCAGGCGCTCGGTTCGGCCGAGGGGCGCGTGCGCGTGAAGGTCGTGCCCCGCGACGAGATGGTCGACATCTCGCGCGCCGACGCGTAGCCGCCGCTCCGCGGGTCGAGTCTGCCCTCTGCGGGTTGAGCCTGTCGAAACCCTGCTGCGGGTCGAGCCACTACGCTGCTCACCATGCCCTTCGCGTGGTCGAGCCTCATCGTGACGGTCGTCGCGGTGCTGCTCGGCTTCGCGCTCGGCTGGTGGCCGCTCGCCACCTGGACCGACCGGTCGATGAAGGTCGAGCGGATGCCGCAGCGCACGCTGCGCACGATCGCCGCAGTCGTGACCGCAGTGACCTTCGGGCTCCTCGCCCTGCGGTTCGGCCTCTCGTGGACGCTGCCGGCGCTGCTCGTGTTCGCCGCGTGCGCGACGGTGCTGTCGATCGTCGACCTCGCCGAGAAGCGCCTGCCGAACGCAGTGGTCTTCCCGGCGCTCGGTGCCGTCGCGGTGCTGCTCGTGCCGGCGACGTGGGCGACCGGCCTGTGGATGACGCTCGTCTGGGCCGTCGCGGGCGCGGCGGCGATGTTCGCGGTGTACTTCGTGCTGGCCCTCATCTCGCCCGCGTCGATGGGCATGGGGGACGTGAAGCTCGCGCTCGTGATCGGGCTGCTGCTCGGCTGGTTCGGGCTGTCGGCATGGCTCGTGGGGCTGCTCGCGGCCTTCGTCGTCGGGGGAGTGATCGCGATCGTGGCGCTCCTGCTCAAACGGGTGACGCTGCGCGGGTCGATCCCGTTCGGGCCGTCGATGCTCGCGGGAGCGCTCATCGCGGTGCTGCTGGTCGGGCCCCCTGCTGGTTGAGCCTGCTGAACCGAGCCTGCTGAACCGTGCAGGCCAAAACCGAGCCCAGCGGCTGCAGGCGCGCTCCGCGATGTTTCCCTGAACTGGGGCTGGAGATCGCCGACTCGCGCTGATTATCTCGTGGCATGGTCGAACCGTTGAACCCAGGTCGGAAGGTGCGCGCGCCTCACGCGCACCGCTTCCTCTGGGTGCGCGGCATACTCACGGTCCTCTGGATGGCCATGGTCGTTGCGGGAGGCTGGCTGATCTACGTCAACTCATTTCCGGCGTTGTGGCGATTCGGTTCGACGTCAACGGTACGGCCCGACGCGGCCGACGTCGGATTCATACTGGGCGCCGCGCTTATCGTCGGAGCGGCGGCCATCGTCCTCATGCTTGGCGCGAAATGGTGGCATGGCGCACTTATCGCCGTCCCCGCGTTGTGCCTTCCGATCGGACTGGCGACAAGCAATCCCGTTGCCGTCTGGATCGTGCTCGGCGTGGGTCTGATCACTGCGGCGATCGGTGGAACCGGAGCGGCGCTGGCGACGTTTCCACCGGAGGAGCCGACGGCCGTCTGAGCAGACCTCGCCGGTCACCATCTCGCTGGGCCAATGATCGAGCGGGCCTGCTGGCGACGTGGCCTGGGCGCCGAAACGGGTGACGCTGCGCGGGTCGATCTCGTTCGGGCGTCGATGCTCGTGGGAGCGCTCATCGTCGTGCTGCTGGTCGGGCCCGTGGGCTGAGTTCGGCTGCGGCGTCGGGGGACGCGTTGTACCCCGATGTCGGGGTACGTCGTACCCCATCGCGGGGTACAGAGGTACCCCCAGAGTGGGGTACACGCGGGCGCATCTTGCGCGATTTTTGGCCTATCTGGGCGGTTCATTGCGTAGATGGCGCATACCGCCCCCGAAGGGGGGCATTCTCTGCTTGCGTACGCACAGTTACCTTCAACTGACCGAACCGTACCCACTCGGTCACAGCAGCCCCCGAACTCGAAGGAACCCGAAATGCTCAAGGCATACTCGCGCATTCAGGCGCGCATCAACTCCCTCAACGAAGAAGAAGGCGCCACGGCCACCGAGTACGCGCTCGTGCTCGGCCTCGTCGCCATCGCGCTGGTCGTCGCTGCCGTCGCCCTCACGCCGATCCTCGACGACTTCGTCGCCGACGTCGGCACGTGGATGGGTGAGCAGGGCGGCACCGTCGGCGACTGACCCCCCGCTCACGCGGATTGATGGGGTTCGGGGCACGTTTCGTGTCCCGAACCCCCTTCGGCAGTTTGAGGACGTAATGCGCACACGCGAGAAGGAACGAGGGGCGGCGGCGGTCGAGTTCGCGCTGGTCTTCCCCCTCGTCATCATGTTGCTGCTCACGGTGATCGAGTTCTCCCGTCTCTGGAACATCCAGGCGACGATCTCGGATGCGGCGCGAGTCTCCGCGCGATATGCGGCGATCCACGCTCGCGACGACGGCTTCACCGTTCAAGACGCCAAGGATCAGGCCACGGCGATCCCGGGGATGTTCCTCTGGTCGAGCGCCACCATCGAGGTGACTGTCGCCTGCGACGACGACGGCGGCAAGGCCACGTCGACGATCTCGGTCTCCCCCGGATCGATGTCCGAGTGGTTCAGCACGGCCCTCGGGGACCCGATGGAGTTGCAAGCAGAAGGAGAGATGCCATGCGGAGGCTGAAGTCGCGCATCCGACGCGTCCTGCACGATGAGCGAGGATCGAACGCGGTCCTGATCGCCTTTCTGTTGGTGCCGATGCTGGGCTTCGGTGCGATGGCACTCGACGTCTCAGCGCAGCATGCAGAGCATGCGCAGCTCCAACACGGCGCCGACGCCGCCGCGCTCGCCGTGGCCTCGTCGTGTGCTCGGGACGAGACCGCGTGCACCACGACTGCTGACGTCGACGCTCAGGAGTACGTCAACGGCAATGCCGCCATCCCGGTGGAGGGCACGGCCGACGTGACCATCGACAAGGCGAATCGCACGGCGCAGGTCACCGCTGAGGCGACGTTCCCGCACTTCTTCGCCTCGCTGATCGACTCGGACGACGACCCGAGTTCAACGACCGTGCGCTCGACTGCTGTCGCTGAATGGGGCTCGCCGGAGAGCGGGGAGACCATTCCGCTCGCGATCGCCGAGTGTGAACTCACCCGGCACTTCGACCCGGGAACCGAAGAGCAGGGCGACCCGTTCATCCTGCTGTTGATCGGCCCGGGCAAGGGTGACAAGAAACCCGATGAGTGCGCGCCGGGGTACCCCGGCGGGTTCGGCTGGCTCGAGGGGGACGACATCGACGGCGACGGAGACGCCGACTGCAAGGTCGCGGTGGAGGTCGGCGTGCCCGAGCCGGGAGTTCCGGGCAAGTCCGATACGAAGGCCGGCGGCTGCCCCGACGATTACATCACGAAGCTCATCGGCACGACGGTGCTGATCCCGATCTACGACTCCTTCACCGAGGGCAGCTCGGGAAGTCACGGCTCGTACAACGTCAAGGAATTCGCCGCCTTCTACATCACCGGCTATCACATCGCGAGCGCCAAGTGCGAGCCGCCCGGCGCCAAGAGCGGTTCGGACTGCTACCTTCCCGGGGAGTCGAAGGCTCCCGGATTCAAGGGCGGCGAGTTCGGACTGCAGGGCTACTTCAAGCGATACGTCGCCATCGGCGAGGACTTCGACCTCGGCGAGGTCACTCCCAACGGAGGCCTGAAGGTCGCGAAACTCATCGGCTGACCCGACCAGACAGCGTAGTTCGAAAACAAGGACCCGAACCCTATGAAGACCCGAATCATCGGGGCGATCGTCGCCCTTCTCCTCGCCGTACTGGGCGCCATCCTCCTCGTCGGATACGTTCGCGGAGCCGACGCCCGAGCCGCCCAGGGCGCGGAGCTCACCGACGTCTACATCGTGCAGGAGCTGATTCCGCGCGGCACCCCCGGCGAGGATGTGACCGAGTTCGTCAAGGTCGACTCGATGCAGACCCGCAACGTGGCCGAGGGTATCGTGACCGACCTCGATGAACTCGCCGGACTGGTCGCCGACGCTGAGATCCTGCCCGGTGAGCAGTTGCTCGAAGCTCGGTTCATCGACCCGGCCGAGCTCGCTGCACGTGGCGATGTCGCGGTGCCCGAGGGCATGCAGCTCGTGTCGTTCACGCTCCCCGCCGATCGCGTGGTCGGCGGCCAGGTGCGTTCCGGCGACAAGATCGGCCTCGTCGGCACGGTCGACCCCGATGAGGTCGGTGACGACGAAGACGTCATCAACCCCGTCACGAGTTTCGCATTCCACGGGGTGCTCGTGACCAATGTGCAGGGCGTCGTGACCCCCGAAGACGAATCCGAGACGCAGGTCGAGCAAAGCGCCGGCGACAGCATCATGGTCACGATCGCGCTCTCGGCGCACGATGTCGAGCGATGGGTCTGGTTCTCTGAGGGCGAGGCAGGGGACTACGCGCAGATGTGGCTCACGCTCGAAAACGACCTGACTGACAACAGCGGCACGGCGCCGGTGACCGGAAGCAACGCGTTCTAATGCTCCCCTACCTCCTGGTCAGTCGTTCCGCCGAGTATGAGACCCGGCTCCGGGCTCTGCTCGGCGAACGGCTTGCCGTGATCCCGGGGGAGTTCCTCACGTTCGGCCCGGACGCCGTCGTGAGCCGCACCAACGGGCAGCCGCGCGTGGCACTGCTCGGACCGGTGCTGAACTACGAGGAGACGAAGGGACTCGTCGAGGCGCTCGCAGTGAAGCATCCCGACCTCGGCCTCATCGTCGTGCGCGAACAGCGCTCGGATCTCGAGGACTGGGTCGACGAGCTCTCACTCCACGCCGTGCTGAGCCCCGATGCCAGCGACGACACGACGCTGGCGCTCCTCGATCGGCTGTCGGCCTGGCTCGTCGCCAACGGCCGCGCCGAATCGCACGACTTCGACGCCCCGCTGGCGCTCGAGGTCGACGACATGCCATTCGTGGACCTCGTCGACGAGTCGGCGGGAGTCGAAGACGTCGCCGCAGAACCCGCAGCGGCGCCGGAGCCGGAGCCGGCCGTGCCGGAATGGGAGTTCCCGCCGCTCGAAGCCGGCACCCCGTCGGAGGCGATCGCCGTGGTCGCGCCGAAGGGCGGTCAGGGCAAGACGACGATCGCGATCAACCTGGCGACCGGTCTCGCCGAAGTCGCCCCGAACTCCGTCGTGCTCGTGGACGCCGACCTGCAGTTCGGCGACATCACGGCGGCGCTCGCGCTCGCGCCGACGCGCACGATCGTCGACGCGGTGGCGGATGTCGCGGCCGACGAGATCGTGTTGAAGACCACGCTGACGCACCACGAAGACGGGTTCTTCGTCATCGCGAGCGCACCGTCGCCCGAACTCGGAGACCAGGTCGCCCCGCTCGCACTCGCCCGCCTCATCGAGCGGCTTCGCGCCACGTTCCGCTACGTGATCGTCGACACCACGCCGGGGCTCGGCGAGCACACGCTCGTCGCCCTCGAGCACGTCACCGACGCCGTGTTCGTGACCAACATGGGCGTGCCGAGCCTGCGCGCCATGCGCACCGAGTTCGAACTGCTGACGAGGCTCGGCCTCATGCCCGGGAATCGTCACCTCGTCGTCAACCAGACCGACAAGAACAGCGGACTGACCATCAAGGACGTCGAGCACATCATCGGCGCGCCGGTCGATGTCGAAGTGCCGAAGTCGTCGGCGGTGCTGCTGGCGAGCAACCGCGGTGTGCCGCTCATTCACGACGACGTGCGCGACCCTGCGGCGAAGGCGATCCGTTCGATCGTGCTGCGCATCGCACCGGAGGCGTTCCCCAAGCGAAGCAAGATCCAGAGAAGGCGGCGGACCAGTGAACCTGAATGATCGGCTGAGTGCGCTCGGCAAGACGCAGGCGACAGCGCCGGCGGACCCGTTCGCTGCTGCAGAACCCGTGACCACCGACGCGCCGGGTCCGGCTGAGGCATCCGTCCAGCCGGCTGCGGCTGACGCCGATTCGGCGCCCGAGACGCAACCCCCCACGGCCGCCACCGAGCCCACGATGTTCCAGCCCCCGGCCCAGCCGCGCCCCGCAGCAGCTCGACCCACGGGGTCGGTCGACCCGCTCGCGGCTGTGAAGGAGAAGGCCGCAGAAGAGCTCTTCGGGCGCATCGGATCGCGACTCAACGACGCCTCCCTCACTGAGGAGCAGCTGCACCTGCTCGCTCGAGCAGAGCTCGCCGACATCGTCGCCGGCGAACAGCTCGCCCTGTCGACCGCCGAACGCAACCGACTCATCGACGACATCGGTGCCGATGTGCTCGGCTACGGCCCGCTGGAGCCGCTGCTCGCCGACCCGACCGTGAGCGAGATCATGGTCAACCGCTTCGACCGGCTCTACGTCGAGCGCAACGGCCGTTTGCAGGAGACCGCGCACCGTTTCACCGGCGAGCCGCAACTGCGCCGCGTCATCGAACGCATCGTCGCCCGGGTCGGTCGTCGCATCGACGAGTCCTCGCCGCTCGTCGACGCCCGTCTCGACGACGGCTCCCGAGTCAACGCGATCATCCCGCCGCTGGCCGTCGACGGCGCCTCGTTGACCATCCGCAAGTTCGCGGGAACCCCCTACACGGTGAACGACCTCATCAACTTCGGCAGCATGACACGCGAGGTCGCGACGGTGCTCGACGCCGCGGTGCGGGCGAAGATGAACATCCTCGTCTCGGGCGGCACCGGCACCGGTAAGACCACCCTGCTGAACGTGCTCTCGGCGTTCATCCCCGGCGATGAACGCATCATCACCATCGAAGACGCGGTCGAGCTGCAGCTGCAGCAGGAGCACGTCGTGCGACTCGAGTCGCGCCCCGCCAACATCGAAGGTCGCGGCGAGATCACGATCCGCGACCTCGTTCGCAACTCGCTGCGCATGCGGCCCGACCGCATCGTCGTCGGCGAGGTGCGCGGCGCCGAATCGCTCGACATGCTGCAGGCGATGAACACGGGTCACGAGGGATCGATCTCGACGCTGCACGCGAACTCGCCGCGAGACGCGGTCTCGCGTATGGAGACGCTCGTGCTCATGGCCGGGATGGACCTGCCGCTGCGCGCGATTCGCGAGCAGATCTCCTCGGCGATCGACATCATCGTGCAGATCACCCGGCACAAGGACGGCGTGCGACGTATCACGCACATCACCGAGGTGCACGGCATGGAGGGCGACATCATCACCCTGCAGGACGCGTTCAGCTTCGACTATTCGGCGGGATACGACGAGGAGGGGCGGCTGCGGGGTCGCATCGAGCCGACCGGTGTGCGCCCCAGGTTCGCCGAGCGCATCGCCGACTACGGCATCGCCCTTCCGATCTCGCTCTTCCAGCCCGACATCGGCGACATGCTCGGAGCAATCCGATGAATCCCGTCGTGCTGGGGCTCGGCATCGGCATCGCGTTGCTCGCGCTGCTGGTGCTCCTGTTCTTCGTTATCGCACCACCGGCGCCGAGGGTGGCTCGTGATCGCCGTCTGGCGCCGGGCGTCGAGCACATCTCCGCGCTGACCAAGGCCACGCAGCGCACGACTGCCGCGATCGAGTCGGTCGCCTCCAGGCGATCGAGCCGAATGTTCGGCCCGCAGGAACTCGAACTCGCCGGCATCAAGACCGATCCGTCGAGCTTCGTCGTGCTCGTCGCCTCGGCGGCGAGCGTGTTCGCACTGATCGGCGTACTGGTCGGCTTCGCGAACGGCACCTGGCTGCTCTGGGCGGTGCTGCTCGCGCTGCTCGCGCCGGTGGGCGCGAAGCTCATGGTCTCGATGCGCACGAGCAAGCGGCGTGCCCGATTCGCCGACCAGGTCGACGACACGGTGCAGCTCGTCGCCGGCAGCCTCCGCGCCGGTCACGGACTGAACCGAAGCCTCGCCGCCGTCGCGAGCGATGCCGAAGACCCGACCAACGAGGAGCTCGCACGCGTGGTGAACGAGGTGCGCCTCGGTCGCAATCTCTCCGAGTCACTCGGGCTTACCGCCAAGCGCATGCAGAGCGATGACTTCGAGTGGGTCGCCCAGGCGATCGCGATCAACCAGGAGACCGGCGGCAACCTCGCCGAGGTGCTCGACCAGGTCGGCAAGACGATCCGCGACCGCAACGAGATCCGCCGTCAGGTGCGCGCGCTCAGCGCCGAGGGGCGCCTGTCGGCGATCGTGCTCGTCGCCCTGCCGATCGTGGTCTTCCTCTTCCTCATCGTCGCGCAGCCGACGTACTTCAACGCGTTCTTCCAGAACCCGATCGGCATCGTCGCGCTCGTCGTCGCGGGTGTGCTGCTTGTCATCGGGTCGATCTGGACCGCACTCACGGTGAGAGTGAAGTTCTGACATGGAGCTGTCTGCTGTGCTCGTCTACGTGATGATCGGGGCCACCGCGGTCGCGTTCGGTGTCTTCGTCTTCCTGCTCTTCCCTGCTCGCCGTGAAGCCGCGACGACGGACGTGGTGGAGGAACACCCCACGCTCGGCGCGGTGCAGCAGGGGTCCATCAGCGCCTCGCTCATCTCGGCTGCCCCGAGCGGGTATATCGCTTGGATCGAGAAGCAGCTCGTCTACGCCGGGCGCCCCGCCGGATGGTCGGTCAACGGCATCGTCGTCTGGAAGATCGTCCTCGCGATCGTCGGCGTGCTGTTCGCGTTGCTCATCGTGCTCAACGGCGGGTTCCAGGGGTGGATGGTGCTCGTCGTCATCGCGACGCCGGTGCTGCTCTTCTTCCTGCCCGACGTGCTCATCCACGGCCGCGCCCACGACCGCCAGGAGGCGATCAAGCTCTCGCTGCCCGACCTGCTCGACCAGATGACGATCGCCGTCGAGGCGGGCCTCGGCTTCGACGCAGCGATGGCCAAGGCCGCGCGCAATGGCAAGGGGCCGCTCGCAGAAGAGATGATCCGAGTGCTGCAGGACATGTCGATCGGGCGTACGCGCCGCGACTCGTTCATGGAGCTCGAACGGCGCACGAGCGTCGAAGACCTGCGCCGATTCATCCGTGCCGTCATCCAGGCCGACCAGTACGGGGTGTCGATCGGCGACGTGCTGCGCGTGCAGTCGGCCGAGATGCGACTGAAGCGCAAGCAGCGTGCAGAGGAGCAGGCGATGAAGGTGAGCGTGAAGATCCTCTTCCCGCTCGTGTTCTGCCTGCTGCCGGTGCTCTTCATCGTGCTGCTCACGCCGGCGGCGATCAACATGATGAGCTCCTTCGGTGGAGGGATCGGCGCACCGTAGGTCTCCCGAGCGCAGGTGGTGTCGCTCGCTAGGCTGAGGCCAGACCGAGGGGAGGCGGCATGGCGGAGCCCGAGCACCCCGAAACCGGCGACCCCGAGACCTGGCGACCCGACGTGCTCGGCGCGGGGTTCGAGCAGCTCACCCTGCCGCTCGGCACCGACAACGAGGGCGAGGTCGTGGCCACCCTCGTGCGGCACCGGCCGCCGTGGCGCCTGCGATTGACGCGAGGCGCGGCATCCGGAGCCGACGTGCTCTACGTGCACGGCTGGAGCGACTACTTCTTCAACCCCGGTCTCGCCGAATACTGGTCGAACGCCGGCGCGCGGTTCTACGCACTCGACCTGCGCAAGTACGGTCGCAGCCTGCGCCCCGGCCAGACGCCCGGGTTCATCACCGACCTCGCCGACTACGACGCCGACATCGCCGCCGCGCTCGCCGCGATGGGTCACGGTGCGCCCGACGGATCCGATGGCGCGGATGCCTCGTCGCGGGGCAGCAACGGGCGACCGCTCATCCTGCTCGGCCACTCGACGGGTGGGCTCACGCTCAGCCTCTGGGCCGCGCGGCATCGCGGGCGTGCCGCGGCGATCGTGCTCAACAGCCCGTGGCTCGAGTTCCAGGCGAGCAGAGTGGGGCGCGAGGCGCTCGCGCCGGTCATCGGCTGGGGTGCCAAGGTGAACCCGCTCGCGCCGCTGCCGAACGTCGACCTCGGCTTCTACACGCGCACCGTCGCGAAGGAGTTCGACGGCGAGTGGGAGTACAACCACGACTGGCGGCCCGATCGCGGGTTCACGGTGCATCCGGCCTGGCTGAACGCGGTGCTCGCCGGGCACGCCACCGTCGCCTCGCGCATCGATGTGGGCGCGCCGGTGCTCACGCTGCTGTCGAAGCGGTCGACGCTGCAGGCACGGTGGGACCCGGCCATGGCGTCGAGCGACATCGTGCTCGTCGTCGACGAGGTCGCCGAGCGCACGCTGCGGCTCAGCCAGGTCGGCGCCGTGGCGCGCATCGACGGGGCGCTGCACGACGTGTTCCTGTCGCGCGCGCCCGTGCGCGAGGCCGCGTACGCCGCGATCACGCAGTGGCTGCGCGGCTACGCCCCCCACCGCCGCTGAGCGCGCCCGCGGCATCCGCTCACGCCGGCGGCATCCGCTCACGCGACGGTTCGCGCCGCAGAGGACGAACCGCCCGCGTCCTCTGCGACGCAAACCGTCGTCGGAATGGAATCGCACGCCCGCGGGCGGCGGGCGCGACTCGGCCTCCACATCGTCGACGAATGCGGAGACTCCACGAGAGGTTCAGCTCGGCCTCGAGCGGATGCTCCTGCTCACCATGATCGGAGGATGCCCCACGGACTGATCGTCAACGAGGATGGTTTCATCCTGGCCCGCGACGCCCGAGCCGCGGGGCGAGCATCGAGCATCGATCGCGCGCTCGCCGCCGACGAGATCGAACGGGTGCGGCGGGGCGTCTACGCCGTCCGGTGCGAGCCCGACCCGACGATGAGCAAGGCCGAGCACCGTGCCCGGGCCTATCGGCAGCAGGTGCGGGCCGCAGCCCGACGCTGACGGCGCCGATCTTCGCCTCGTACTCGGCGGTGGCGCTGCACGGTCTCCCGATCTACGGGGCGTGGCCGCAGACCATCCTCGTGCTCTCACCCGATCGGCACGGCCATCGCCGCAGCGGGTACACCGCGATCGCACGGTGCCATGACGCCGACCTCGAGACCATCGACGGTTGCATCACCACGTCGGTCGAGGCCTCCCTCGTGCAGCTCGCACGCGACGCCCCGCTCGCGGCGGCCCTGACCGCGGTCGATGCAGCGATCCGAACGACGCGCCTCCGAACCGACCCGCCGAAGACCACGATCGAACACCTGTGGGCAGAGCACGAGCGGATGGGTCGCTACACGGGTGTGCGAAAGGTGCGCGCGGTGCTGGAACGCGCACGCACGCTCGCGGATACGCCGCTCGAGACGTGCAGCCGGTTGGTCATCGAGGAATGCGGATTCCCCGAGCCGGAGCTCCAGCATGAACTCTGGCTGCCCGATCTCGGCAAGCGGGCCTTCCTCGACTTCTTCTGGGAGGAGTACGGCATCGGCGCCGAGGCCGACGGGCGCGGAAAGTACCTCGGGCGCGGGGATGCTGCGGCATCCGCCCAGACGGTCATCGAGGAGAAGGACCGTGAGAATGCCATCCGCAGACAACTGCGCGCGTTCGATCGATGGGACTGGCCCGAGATGCAGGAGCGGGTTCCCGTGTTGAATCGCCTCCGTGCGGCCGGACTCCCGCTTGTTCGTCGTCGGATCCGCCTGCTCTGAGGCTGCCGCGACGCGTTCTCACTCCGCACCACTCCCGCGACGGTTTGCGCCTCAGAGGACGCATCGCGGACGACCTCCGCGGCGCAAGACGTCCGCGAAGCGCGGCGCGCGGGGGCGCGGGGCGCCGGGCGCGCGGGCGCTGGGCGCTGGGTGCGGGCGCGCTAGCGGAAGTTGACGAACTGCAGGGCGACCTCGAGGTCCTTGCCCTTGAGCAGCGCCATCGTCGCTTGCAGGTCGTCGCGGCTCTTCGAGGAGACCCGTACCTCATCGCCCTGCGTCTGGCTCTTCACGCTCTTCGGCGCCTCGTCGCGGATGATCTTGTTGATCTTCTTCGCGTTCTCGGAGTCGATGCCGGCCTTCATCGTGGTCTCGATGCGGAACTCCTTGCCCGACGGGAACGGCTCCCCGGCGTCGAGCGAACGCAGCGAGATGCCGCGCTTGATGAGCTTGGCCTCGTAGACCTCGAGGATCGCCTTCGCGCGCTCCTCGCTGTTGGCCTTGATCAGCACCTTCTCGCCGGACTGCTCGATCGACGCGCCGACGTTCTTGAAGTCGTAGCGCTGCGCGACCTCTTTCTGCGCCTGGTGGAGGGCGTTGTCGGCCTCCATCTGGTCGACCTTGGAAACGATGTCGAACGTTGCATCAGCCATGCCGCCCAGTGTACCGACGAGCGGATGCCGCGAGCGGGTCGCGGCGCGCCAGCCACGCGCAACGCGTGGCGGCTCAGGCCGGCGGGCGGGCCGTCGACGAGCGCACCTGCAACTCGTACGGCAGGGGAGTGGCGGCGGGCGTCGCGGCATCCGCCTTGCCCGGCTCGAGCTGGTCCATCAGGATCTCGACCGCCATCTCGCCCTGTACTCGCGGGAACTGCGCGACGGTCGTGAGGCCGAAGAAGTCGGAGAGGTCGTGGTCGTCGATGCCCGCGATCGAGACGTCGCGCGGCACGACGAGACCGAGGTCGCGGGCGGCGAGGATCGAGCCGATGGCCATCTCATCGGATGCCGCGAAGATCGCGGTGGGCCGGCCGTGCGGGGCGCCGAGCAGCTGCTTCGCGGCGTGGTAGCCGCCGCGGATCGTGAAGTCGGCCGGCGCGAAGAGTCGCGGGTCGACGTCGAGGCCGGCGTCGCGCAGCGCGCCCTCGTAGCCGATGCGGCGGTTGGTCGGCAGGTGGAAGTCCATGTCGAACTCGAGGTCGCCGCCGATGTGGGCGATGCGGGTGTGGCCGAGGCCGATGAGGTGCTCGGTCGCGAGCCGGGCGACGGCGACGTCATCGATCGTGAGGGTGCGCACGCCCGGGATCGGGCCGCCGACGCCGACGAGCGGCTTGCCGAGCTCGTGCAGGCGTGCGACCTCGGGCTCGGTGAGTTCGAGGGAGACGGCGATGACCGCGTCGACGCGCTGGCGCAGCAGGAAGTGCTCGAACACGCTCGAGCGCTCCTGGCCGTCGCCCGACAGGTTGTAGAGGGTGAGGTCGTATCCGCGGCGGAGCAGCGCCTGCTGGGCGCCCTCCAGCACCGAGGAGAAGAACCAGCGGTTCAGGAACGGCACGACGACGCCGATGTTGCGGGTGCGACCCGACGCGAGGCTCGAGGCGTTGGAGGAGACGACGTAGCCGAGCCGGGCCGCGGCCTCTTCGACCTTGGCCTTCGACCCGGGGGAGACGTGGCCGCGGCCGCTGAGCGCGCGCGAGACCGTCGCGGTGGAGACTCCTGCGAGTCTCGCGACCTCTTCGATGCCGGCCATGGCTCCTCATTCCCGGCCCTGCCGAGTCGTTCCCCGGCCATGCCGGGTCAGGGGAATCCTACTCGGCCGTGCCTGCAGTGCCCCGCGTGGCGCGTTGTCTCCGCGCGACGGGTGGGATAGAAATACGTGTCGGGGCTGGCTCACGGGGGTGGCGGCTCGCCCCTTGTCGCCGTCTCGAAGGGAAAGCACCCGTGAAGTGGCTCAAGGGCATCGCCGTGGCGTTGGTCGTGATCTTCGCCTTGTTCTACATGATCAGTCGTCCTGAAGACGCTGCGAACGTGGTGCAGGGTGCGTTCGGCGCAGTCGTCTCGGCCACCGAGGCCGTCGGCAGGTTCTTCACCTCCCTCGCCTCATGACGCCATGAGCGTGTTCGGATTCGATCCGCGCGTCGAGCGCCACCTCATCGCAGATGAGGGCGAGGTGATCGTCGACGAGGTGCGCAAGCACTGGGCCGCGGTCGTCGGTGCGGTGCTCGAGATGTGCGCGGCCGTTCCCGCACTGATCCTGCTGGCCTGGGTGCCGCAGCAGTTGTACTGGTTCCCCTTCTTCCTCGCGCTCTTCCTCTTCCTGCACGGGCTCTGGCGGGTGCTGCAGGCCCGCATGGACCGCTTCGTGATCACGAACATGCGCGTGTTCCGCGTGCACGGCATCCTGTCGCAGCGCATCGCGACCATGCCGATCTCCCGCATCCTCGACATCTCGGTGCACACCCCCCTCATCGGCCGGGTGTTCGGCTACGGCCACTTCGTCTTCGAGTCGGCCGCGCAGGACCAGGGGCTCCGCGAGATCCGCTTCGTGGGGTCGCCCGACCAGCGCGGCGCCACGATCCAGCGCGTCATCCAGCGCTCGGGCCTGCGCGGCCCCGCCCGTCAGATGGGCCGCAGCGAGCAGTTCGACACGGCGCCCACGCCGACGCCGGCGCCGCAGCGCTACGACCCTGCGCCGCAGCCCGATCGCTACGACACGACCCCGCAGCGCGACCCGAACGACACCGCCGAGATGCCCTGGTGGCGGTCGTAGGCCGTCGATTTCTCGCACCGGCCCTCGGCGGGTACCATTGACAGGCCCCCGGTTGTGTGCAGAACGTGGTCGGGTGCGATGGCGAGTTACCCAAGCGGCCAAAGGGATCTGACTGTAAATCAGACTGCTCAGCATTCGGGGGTTCGAATCCCTCACTCGCCACCAGAGAAGCCCCGGTCAGCCGGGGCTTTCGTGGTATCACGGGTCGAGTAAGCGGATGCCGCGGTGCGATGTTCATCGTGTCGGGCTAGCGTGTCGGCATGAGTGAAGACGCATCCGCTGCCCTGCTCGACCTCGCCCGGAGCATCGCCCTGCAGGCGGCGGAGTTCGCGCTCGACGCCCGTCGCGGCGGGGTGAGCGTCGCCGCGACGAAGTCATCGCCCATCGACATCGTCACCGCGGTCGATCGTGACACCGAGGCGCTCATCCGCCGGCTCGTGCTCGAGGCGCGACCCGACGACGGCATCGTCGGCGAAGAGGACGACGCGCGCATCGGCACGAGCGGCATCAACTGGGTCGTCGATCCGATCGACGGCACCGTGAACTTCCTCTACGGCATCCCCGCCTGGTCGATCAGCGTCGCGGTGGTCGTGGGGTCGATCGACCCGACGCAGTGGACGGCGCTTGCGGGCGTCGTCGTCAATCCGACCACCGGCGAGGTGTTCGAGGCGCGAGCCGGCGGAGGCGCCCGGCTCGACGGGCGGCGGCTGCAGGCGAACACGGATGTCCCGCTCAGCCACGCCCTCGTCGGCACCGGGTTCGGGTACCAGGCCGAGGTGCGGCGCGCGCAGGCCGAGGTGCTGCTCGAGTTGCTGCCCCTGGCCCGGGACATCCGCCGCATGGGATCGGGGGCGCTCGACCTGTGCGCTGTGGCCGCGGGGCGCCTCGATGCCTTCTACGAGCGCGGGCTGAGCCCGTGGGACCACGCCGCTGGTGCGTTGATCGCCCAGGAGGCGGGCGCGAGGGTCGGCGGACCGGGCGGGGGACCGGGCACCGCCGAGCTCGTGCTCGCCGCAGCGCCCGAGCTGTACGGGGAGATCGCTGCGGTATTGCGCCGCGCCGGAGTCGATGCCTGAGATGTCGGGGCTGAACGCCGCGGATGCCGTGGACTTGCAGCCTTCTGACAGGCGGAAATCGTTGTTCAACGTGGCGTGCACGGTCGAGACCGGTTAGTCTTTACCAACCTGTTATTTCGGCGTGCTGCCGAGATGTTCACCTCCTCGTCCCTGTCCGGTCACCACGAAGCCGAGAGTTTCCCCCCACGTGCTCGAGTCCCCCCTCGTGCCCGACGATTCCACGCCAGGCACCCAGGCCCTTTCGCGGCCCGAGCGACCCCTGACTCGTCGTGAACTCCGTGAGCGCGAAGCGGCCGAGACGGCCTCGGCGCAGCATGCCGCGGCGATGGGGCAGCAGGCGACGGCGGCGGCACCGGTCGCGCCCGCGGCACCGGTCGCACGGCAGGCGGATGTCTCGTGGCAGGCGTTGCTGACGCCGGCGGCTCCGACCCCGGCGTATGCGCCGGCTCCGACGACTCCGGCGGCTGCCCCCGCTCCGACGTTCGCGCAGGCTTCGACGTTCACGCCCGCTCCGGCGGCGGTGTCCGCTCCGATGTACACCCCGGCGCCCGTCGCGCCGACACCCGCGGCCGCGAGGTATCCCGATCAAGCTGGAGCGGCGGTCGTGACCGGCGGGTTGCGGCCCAGGCGCTCGGCCCCCGAGGTGTCGCATTCGCCCGCCCCGTCGGCCCCCTCGGAACACTTCGGTTCCGCGGAACACTTCGTCTCCTCGGAACGCTCCGTTCCGTCGGAACCTTCCGTTCCCTCGGAACGCTCCGCCCCCGCAGTCTCAGCAGCATTCGCACTCCCAGCAGCACCAGCAGCACCCGCCCCGAAGCCCCAGGCCGAGCCGGTCGACCACTCGGTCGACAGGAACTCGGCCTTCGCCGTTTCGCCGACGGATTCCGGTTCGCGGGAAGACTCCGGTTCTCCGGTGGCCCGCGTCGCACGCGCAGACTCCGGTTCCGAGACGAGCGGCGGATTCGACGCGCTCTTCGCCGGGCTCGGCGATGAGCCCGAGCAGGAGGCCGAGCCGGTCGGTCGCCGTGCGGCGACATCCGCTCGCTCCGTTCGCCTGTCGCGGGCTGAGCGCAAGGCAGAGAAGGCCGAGAAGGCCGCGAAGACTGCGAAGGCTGCGAAGGTCGAGCGCTCCGCCGCCCCGGTGCGCTCCGCCGCCCCGGTGCAGCCCCCGATCGTGCCGATCGCGACGCCCGACGCAGGTGCTCCGGCAGCCGACGACTTCGCCGCCGTGATCGCCGCCTCGGCGCTGGCACGCGTCGCTGCGCCCGCACCGGCCCCGATTCCTGTCCACGACGCGCAGTCGGCGGAGCGGTTCGCCCCCACCGCCGACTGGCAGCCCTCGACCGGCGTCACCGCCGAGCAGCGGCCACGCCGTTCCGCCGCCGAGTCTGTCGGTGCCCGGCGTTCGACGGGGCGCGACACCGCGACCTCCGGCGCCGCGGTCGGCACGCCCCGACCGCCGGCCAAGCGGCGGGTGAAGCGTGCAGGACGAGTCGCACGCATGTCGAGCGGCTTCGCGGCGATGAGCTTCGCGGCGCTGCTCGCGGTCACCACCTCGGTGCCGTCGCTCTCACTGCTGTCGCCCGCCGACGTGCAGGCCATGGCGCTCGAGCAGGCGACCTTCGGCACCGAGCCCGGCCAGCAGGTCGAGATCAACAGCGGCACGCTCGCGCAGACCGTGCAGCGCGATGGCTACGAGACGCAGACCATCGACGAGTACGCCCGCGCGGCCGGCATCCGGCCCGAGGCGACCTTCACGAACAACCCGTCGGGCACGATCCAGTGGCCGTTCGCGGTCGGCGTGCACATCGGCGACCAGTTCGGCTACCGCGACTGCGCCGGTTGCTCGAGCGACCACGGCGGCCAGGACTTCAATCCCGGCCTCGGCGCCGAGATCCAGAGCATCGCCGACGGCGTCGTCGCGAACTCGACCGACTCCGGCGGATCGCTCGGCGTGGTCATGATGATCGATCACATCATCGACGGCGAGCTCGTCACGAGCGTCTACGCGCACATGGAGTACGAGTCGCGCCGCTTCGAGGTCGGCGACACGGTCAGCGTCGGCGACGTCATCGGCAACACCGGCGACACCGGCATGTCGACCGGCCCGCACCTGCACTTCGAGATCCGTCTCGGCGGCATGGACGGCACCAAGGTCGACCCGCTCGAATGGCTCTACGCCAACACCAACTGACATGCGGCCGCACGTGTACGGGCGCACGGTCGACGACGAGACCCGTTGCGTGCACTACGCGACGGCGGTCGACATCATCGCCATCCGATTCGCCTGCTGCGATCGCTACTACCCGTGCCACGCCTGCCATGAGGAGGCCGAGTCGCACCCGGTCGTGCGCCGACCGCGCGCCGAATGGGATGCGCCCGGCATCCTCTGCGGTGCGTGCGGCACCGAGCTCTCCGTGACCGCGTACCGCGCCGGTGAGTCGTGCCCGGCCTGCGGCGCGGACTTCAACCCGCGCTGCCGCCTGCACTGGGACCGCTACTTCGAGCAGTAGGCCCGCGGCCGGAGCAGTCTCCGGCCGCGGTGCCGCACCGCGGCCGAATCGCTAGGCCGCGAGCCAGACCGTCGTGTCGGCGGGCAGCGAGCGCCCCTCGAACGGCTCGCTCGAGAGCAGCACGTCGCCTGCAGGCACCTCGACGGACGAGTCGCCGGTGTTGGCGATCACGACGACGTCGCCATTTCGGAAGGCCACGACCGTCTCGGCGTAACCCGGCAGCCACTCGAGCGTGCCGGCGCCGAGGTCGTGCGTGCGCCGCAGTGCGAGGGCGTCGCGGTAGAGCGAGAGCGTCGAGACGGGGTCACCGGCCTGCACGTCGCGCGCGAGCTCGGCCCACTGCGCGGGCTGGGGGAGCCACGAGGCATCCGTCGGACCGAAGCCGTACGAGGGGGCGGTCGACTCCCAAGGCAGGGGCACGCGGCATCCGTCGCGCCCGTAGCGCTCGCCGCTCGTGCGGAACCACGTCGGGTCCTGACGGGCGTCGTCGGGCACATCGATGACCTCGGGGAGGCCCAGTTCCTCACCCTGGTAGAGGTAGACCGAGCCGGGCAGCGCCAGCATGAGCGCGGTCGCGGCACGGGCGCGGCGCAGGCCGGGCGCGTACTCGGGCAGGCCCTTCGAACGGGGGCCGAGGCCGTGGCCCTGCGGGTTCGCCTCGGTGACCGAGAGCCGGGTCGCGTGGCGCACGACGTCGTGGTTCGAGAGCACCCAGGTCGACGGAGCACCGACCGCGGCGAACGCGGCGAGCGAGTCGTCGACGACGCTGCGCAGGGCATCGGCGTTCCACGGCGTCTCGAGGTAGGCGAAGTTGAACGCCTGGTGCATCTCGTCGGGGCGAACCCAGTTCGCGAGCCGCGAGAGCGGGTCGACCCATGCCTCGGCTGCGAGGATGCGGTCGTCGGGGTACTCGTCGAGGAGCTTCCGCCAGTCGCGGTAGATCTCGTGCACGCCCTCCTGGCCCCAGTAGGGCGCACTGTCGCCGGGCTCGACGGAGATCTCGGGCTCGAGCGGCATGCCGGAGGTCGCCGCACCGCCCATGCTGCCGCCCTCTGCCGGGGGAGTGAAGTCGGGGAGGCCCTCGGCCTTGATCATGCCGTGGGCGACGTCGACGCGGAAGCCGTCGACACCGCGGTCGAGCCAGAAGCGCAGGATGCGGCGGAACTCCTCGCGCACCTCGTCGTTGGTCCAGTCGAAGTCGGGCTGCGAGCTGTCGAAGAGGTGCAGGTACCACTGACCCAGCGTGCCGTCGGCCTCGACGACGCGGGTCCATGCCGGCCCGCCGAAGACGGACTCCCAGTTGTTGGGTGCCTCGGAGCCGTCGGCGCCGCGGCCGTCACGGAACAGGTAGCGGGCGCGCTCGGCACTGCCGGGCGCTGCGGCGAGTGCCGCCTGGAACCACTCGTGCGCGTCGGAGGAGTGGTTCGGCACGAGGTCGACGATGACGCGGATGCCGCGGGCGTGCGCCTCGGCGACCATCGCGTCGAAGTCGGCGAGGGTGCCGAAGAGCGGGTCGACGTCGCAGTAGTCGGCGACGTCGTATCCGGCGTCCCGCTGGGGCGAGGTGTAGAAGGGGGAGAGCCAGATCGCGTCGATGCCGAGCTCCTGCAGCGCACCGAGGCGCGAGGTGATGCCGGCGAGGTCGCCCATGCCGTCGCCGTTCGCGTCGGCGAACGACCGGGGGTAGATCTGGTAGATCGCGGCGGTGCGCCACCATTCGGAAGTCATGCGGAAACTGTACGTCATCCCGATACATGATGGAAACGCTTGCAGTTTGCACACGTCATGCGATGGTTACGAACCGGTATCAATGCAGGGTGCCTGGTTTGGTAATGCACGCGAGGCAAGGTATACCTGTAATCGCTTGCACCAAGCGAGCACTCCACACGGAAGAACGGCCTTTCGGGCGCGGTGCCCCGTTTCACAGCGGAACGGGCGACTCTCACCAGGCGAAGGCGCCGATCTCACGCACACTGAGAAGGGCACACCAATGAGGGTGAACAAGAAGAGCCTCCTCGCCGCCGGAGCCGTCGCAGTCATCGCGACCCTCGGTCTCGCGAGCTGCGCAGGCGGCGACAGCGGCTCCGAAGGCGAGGCCTCGTCGAGCGGCACGCTGACCGTCTGGGTCGACGCCGAGCGCGTCGACGCGCTGCAGGCTGCGGCCGACGCCTACTCCGAGGAGAAGGGCGTCAAGGTCGAGCTCGTCGGCAAGGACAACGCCGACATCAAGGACGACTTCATCCAGCAGGTTCCGACCGGCAAGGGCCCCGACATCACCATGGGCGCCCACGACTGGCTCGGCGAGCTCTCGACCAACGGCGTCGTCGCCCCGATCGAGCTCGGCGACTCCGCTGCCGACTACCTCCCCGTCGCGATCGACGCGTCGACCTACGAGGGCACGACCTACATGCTCCCCTACGCGGTGGAGAACATCGCGGTGCTCCGCAACGCCGACCTCGTTCCCGAGGCCGCCACGAGCTTCGACGACATGATCGCGAAGGGCCAGGCCGCCGGACTCACCCAGCCGTTCGTCGTCGAGCAGGGCGCAGAGGGCAACCCCTACCACCTGTACCCGTTCCAGACCGCATTCGGCGCTCCCGTCTTCGGCAGCAACGACGAGGGCTACGACCCGACCGACCTGCAGATCGGCAACGCGGGCGGCGAGCAGTTCGCCACGTGGCTCGGCAGCCAGGGCAAGAACGGCACCGGCGTCTTCAACACCGACATCGACGGCGACATCGCCAAGCAGGCCTTCATCGACGGCACCGCGGCCTTCTGGCTGACCGGTCCGTGGAACGTCGGCGCTGCGACCGACGCCGGCATCAACGTCGCGATCGACTCCGTGCCGAGCCCGACCGCCGAGGTCGCTTCGCCGTTCGCCGGCGTCAAGGGCTTCTTCGTCTCGTCCGAGTCGAAGAACAAGGTCGCCGCGAACGACTTCCTCGTCAACTACATCGGCACCGAAGACGTTCAGCTCGAGCTCTTCAAGGCCGGCAACGTGCTCCCCGCGCTCTCGGCTGCCGCTGAGACCGCGTCGAGCGACCCGATCGTCGCCGGCTTCGCCGCCGTCGGCGCCGAGGCCGTGCCGATGCCCGCGATCCCCGCGATGGGCGCCGTGTGGCAGTACTGGGGCATCGCCGAGGCCGACATCATCAACGGTGCCGACCCGGTCACGACGTGGCAGAAGCTTGCCGCCGACGTGCAGGCCGCGATCAGCAAGTAACGACTGATTGCTCCGGGCCGGATGCCGCTTGGCATCCGGCCCGGAGCACTCACGTTCGACGAGAAGAGCGAGCAGGATGAGCACCACGATCGACGACGAGGTCTCGGTAGAGACGCCGCAGAAGCCGACGAAGAAGCAGCGGCGTGCCGCGAACATCGCCGACGCGGCATCCGGCGGGCTGAAGATGCTGCTCGCGAAGCTGCTGATGCTCGGTCTCGTCGACGCGATCGCGATCTACGGGGTCATCATCCTCGCGAGCGCCGAGCAGTGGCTCGTCGCGGCGATCGTCGCGGTCGTCGCGGTGATCGTCAACTGGATCTACTTCTCGCGACGCAAGCTCCCCGCGAAGTACCTCACGCCCGGCGTGATCTTCCTCGTCGTGTTCCAGGTGTTCGTGCTCGTCTACACGGGCTACATCGCCTTCACGAACTACGGCACGGGGCACAACGGCTCGAAGGAGCAGGCGGTCTCGTCGCTCATGGCCTCGTCGCTGCAGCGCGTCGAGGACTCGCCCACCTACCCGGTCACCGTCGTCGACCAGGGCGGCACGCTCGGCCTGCTCGTGACGGATCCCGACGGCGAGGCGCTGCTCGGCACCAACGACGAGCCGCTCGCCCCCGTCGACGCCGAGATGGACGGCGACAAGGCCGTCGCCGTCGACGGCTGGACGACCCTGCAGTTCGGTGAGGTGGTCACCCGCACCGACGAGATCACCGCCCTCGCCGTGCCGTTCTCCGACGACCCGAACGACGGGGCGCTGCGTACCCCCGACGGCTCGAGCGCCTACCTCTACCTCTCGAACCTCGAGTACGACGAGGCCGCCGGCACGATGACGAACCTCGACACCGGCACCGTCTACTCCGACATCGGCACGGGCGCCTTCACCTCCGACAGCGGCGAGGAGCTGCTGCCGGGCTGGCAGATCGTGGTCGGCTTCGACAACTTCGTGCGCGCCGTCACCGACGAGCGACTCGCCGGCCCGCTCGTCTACGTCACGCTCTGGACCTTCGCGTTCGCGCTCATCTCGGTCGCGTCGACGTTCTTCCTCGGCCTCTTCCTCGCGATCGTCTTCAACGACATGCGCATGAAGGGCCGCAAGTACTACCGCGTGCTGATGATCCTCCCGTACGCGGTGCCCTCGTTCCTCTCGGCGCTCATCTGGGCCGGCATGATGAACGAGAGCTTCGGCTTCATCAACCAGGTGCTGTTCGGCGGGGCATCCATTCCCTGGCTGACCGACCCGGTGCTCGCCAAGTTCTCGGTGCTGCTCGTGAACCTGTGGCTCGGATTCCCGTACATGTTCCTCGTGTGCACCGGGGCCCTGCAGTCGATCCCCGAAGAGCTGCAGGAGGCCGCGACGGTCGACGGCGCGAAGCCGTGGGCGGTGTTCCGGCTCATCAAGCTGCCGCTGCTGCTCGTGTCAGTGGCGCCGCTGCTCATCGCGTCGTTCGCGTTCAACTTCAACAACTTCAACGTGATCTACATGCTCACTGACGGCGGACCCAGGGACTCGAACGCCCCGATCCCGGTCGGGTTCACCGACATCCTGATCTCGATGGTCTACAAGGTGGCGTTCACCGGGCAGACGCGCGACTACGGTCTCGCGAGCGCCTACTCGATCATCATCTTCGTCATCGTGGCCGTGATCTCGGTCATCGCCTTCCGCCGCACCAAGTCGCTCGAGGAGCTGAACTGATGGCCGCCCAGCAGCCCGTTCCCGGAACCCAGACCGGCCTCGTCATCGGCGAGGCGGAGGAGTTCGCGGATGCCTCGACGCGCGCGAGCGTCTCGATCGCGCGCGATGGCCGTGGCGGCGGCGCCGGCCGCGAGCTTCCGCGCAAGCCGTTCAACTTCCGTCGCTGGTTCTTCGCGACCGGGTGGCGGCACGTCGTCGGCATCCTGATGGTGGTCTTCTCGCTGTTCCCGATCGTGTTCGTGATCTCGTCGTCACTGAACCCGCACGGCACGCTCACCGGCTCGAACGCGCTGTTCTCGGCGATCGGCCTCGAGAGCTACGTGCGCATCCTCACCGACCCGCAGGTGCCGTTCCTCACCTGGTTCGGCAACACGCTCATGATCGCCGGTATCACGGCCGTGCTGACCGTGTTCCTCGGGGCGCTCGCCGCGTACTCGTTCTCACGCATGCGCTTCACCGGGCGCCGCTTCGGCCTGATCTCGATCGTCGTCGTGCAGATGTTCCCGCAGCTGCTCGCCGTCGTCGCGATCTTCCTGCTCATGAGCGCGATCGGCGACTGGTTCCCCGCGATCGGTCTGAACACCCACATCGGCCTGATCATGGTCTACCTCGGCGGCGCGCTCGGCGTGAACACGTACCTCATGTACGGCTTCTTCAACACGGTGCCGGCGTCGATCGACGAGGCAGCGAAGATCGACGGCGCGGGTCACGCCCGCATCTTCTTCACGATCATCCTGCGGCTCGTGGCGCCGATCCTCGCGGTCGTCGCGCTGCTGTCGTTCATCGCTTCGGTCAACGAGTTCGTCGTGGCATCCGTGCTGCTCATCGACACCGACAAGCAGACGCTCGCCGTGGGGCTCACGAAGCTCGTCTCGAACCCGCGCTACGCCGACTGGAGCGCCTTCTCGGCCGGTGCCGTCATCGCGGCGCTGCCGGTCGTGGCACTCTTCCTCTTCCTGCAGAAGTACATCGTCGGCGGGCTGACCGCCGGCGCCGTGAAGTAGCGGCCGCATCGAGCGCAGACGCCACGTCGTCACCTGCGTGTCATGTGCAGGTGGAAAGGTGATGGAATGACCCCGCCGACCACTCCCGCCCCGCACCACGACGGGTCCCCGTTGCACGTCTCGACGCAGACGCCCGCGCTCGGCGAGACGGTGCGGGTGCGCCTGCGCGTGCCCGAGTCGTTCGGGCCGCTCACGTGGGTCGGCACCCGGTCGAACCCGAACCGGGAGCCGCGATTCGACGAGGCATCCGTCGTCGGGACGGCCGACGGCTGGCGGTGGTGGGAGGCCGCCGTCGAGGTCGAGAACCCCGTGCACGGCTATCGCTGGCTGCTCGTCGGCGCCGACGGCCGGCAGCACTGGCTGAACCAGCTGGGCCTGTCGACGGTCGAGACCCGCGACCACGACGACTTCCGGCTCGTCGCGCACGAACCCGCACCCGAGTGGGCGGCGTCGAGCGTGATGTACCAGGTGTTCCCCGATCGCTTCGCGAAGTCGGGGGCGGCGCCGTTCGACGAGCTCCGGGCGGCCGGGCAACTGCCCGAGTGGGCCATCGCGGCCGACTGGAGCGACCCGGTCGACCCCGTGTACCCGGGGCGGTCGAAGCAGCTGTTCGGCGGCGACCTCGACGGCGTGCGCGAGCAGCTCGACCACCTCGCGTCGCTCGGCGTCGACCTGCTCTACCTGACGCCCGTCTTCCCGGCGCGCTCCAACCACCGCTACGACGCCACGACCTTCGACCTCGTCGACCCGCTGCTCGGCGGCGACGAGGCGCTCGTGCGGCTCGTCGAGGAGGCGCACGCACGCGGCATCCGCGTCATCGGCGACCTGACCTCGAATCACTCGGGCGACGCGCACGAGTGGTTCCGCGCTGCGCAGGCCGACGTCTCCGCGCCCGAGCGCGAGTTCTACTTCTTCCACCCTTCGGCAGGCTCAGGGAGTGCCGAGGGCTACGAGTCGTGGCTCGGGGTGCCGAGCCTGCCGAAGTTCGACTGGAGCTCTGCCGAGCTGCGCCGCCGCTTCATCGAAGGCCCCGACTCGGTCGTCGCACGGTACCTCGGTGCGCCGTTCCACCTCGATGGGTGGCGCATCGACGTCGCCAACATGACGGGCCGGCTCGGCACGGCCGACCTGAACGAATCGGTGCGGCGCACGATCCGCCGCACGATGCTCGAGGTAAAGCCCGACACGCTGCTGCTGGGGGAGTCGACGAACGACGCCGCGAGCGACTTCCAGGGCGACGCGTGGCACGGCGCCATGACGTACACGCCGTTCACGCGGCCGCTCTGGAGTTGGCTGCTCGAGCCGGGCAGCCCGGCGGGCGGCGGCCTCGGCTTCGCCCTGCAGCGGGTTCCGACCTTCACCGGTGGCGACTTCCACTCCGCCCACGTGCGGTTCGCCGCGGGCTTCCCGTGGCGCACGCGCCTCGCGACCATGAACGCGCTCGACACCCACGACACCCCGCGCTTCGCGACGCACGCGCGCACCGGCGCCCTGCCCGCCGCGCTCGGACTCGCGGTGACGCTGCCCGGCATTCCCGTCGTCTGGGCCGGCGACGAGTTCGGCCTGACCGGCGAAGACGGCGAGGCTTCGCGCACGCCCATGCCGTGGGGGAGCGAGAGCTCGCCCGAGGTCGCGCCCGTGCTCGAGACGTACCGGTCGCTCCTGCGCCTGCGTCGTGAACACCCGGTGCTCGCCACCGGCGGCATCCGCTGGCTCGCCGTCGGTGACGACGCGGTCGCATTCGTGCGCGAATCGACCGAGGAGTCGGTGCTCGTGTTCGCCGCGCGATCGGGGGCGACGCTGTCGTTCGACGCGGCGGGGCTCGGCGGGCTCAGCGCAGCGGATGTCGCGGCGCCGCTGTACGGGACGGCGCGAGTCGAGGCATCCGCAGGTCTCGTGACGCTCGAAACCGAGGAAGCCGGCTTCGCCGCGTGGAGCCTGCCGGGTGTCGCGGCGCCGTCCTGGCAGGCGGAAACCGCATGACCGGCAGCGGCACTGCTGCTGCTGCCGACCGGTTGCGGCGGTGGTTCGGAGGTACCGCCGAGAGGTGATATCCTCGTACGGTTGCCAAGTGCGGCAACGCGCCCCGATAGCTCAGTGGTAGAGCACTTCCATGGTAAGGAAGGGGTCGTCAGTTCAATCCTGACTCGGGGCTCTGGTTCTCTTCGGTTCGGCCGCTCGGCTGGGCGGGGGAAGCCTACCCGGCGGGGTAGCTCAGGTGGTTAGAGCACACGGCTCATAATCGTGGTGTCGCGGGTTCGAGTCCCGCCCTCGCTACAACATCAGGACTCCGCGTATCGCGGGTTCGGTTCGCTTGGTTCGGCTGACATGTCTTCGCCGTCGTCGCTGCGACGGGTGGGCTGGGTCGCCCCTATGGAACCTCGATGGAGATGTTGGCCCGTTCGGTGCCCGGCGTGGGGGACAGCTTCGCCCAGAAGTCCGTGTTGCGCATCCAGGGCTGAAGGCCCATCGGCAGGTCCCGGCTCGGAATCGCCGGGAGCTCCGCCGGCGTGAAATCGTTCCCGTAGAGCACGAGCGGCTTCGTGACGTCAGGGTGCTGAATGTTGGCGTGAAACGCCTGCAGGGCGACATTCCAGTTGTCGAGGAGTTCCTTCCGCGTGATCGGGCCGCCAGGCTTGTCGGCCGTCGGGTGCAGCGCCCGATGATGGAAGACCGTCACGTTCTGCCCGGCCGGCGTCGCTGTGAACGCCTTCCATGCATTGAAGGCGGGCGTGCCGAACGTGACGACGGCTTCGATCCTGCCCGGTGCGAAGGCTGCCTCCAGCCACTGGTCGCGATAGGCCTGAATGTCCGGATCGTTCAGATGCGGCAGCGCCATGTCCTGGTTGAAGATGCCGTAGAGGAACGCGTTGATCATCAGGTAACTCTTCGTGTACCCCAGTTTCTCGACGAAGCCCTGCACGCGGCGGCCGGCCTGGCCCGCCAGGATTCGACGCGTGACCGCCTCCGTCTGGGCGGGGTCCTGGCCGATGACGAGCAGGCGTGCGCTTCCGTTCGCGCGTCCGCGGTAGAAGATGGGCCCCCACAGTGACCGAAAGCCGTCGGCGGCTCTGAAGACGGTGTCGTCGGGATACCTCCGGCACAGGGTTCTGAACGTCCCCGTTGGTCCGGTATCGAAGGGATCGGTGATCATCGCGGCCTCCCGCTGTGCTCCAGGGTCTCAGTTCAGCGGATTGCAGGGGTGCGCCGCAACCATCCGTCTGTCCCCCGAAATGGAGGCAACGTGGGTTTCCGGGCGCGAGTAGCGTTTCGAGTGCAGCCATGAGGGTCGGGGGGCTTCCCATGGCAACCATCACCGTGACGGTGACGACCGCGGCCAGGAACTGGCCGCACATCGGCTGACCCGACCAACGGGGGACGCATCATGGCCCAGCTCGTCATCACCGGCCGTATCGCGACCATGGCGAACGGCGCAACAGAGCAGCCGGCCCGAGGCCGGGTATGGATCGACGGCGATCGGATCGTCGCCGTCACTCGCGGCCGCAAACGCGTCACTGGATTCTCGCGTGCACGCACGATCGACGTCGGCGACGCGCTCGTGCTCCCCGGCCTCCTCGACATGCACAACCACCTCGCGTACAACGCGTTGCCGCTGTGGATGGAGCCGGGCCGCAACGAGCCTTGGCTGCACAACAAGCACTGGCCCGACGCCGATACCTACACGGAGTCCATCACCGAACCTGCTTGGGTCTACGCGAAGGCCTGCCCCGAGGCGCTGCTCGCGTACGTCCAGGTCCGCGCGATGGCCGGTGGCGCCACCAGCGTGCAAGGGTGGCCCAACGCGAACCGCGGCTACCCGACCGTCGTTCGCAACATCGACAGCGAAGACGCCGGCACCGGGGTGGACAACCTCATCTACACGTCCGTCGGCACGAAGAAGGGCGAGGCGCTCACCATCGCCGTGCGACGCATGGGCGACGGATCCGGTTTCATCTACCACTGCTCCGAAGGACAACGCGGGTCGCGCGTCCTCGCGGATTACACCGAACTCGAACGAGCCGACGGCTTGCTCCCCACCCTCATCGGGATCCACTGCTGCGCCGTCGACGCCGCGGACTGGACGAAATGGAACGACCAGGCCGCCGGCGGTGTCGTCTGGTCGCCCCTCTCGAACCTCGTCCTCTACGGGCAGACCACGCTCATCGACGACGTCCGCGCCCGAGAGATCAAGGTCTGCCTCGGATCCGACTGGGGTCCGTCCGGAACCAAGAACCTCCTCGGCGAGATGAAAGTCGCCCGAATCGCCGCAGACCACTTCGGATACACCGTCACCGACGGTGACATCGTCGAAATGGTCACCAGCAACCCCGGCACACTCCTCGAACGATGCTGGAACCGACCCGTCGGCCGGCTCGTGGAGGACGGATTCGCGGACGTCGTCATCATCCGAGGCCGCGGCCCCGGTGACGACTGGAGCCGCATCGTCGCCGCGCGAGAACCGGACATCGCCCTCGTCATCATCAACGGCGTACCGCGTTACGGCGACCACGACCTCATGAAGGATGCAGGGGCCACCGCGACCTTCTCGACGACCATCGGGGGGCGTCGTCGACGCATCGCCGTGCCCGACCCGGCAAGACCCGAGAAGGCATGGTCGTGGAAGGCCATCACCGACACGCTCGACGCCGTGCAAGCCGACCCGCAGGCAGCGATCGCCAACGCCCAGGCTCGCGCCGCGACCGGACCCAGATTCGCCGACGACGTGGCGCTCGAACTGTTCCTCGACATGCCCGATACGCGACGTTCAGGCAGGGCCGGACCTCCCAAGAACCCCGCCACCGTCAAGATCCCCGCCGTGCCCTCGATCGAACACGATGCCGCCTTTTTCGACCTCCTCGATCAGTCGCCCATCCAGAACGGCGTGCTCGCGCCCCTCAGAGGACGGTTCCTGCCATGACCAAGCTCACGAAGTCGGCGCGCCGATCCCGTGAAGGCGTCCCCCTCGACGACGTCGTCACCCCCAGCGTGGACTCCACCTGGCAACCCGTCGAACTCACCGTCACCCAACGACACGACCTCATCGACCTCTGGACGACCCTGTTCACCGACGTCTACGTCCACTACAGCCAGAAACGGGCCCTCTACGGATTCGACCCGCTCCGCGCGCTCACCGCCCTCCGACGGCAGATCCCGTACCTCGACTCGGCAGGATTCCTCCGCGAACTCACCCGCCTCATCAACCGACTCCGAGACCAGCACACCCAACTCTTCGTCGGCAGCGCCGACGGGCAGACCAACACCTTCGTCGCGACCCTGCCGTTCCTCGTCGAACCCTTCGGCGCCTACGACAACCCCACCTACCTCGTCACGAAGACCACCGACGAGGTCACCGACCGCGACTTCCACACCCGCGTGCGAGTCACGACCTGGAACGGCGTCCCGTTCGCCCGCGCCGTGGACCTCTACGCCGAGACCCTCACCGGCGGACGACCCGACGCCGCCCGCGCCCGCGCACTCGAAACACTCACTCAACGCCCGCTCGCCTACCTGCCGCCACCCGACGAACGATGGGTCGACATCGGCTACCGGCGCCCCGAGGATGACGAGAACACGGCCGACCGCACCATCAGGTTCCACTGGCGAGCCGTGGAACCCGCATCTGCCGCGACCGCGGACAACCTCATCGACACCCGTACTCGCCGTGCCATCAACCTCACCAGCGAAACCGCCCGCCGTGCCCGAAAGCTCCTCTTCGCCACCGAGCTCTGGGAGAAGGATCAAGCCGAAGGCCGTCCGGCCGCCAGAGACGCCGGATGGTTGCCGACCGACTTCTCCGACGCCCTTTCGGCACGCATGATCAGCACGGCCCACGGCGAGTTCGGCTACCTCCGCATCTGGACCTTCGACGTCCAGCACACCACCCGATTCATCAACCAGATCGCCGACCTGCTCCACGACATGCCGGATGCCGGCCTGATCATCGATCTCCGATCCAACCCCGGCGGGGTCATCGACGCTGCCGAACGCGTCTTCAAGCTGTTCACCGACGAACACGTCGAACCCAGCCGATTCGCATGTCGCGCCACACCCGCGATGATCGAGCTCACCGACGCCGACGGCAACGGCGCCGACCTCGCCGATTGGGCCGAGTCGACCCGCGCAGCCCTCCAACTCGGTGAAGAATTCTCACAGCACCTGCCCATCGCCGACGCAGACATCTGCAACGAAACCGAACGCGCCTACCGCGGTCCCGTCATCGCCGTCGTCGACGCGAACACGTTCTCATGCGGCGACCTCTTCGCCGCCGGCATCGTCGACCACGGCATCGGCTCCATCGTCTCCGTCGGGGCCGCGACCGGAGCCGGCGGTGCGAACGTCTGGAACACCGACGACATCCGATACGCCTACCGCGCCGCCCGCCGCACGTTGCCCCCGATCCCTGACGGCATCACGTTCACGATCTCGGTCCGCCGCATGGTCCGGTCCGGGTACAGCTCCGGGCTCGCGATCGAGGACGTGGGCGTCCTCGGCGACGACCAGTACGACATGACGGAGACGGACCTGCTCGACGGAAACCGCGACCTCACCGACTACTGCGCTCGTCTCTTGGCGAGCGCTTGACCCTCACCGGCGGATCCGTCGGATCCGTCGGATCCGTCGGATCCGTCGCGCCGAGCACGATCATCGTCTCCTCGACGGCACCACCATCGCCACCGTGGCGACGGCGATCACCGTCGTCGAGTAGGCGCCTTCAGTCGCCGTTCTTCTTCTTGTTCTGCACGTGCAGTCCTCCTGCCGGTCGGGTTGCGACGACGAAGAGTTCGGTTGCTCGCACCAGATCGGAGAGCTTCTCGTACCCCCAGTTCCGCGAGTCGAAGTCCGGCTGCTGCTTCCGAATCAATTGGCCGACCGCGCCGAGGTTCGCCCACCCGTCCTCTCCGGAGGCGGTGGCGACGCCCGCCCGTAGCGCGGCAACGAGCTTGGTGTCGCCGCGCAACTTCGGGGAAGGAACGGGCTGGAGCGCTGCCGGCGTGCTCTCGGCTGCCGGCTCATCGAGCACGTCGAGGTAGGTGAACTGATCGCAGGCGTTGCGGAATGCTTCGGGCGTCTTCCGCTCTCCGAACCCGTAGACAGTGACACCCTCTTCGCGAATGCGCGATGCGAGGCGGGTGAAGTCGCTGTCGGATGACACGATGCAGAAGCCGTGGAACCGACGCGTGTAGAGCAGGTCCATGGCATCGATGATCAGCGCGCTGTCGGTCGCGTTCTTGCCGACCGTGTTGGCGAACTGCTGCATCGGCTGGATCACGTGCTCGCTGGCGACCTGCTTCCAGCTGCTCAGGTTCGGCTTGGTCCAGTCGCCGTAGACACGCTTGACCGAGGCCGTGCCGAAACGTGCGACCTCCGTCAGGACCGCGCCGATCTTCGAGGGCGGCACGTTGTCTGCGTCGACGAGCACGGCGAGGAGATCATTCGGCTGCGGCATGCGACCAGCATGCCAGCCGGTGCCCGGCTTTCGCTCCCGCCCGTCGAAGGCAGTTCCTCAGCCCCGATCCGGAACACGTCCACGAACGCGGTCGGCCGAGAGGCATGCACGGTCGGCTAGGCGCGCTCCACCGGCAGCCACAACTCGCAGGTCGCCGTGCTGAAGTCGTCTGCGCGTTCGAGCACCGCCACGATCGAAGGGCCCGGTCGCAACCGCCACGGGTTCGACGGGAACCAGTCGGTGGCCGTCGCCGCCCATGTGGACTGCAGCGCAGCAGGGTACGGGCCCTCGGTGCGGAACACCGCCCAGGTGCCGGCCGGAACCTCGATCGTGTCGAGGTCCTCCGGCACCGCAGACGACTCGCCGACGGCGACGCCGTGCAGGTAGGTCAGTTCGCTCCCCTCCGAATAGTCGGGGTCGACGTCGGCGCTCACCTGGAGGAGTCCCGCGGGCTCGGTGTCGCTCAACCCCTTGAGGCGAACGTGCTCAGCTGGCGGCAGTGAGGCGATGAATGCCTGAATATGAGGATTGGCGCCCTCGTGGATGAGCGGCACACGGGCGGAGTGGCCGACGAGTCGGAAGGCCGGTCGGTCGGAGATGCGGGTGTCCATCGGGGTGTTCCCTTCTACGGTCAGGCGGAACCTGAGCTGCGGTTGCGTGCGAAGGGGGCCGCCGTTGCGTCGCACGTCAGCGGGGCTGACGCCGTGCACCGATCGAAAGGCTCGGCTGAACGCCTCGGTGGAGCCGTAGCCGAACCGCACCGCGATTCCGAGCAGATCGCCGCCGCCGAGCACGTCGGCCGCGGCGACGGCCATGCGGCGTCGCCGGACGTATTCGGACAACGGCATGCCGGCCAGCGACGAGAACATCCGCCGGAGGTGGTACTCCGTCGTGCCGAGACTGCTCGCCAAGCCGGCGATGTCGATCTCCTCGGTGAGGTGGTGCTCGACGTATTCGACGAGACGGTTGAGTACTGCGATCACGGGGCTCCCTTCGACATCAAGCCTCTGCATCGACGCCGGCCCGCGCCCGACAATCGCGGTTCGATGCGATCGATGCGATGGAACCGAAACTGACGCTCACAACCGCGCGAGTCCGCTGCCGATGATGAACACGCCGACCATCAGCAGGATGAGCGAGGTCACGACGCGGTTGTTGCGGGTGAGCCACTCCTTCATCTTCAGGAGCCTCGGCTGCATGCCCTTCGCATCGATGAGCGTCGCGATGACCGGCACCGCCACGGTCGATGCGCCGATGAGCGTGTAGACGAGGATCACGATCGCCGCCTCGGAGCCCGAGAGCCCCGCGCCGCGCACAGCCAGACCCGCTGCGAGCGCGAGCAGGATCTCCTTGGGGCGGATGTTCAGCGCCACCCCGAGGCCGAACGCGCTCCAGGGGCCGATCGACTCCATCTTGCCGAGCCAGGCGGGCATGCCCTCGACGGGATTCCTGCGGGCACGTCGCCAGGAGATGATCCCGATGACGATGAGCCCGGCCCCGACGATCATCTCGCCGACGCCGACCGCGACGTCGGGCTGGCGCGCGGAACGCGGCGTCGGCACCGCCTGCGTCGAGACGGTGCAGATGAAGACCAGCGCCGCCATGCCGAGCACCCACCCGATGAGGTACGGCAAGGCCGAGCCGCGCTTCGGCGAGAGCAGGATCACGATCGTCGCCATGAGCGGCACCGAGCTGAGCGCGACCGCCAACGCGATCGGAAGGATGTGCCCTATCGCCTGCAGCATTCCGCTGCACCCCCTGACTGGTGGCAGTGCTCCCGGCCGCACCCGCGCACGGCGCGCCGCTGTCCACACGATAGCGGAGGCGGGCGGTCCGAGCCCGGAGGCCGGTGCCGACCTCAGGCGGCGAACGCGTACGCGTCGACGGAGCGCCCGGATGCGGCCAGTGCCGCCGAGGTCGGCCGGTCGTGGTCGAGATCGCGCGGGCAGCCGCACCGCACCGACATCCGGCCGCCGTCGACGGAGGTCACGAACTCGACGTGCTCCACCGGATCCTGCTGCTTGCGCCTACCCCACATGTTCGGCCCCCTTCATCAGAAGAGATGCAGGGCTACGTGAATCATGACGCGGGTTCGGCGTCACTTCCCGATGCCGCGCCCGGCCGCTTCGCCACCGCGCGAAGTCGGAGCGCGAACGCCCCGCCGAGCACGAGGAAGCCGCCGGCGGCGAGGAGCGCCCAGCGCGAGGCATCCGCCATGCCCTCGGCGAGGGCGTCGGCGACCGCGGGGCCGGCGGACCCGAGCTTGCCGTCGTCGCCCTCCGCCCGGACCTGGGGGATGGTGCCGCCGGCCGATTCCTCCGTCGCGGAGACGATCTGCTCGGATGCCGCGGCGGGCACGCCCTCGACCGTGTCGACCTGCGCCGGCAGCGCGACCGCGAGACCCGCCGCGAGCACCGCGCCGATGATGGCCGTGCCGAGGGCCGAGCCGACCTGGCGCCCGGTGCTCTGGGTCGCCGAACCCTGGCCCGACTCCTCGGGCGGGATGTCGGCGAGCACCGTGCCCGTGAGCTGCGCCGAGGCGAGGCCGAGGCCGAGGCCGTAGAGGGCGAGCACGCCGGCGAGCAGCCAGGCGTTCATCTCCGACGACAGCATCGCGGCCGCCATCACCGCTCCCGCGACCTCCAGCGCGAGGCCGATCACGACGACCGTCGGTGCGCCGAACCGCTCGGCGACGTGCCGGGCCATGGCGCCGGAGACGAACGCACCGAGGCCCATGGCCGCGAGCACGAAGCCGGCCGCGAGCGTCGACAGCCCCAACGCGTTCACGATGAACAGGGGGAGGACGAAGAGGATGCCGAATTCTCCGATCGCGACGCACATCGCGACGAGGTTGCCCCAGGTGAACGTGGGAACCGAGAAGAGGTGCACGTCGAGGATCGCCGAGCGGCCGTTCCGCGCGCGATGCCGTTCCCAGAAGAAGAAGAGCACGAGGGCGACGAGACCGATCGCGATCGCCACCGGCACGGGGGAGATCGGCCACGAGGTCGGCCAGGTCCACCCGAAGAGCTCGAACGGCTGCTTCGGCGCCCACCAGCCGAGCGAGCCGCCCTCGATGAGGCCGAACACGAGCGCGCCGAAGCCGATCGCCGAGAGCAGCAGGCCGTCGACGTCGAGGCCCTTCGAGGTGATGACGGCACGAGTCTCGGGCACCGTGAGGAAGGCGGCGACGAGGATGATCGCGCCGAACGGAAGGTTGACGAGGAAGATCCACTCCCACCCGAACGACTGGGTGAGCCAGCCGCCGAGCAGCGGCCCGAGTGCGGCGACACCCGAGATGACCGCGCCCCAGACGCCGAAGGCGACCGCGCGGTCGCGGCCGCGGAAGGTGGCGTTCACCGTCGACAGCGTCGTCGGGAGGATGAAGGCGCCGCCGATGCCCTGCACGAATCGGGCGAGGATGAGCGAGGTGCCGCCGGTCGCGAGCGCCGCCAGCAGGCTGCCGGCGAGGAAGACCAAGATGCCCGCCACCATCGCGCGCCGGCGACCGAGCCGGTCGCCGAGACGCCCGGCGGTCAGCAGCAGCGCGGCGAAGATCACCGAGTAGATGCCGTTCACCCATTGCGCCTCGCTGAAGTCGAGCTTCAGGTCGTTGATGATCGTCGGCAGTGCGATGCCGACGATCGTGCCGTCGAGCACGATCATCGAGAGCGCGGCGGCGAGGACGCCGAGGCCGACCCATCGCCGTGCGCCCGTGCTTTCCGGCGCAGTGGCAGTGCTGTTCATCTCGTCGTCCCCCCGTGGGTCACCCCGTCGTCCTCCCACCGTATGCCCGGCGAAACCCGGTGCCAATGCGTCGTTCGATGGATGCCCGACGCGGCTGAGCTGCGTTCTCCCAGCTCCACGGACTACCCTGAAGCGTGACTGCTGACGAAGCTCCGGTCGAGGTGGAGGCTCCAGAAGAGCCCGCCGCGACGACATTCTCCGACCTCGGACTCGATGGCGCGGTCCTGAAAGCCCTCTCCGACGTCGGCTACGAGACCCCTTCCGCGATCCAGGCCGCGACGATCCCGTCGCTCCTCGCCGGGCGCGACGTGGTGGGCCTTGCCCAGACCGGCACCGGCAAGACGGCCGCGTTCGCGCTGCCGATCCTCTCGCGCCTCGACCTCTCCCAGAAGACCCCGCAGGCCCTCGTGCTCGCCCCGACCCGTGAGCTCGCGCTGCAGGTCTGCGAGGCGTTCGAGAAGTACGCCTCGCACCTCAAGGGCGTGCACATCCTCCCCGTCTACGGCGGCCAGGGCTACGGCGTGCAGCTCTCGGCGCTGCGCCGCGGCGTGCACATCGTGGTCGGCACCCCGGGCCGCATCATGGATCACCTCGAGAAGCGCACGCTCGACCTCTCGGAGCTCAAGTACCTCGTGCTCGACGAGGCCGACGAGATGCTGAAGATGGGCTTCGCCGAAGACGTCGAGACGATCCTCGCCGACACCCCCGACACCAAGCAGGTCGCGCTGTTCTCGGCGACCATGCCGGCCGCGATCCGTCGCATGTCGAAGCAGTACCTGCACGACCCCGAAGAGATCACCGTCAAGACCAAGACGCAGACGTCGGCGACGATCTCGCAGCGCTACCTGGTGGTGTCGTACCAGCAGAAGGTCGACGCCCTCACGCGCATCCTCGAGGTCGAGAACTTCGAGGGCATGATCGTCTTCGTGCGCACGAAGAGCGTCACCGAAGAGCTCGCCGAGAAGCTGCGTGCACGCGGGTACTCCGCCGCCGCGATCAACGGCGACATCGCCCAGGTGCAGCGCGAACGCACGGTCAACCAGTTGAAGTCGGGCAAGCTCGACATCCTGGTGGCCACGGATGTCGCAGCTCGCGGCCTCGACGTCGAGCGCATCAGCCACGTGGTGAACTTCGACATCCCGACCGACAGCGAGCCCTACGTGCACCGCATCGGCCGCACGGGCCGCGCGGGCCGCACGGGCGACGCGATCAGCTTCGTCACGCCGCGCGAGCGGAGCCTCCTCGCTCGCATCGAGAAGGCCACGCGCCAGCCGATCGTGCAGATGCAGCTGCCGAGCGTCGACGACGTCAATGTCACGCGTCTCGCTCGCTTCGACGACCGCATCACCGCAGCGCTCGGCCAGAACGAGCGCATCGACGGCTTCCGCGACATCATCGCCCACTACGTGCGCAACCACGATGTGCCCGAAGCGGATGTCGCGGCGGCGCTCGCCGTCGTGGCGCAGGGTGAATCGCCCCTGCTGCTCGAGCCCGAGGCCGCGCGCCGCGCCGAGCGGGAGTGGACCGATCGTCCGCCCCGCGGCGACAAGCCCGAACGCGGCGACCGTCGCGACCGCGGTGGCGACCGCTTCGACCGCGGAGACCGCGGTGACCGCCCCGAGCGGCGCCAGCGCCCGAGCAGCGGCCCCATGGCGACGTACCGCATCGCCGTCGGCAAGCGCCACAAGGTCGAGCCGCGCCAGATCGTCGGAGCGCTCGCGAACGAGGGCGGACTCAGCCGCGAGGACTTCGGCTCGATCCAGATCCGTCCGGAGTTCTCACTCGTCGAGCTGCCCGCGAACCTGCCCCGCGAGACCCTCGAGAAGCTCGACGCCACCCGCATCTCGGGCCGGCTCATCGAGCTGCGCCCCGACCGCGGCGGCCCCACGCGTCGGTCGAACGACCGCGGCGGCGATGGCGGAGGCGACGGCGACAAGTCGTACCGGAAGCCCCGCCACAAGGGCTGAGCCGGCGCATGACGCTGCCGACGGCCGGCGCGCATGGCACCCGGGTGCGGAGCGCGCTGGCCGCGGCCGTCGGCCTCGCACTCGGGCTCGGCCTGCAACTCCTCGATCGCACGCCCGTCATCGACGTGCTCGGCAGTGTCGTCTACATCGTGTTCATCGCCTGCCTGCTGCGCGCGATCTGGCCCGGGTTCGGGGCCGCGGGCAGCGCGGCGACGGCCTTCGGGTTCGCGACGGCCGTCGAGCTGTCGCAGCTGACCGAGCTGCCGCAGCGTGTGGTCGACGCCTTCCCGCCGTCGCGCCTGCTGCTCGGCAGCGCCTTCGATCCGATCGACCTCGTCGCCTACGCGGCCGGCGCCGTGCTCGCGTTCGTCGTGCAGCTCGTGCTCATCGGTACCGAGCGGGTCGCCGCGTCATCCGCCGTCGACGACTGAATCGTCTCGTTCCGAACCGTGCGGGTTGGGTACCCTCGATGACGGACGAAGTTCTCGAACGCGACGGAGAGGCGGGTGACCATGTCCGAACACGAAGAGCCCGATGACGTGTCGCGCCGCCCGAGCGGCCGGCGTGCCGCGCCCGCCTCTCGCGTCGGCACGATGCTCGAACCGGCGCTGCCCTACGTGGCGGCCTCGGTCGCATGGCTCTCGCGCCACCGGTTGGGCGCGATGATCGCCGCCACCGGTCTGGCCGTCGTCGTCATGGGCGCGGCCGGCGTCGCACTCATGCAGGCACCGGGCGGGGGCGCACCCGGAAACGAGGCGTCGACGTCGATCGGCGACCCGCGACCGACCTCGACGACGCCCGCAGCACCGAGCCCGTACGGCCCCGTGCTGCCGACGCCGGTGCCTCCGACACCGGTGCCGACGCCGACGCCGACGACGGCGCCCGACGAGATCGTCGAGCCGCCGGTCGACGACGAGCCGGTGGAGCCGATCGAGCCGACGGCGACGCCGGAAGACCCCGACGACCACCCCGGTCAGGGCAAAGGACCGAAGAAGCCCCGGTGACCCCCGGGTGTCTCGGCCGCGTCAGAGCCACTTCTTGAACTTGAAGACCGCGTAGAGCCCCACGCCGAACAGCACCATCGCGGCGAGCGCCGCCGGGTAGCCGAACTCCCAGTGCGTCTCGGGCATGTCGTCGAAGTTCATGCCGTAGACCGTGCCGATGAGCGTCGGCGCGAAGATGATCGCCGCCCACGACGAGATCTTCTTGATCTCGTCGTTCTGCTTCAAGCTCGTATCCGTCTGACGGCGCGCGACGAGCGCCGAGTGCACGGTGAGGGCGTTGTCGAGGATGGCGCGGAACGAGCCGACCCGCTCGTTGATGCGGATGGCGTGGTCGAGCACGTCGCGGAGCGAGCGCTGCAGCTCGACGTCGCCACGGTACTTCTCGGAGCCGCGGCGCAGCCACTCGAGCATCGCCGCGAGCGGCTGCACGGCGCGCTGGAAGTTGATCACCTCGCGCGAGAGCTCGTAGATGCGCCGCGAGAGCGCATCGTCGTCGCTGTCGCCGAAGAGCTGGTCCTCGATCTCGTCGATGTCGTTCTCGAGACCGGCGACGACCGGCTCGTACTCGTCGACGACCTCGTCGAGGATCGCGTAGAGCACGGCCTCAGGCCCCATCGCGAGCAGCTCGGGGCTCGACTCCATGCGCCGTCGCACGGCCGCGAGGTCGGGCGACTCGGCGTGGCGGATCGTGACGACGAAGTCGGGGCCGACGAACAGGTGCAGTTCGCCGAACTCGACCGTCTCGAGCTCGTCGCGGTACCGGGCGGGCCGCAGCACGGCGAAGAGGGTGTCGCCGTAGCGTTCGAGCTTCGAGCGCTGGTGGCCGGTCAGCGCGTCTTCGACGGCGAGCGGGTGCAGGTCGAACTCGCGGGCGACCGAGGCGACCTCGCGCGGACTCGGCCGGTAGAGCCCGATCCAGGCCAGGCCGTCATGGTCGTCCATGAGGCGGTAGGTGTCGTCGAGGTTCGTGGGCGTCTCGACGCGACGTCCGTCGACGTAGACGCCGTTGTCGACCAGGGGTGACATGAGCGATCCGTTCTCGCAGGGCGCGCGGCAGCGCGCCGGGTTCGGCAGGTGAGCGGATGACGCCGCCAGCCGGGTGCGGATCGGAACGCGTTCGCGCGTGGGCGAGCAGGGGCTCAGCGCAGGCGGGAACGGAGCGACGACGCAGCAGCGGTGGCGGCGTCGGTACTATGATCGGCCATCGCCCTCACCGCCTCTCGCATCAGGGGCCGCTCGGTGGCAGGCCCGACGGCAGAGTCTAGCTCACGCGCCCGAAGCGTCGCGCGGCGCGGTCGATCGCGGAGACGACGCTCACCCCGGCCGTCCGCATCGGCCGGGGGAGCGGCAGCCGCGCGGCCGCGGCCCGTGCCCGGCCGAATCGTCCCGTGCGCCGCACCTCCTTGCGCAGTTCGGCATGATGCAGCTCCCGGGCCCAGATGCGGGTCACCCGCTCCTCGTCGAACCGGCTCGCGGTGCGCACGGCTGCGGCCCGCATGCGGGCGACGCGTCGCGGCGGCATCCGCTGCAGTCGAACGAGCGCGTCGGCGAGGCCGTCGATGTCGCCGGGCGGCACGAGGAAGCCGTTGCGCCCGTCGCGGATGAGGTCGGCTGGTCCGTAGGGGATGTCGTAGGCGATCGGCAGGCAACCGGCGGCCATCGCCTCGACGAGCACGAGCGGGAATCCCTCGGAGTGCGAGGTGAGCAGCAGGAACGACGCGTCGGGAAGGCGCCGGCGCGCGTCGGGGTCGAAGCCGTGCACCTCGACCGCCGCCGGGTCGGTGACGCGTCGTTCGAGCGCCGGGCGGCTCTCGCCGTCGCCGTACACGTCGAGGTGCACATCGACCTCGGCGCGCGTGTTCGCCGCCTGCACGGCGGCGATCGCGTGCGAGACGCGCTTGCGACGGGTCAGCGCGGCGAGCACCACGCCCCGAGCCGGGTCGCGGGGCGACGGCGAGTGCGTCATGGACCCCTCTGGGGCGAGCGGCCGCGGATTCGGGATCACGACGAGATGGTCGTGCCGCCCGACGATCCGCTCGAGGTCGTGGCGCTGCCGCTCGGAGAGCACCGCCACGAGGTCGTAGTCGGTCACCTGCTCGAGCACCTCGCGGCGCGAACGCCGGATGGGGTGCTCCTCCGACGGCCCGGAACGATGCGAGGCGTGCACCACGTGCGCGGTGATCGCGTGCGCCCGGCGATAGGTGAGCATGAACGGCGCCATCGTCTTGCTGTCGACGATCAGGTAGCTCGCCTCGCCTGCGGTCAGCGCGTCGAGCCACGCCCGGTAGAGGGTCCAGAGGCGCCGCCACGAGCGCACCGGCCGCCCCTCGCCGTCGCACAGCACCACCGACCGGCCGCCGAGCACGCCGCGCTCGCGGGTGTCGTGCCGGTCGCTGAGCAGCAGCGTGCCGTCTTCGCGATAGTGGTCGGTCTGCAGGGTGCTGCCGTCGGCGTCGAGCCGCGATCGGCTCATCACGAGGTCGCCGCGCCGCCGCACCTCCGTCGCCTCGTCGGGTGCGAGCGGGGTGAACGCGTCTCGGTCGAGTCGCAGTGATCCGCCGGGCAGCGGATGCCTCCGGAGCCAGTCGTAGAGGTTCACGATGTGAACACCGGGGGTGAGGGTCCCGCGCTCGCGGAGCGCTCGCGCGAGGTCGGGGGTGTCGGGCCGGGCGTCGAAGGTCAGCACATCGACGTCGACCCCGGCGATGCGATGGAACGCGGCGGATCGCCGCAGCATCGCGTCCGTCATGCCGCCGAAGGCGTCGGGGATCGACCAGGTGACGGCGAAGTGGCGGCCGTCGGGCAGCGTGATGCGAGTCATCCGCAACCCCCTGTCCTGCGCGGGTCTGACATGGTCCCGAGCCTATCCACGGGCGCTCCGAGAGCGCTGAGGGCGGTCGCGGGTCGTGTCCGGCTTCGCTACAGGCCGCGTTCATGCGCCGTTCAGGCGGGCATGGTCGGCTAGTGTCCATGCCAGACGCCCGAGGTAGCGCGTCGACCGCCGATCGATGGGACGAAACGTGACGAGCCGTACGGCCGAGTACCCCCGGCCGGACCACTTCCTCCTCCACATCAGCGACACCCACGTGCTCGCCGGTGGCGGCATGCTCTACGACCGGGTCGCGAGCGAGCGGCACCTGCAGACCCTCTTCGAGGAGTTCGAGGCATCCGGTGGCAGGCCCGAGGCGATCGTCTTCACCGGCGACCTCGCCGACAAGGGCGAGCCCGACGCCTACGACCGCATCCGCCGCATCGTCGACCCCGTCGCCGAGCGGCTCGACTCGCAGGTGATCTGGGTCATGGGCAACCACGACGAGCGGTCGTCATTCCGCCGCGGGCTGCTCGGCGAGCTCGGCACGAGCGTCGAGGGGGGCGGGGCTCGACCCGTCGACCGGGTCGACGACGTCAACGGGCTGCGCGTCATCACACTCGACTCCACGGTGCCAGGGCACCACCACGGCGAGATCGCCTCCGAACAGCTCGACTGGCTCGCCGAAGAGCTCTCGATGGCCGCGCCGCACGGCACGATCCTCGCCATGCACCACCCGCCCGTGCCGAGCGTGCTCGACCTCGCAGTCGCCGTGGAGCTGCGCGATCAGGGCGGGCTCGCCGAGGTCGTCGAGGGCAGCGACATCCGCTCGATCATCGCCGGTCACCTGCACTACTCGTCGACCGCGACATTCGCGGGCGTGCCCGTCTCAGTGGCCTCGGCCAGTTGCTACACGCAGGACCTCAACGTGCCCGTGGGCGGCACCCGCGGGCGCGACGGCGCGCGCGCCTTCAACCTCGTGCACGTGTATCCGACCACCGTGCTGCACTCGGTGGTGCCGCTCGGGTCGTACGCCGCGCTCGACTGGATCGACGCGGAAGAGAGCGCGCGGCGCCTCGCGGCCTCCGGCATCGGCATCGCGGATGCCGCGACCACGCCGGTGCCGAAGGACCCGCCGTTCACCATGCCGATCCCGGTGCTCGCCGGCTGAGCACGCCGCGCTCGCCGGGTCGTCGCAGCACGCCTCCGCAGATCCTCCGCGCGTCCTTCCTCACCGTGCGGGCGAACTGCCATACTCAGACGACTTCTCCCGACCGCTCCGGCCCTGCACGACGCGCGAGGCGAGCAGACGACCTGGGGAGGTGGCGTATGAGCACGGAGCTCGCCGCGATCATCGGAGTGGTGCTGGTTCTGGCCGACTGGGCGATCCGCATCGCCGCGCTCATCATCGTGCCGCGGGGGCGCAAACCCACCGCCGCCATGGCATGGCTCCTCGCGATCTTCCTGATCCCGTTCGTCGGCATCGCCTTCTTCCTGCTGATCGGCAGCGTGAAGCTGCCGAAGCGGCGGCGCGAGAAGCAGCGCGAGATCAACGCCATGATCGCCGCGAAGACCGAGGGCGTCGACCTCACCCCCGACCGTGCCACGTGGCCCGAGTGGTTCGCCACGCTCACCGAGCAGAACCGCACGCTCGGCGCACTGCCCCCGGCCGGCGGCAACACGGCCGACCTCATCGGCGACTACCAGGCCTCGATCGACGCCATGGCGGCCGAGATCGACACCGCCGCCAGGTTCGTGCACGTCGAGTTCTACATCGTCTCGTTCGACGACACGACGCGCGGCTTCTTCGCGGCGATGGAGCGCGCGGTGCAGCGGGGCGTCACCGTGCGGGTGCTGCTCGACGCGGTGGCGACGAACCGCACGGCCGATCACGACGCGACGTACGCCGAGCTCGACCGCATCGGTGCGAAGTGGAGCTCGATGCTGCCGGTGCGCCTGCGCAAGGGGCAGTACCAGCGACCCGACCTGCGCAACCACCGCAAGCTCGTGGTCGTCGACGGGCTCGTCGGATTCATGGGCTCGCAGAACCTCATCGCCCGCAGCTACAACTCGCCGAAGAACATCAAGCGGGGGCTCATGTGGCAGGAGCTCGTGACCCGGGTCACGGGCCCCGTCGTGACCGCGATCAACACGGTGTTCATGTCGGACTGGTACCTCGAGACCGACGAGATCCTCGGCGACGAAGAGAATGTTCCCGCCGCGGCCGTGCCGGCCAGCACCGCACGCGACGCGCTCGTCTGCCAGGTGGTGCCGAGCGGTCCCGGCTACGACGCCGAGAACGGCCTGCGGCTCTTCCTCACGCTCATCAACTCGGCGCAGCGGCAGGCCATCATCACGAGCCCGTACTTCGTGCCCGACGAGGCGATGCTCTACGCGATCACCTCGGCCTGCTACCGCGGGCTCGACGTGCAGCTCTTCGTCTCCGAGATCGGCGACCAGGGCTCGGTCTGGCACGCCCAGCGCTCGTACTACCGCGACCTGCTGCAGGCGGGCGTGAAGATCTGGCTCTATCCCGGCCCGTACATCCTGCACTCGAAGCACCTCTCGATCGACGACGAGGTCGCCGTGATCGGATCGAGCAACATGGACATCCGCTCGTTCAGCCTGAACTCCGAGGTGTCGCTGCTCGTGCGGGGCCGTTCGTTCGTCGAGCAGATGCGAGACGTCGAGCAGGGCTACCGCGACGCGGGCCGCCAGCTCACCCTCGAGGAGTGGGACCGCGAGCCCGGGTCGGCGACCTTCCTCGACGGGGTGGCGCGCCTCACGTCCGCGCTGCAGTAGCCGCGGCGACTCGCCTCAGGCGATGCGGTCGGGGGCAGCGGATGCCGCGGCGCCCACCTGCTCCGAGGCATCCGTCGCCGCCTTCTCCCACGGGGCCGGGAACGGGAAGTAGCGCTCGAGGAAGTCGATGACCGCCGCGGTGCGCTCCTCGACCGAGATCTCGGGGAAGCTGCCGTCGTTCAGGCAGAACATGTCGTGGTCGCGGTGCTTCAGGAGCTCCTTCATCGCGGGCAGCGCCTGGCGCAGCGTCGTCTCGACGTACTTGACGCGCGCGTCGGTCTGCACCACGGCATGCCCGGTGAGGAGCGAGTAGTAGTGGTACAGCGAGTTCGTCACCGAGATGTCGGTCGCCGAGCGGAAGCGGCTCGCGGCCGTGCGCCGGAACTCCTCGGGGAACGCGGCCTCGAGTTCGGCCATGACGCTCTTACGGAGCGGGGCGGCGCAGTGCTCGAGGTGCCGAGTCGTCACCTTGCCGAAGCGTTCGCGCAGGAGCGCACGGTTGACCCGGGCGGCGTTCTCGAACCCGCTGCGGCCGGCATGGGTCGACCCGAGCCCGATGCGGGTCGCGGCCTCGACGAACTTCGTGATGCCGCCGGGGGAGAAGAACAGCGACGGGCTCAGCGGTCGGCCGAAGAACATGTCGTCGTTCGAGTAGAGGAAGTGCTCGGCGAGGCCCTCGATGTGATGCAGCTGGCTCTCGACGGCGTGCGAGTTGTGCGTCGGCAGCACGGAGGTGTCGGCGAACATCGCCTCGCTCGGCACGATCGTGACCTTGGGGTGCTTCGCGAGCCAGGCCGGTGCGCCCGAGTCGGTCGCGATGAAGATGCGGCGCACCCACGGCGCGAACAGGTGCACCGAGCGCAGCGCGTACTTCAGCTCGTCGATCTGGCGGTAGCGGGCCTCGGAGTCGTCGCCCTCGCCGACGACGTAGCTCTGCATGCGCTTGGCCCGCTCGCGGATGAACTCGTCGCTCGAACCGTCGACCCAGGAGAAGACCATGTCGATCTCGAAGTCGACGTCGCTCGCGAGCGGCTCCCACATGTGCTCGAGGGTCGGCCAGTCGCGGCCGTGCAGGTGCACGACGTCGTCGGTCGTCTCGGAGCGCTGCAGGGTGCGACGCATGAGCACGTTCTCGGCGGGCGCCTCGATCATCTCGTCGCCGAAGCGCCAGAACTCGAGTTGCACGCCGGTCTCGCTGCCGTAGCGCAGGCGCCCGATCGGTTCGACACGGGGGCGGTAGACGCGCAGCAGGGTGGGCTTGCGACCGGCGGAGAGCCGGCCGTCGGCGAGCAGCACGGGGTGGGTCTCCGCGGCGCGCTTCGGGGCGAGGGTGGCGGCGTAGAACGGCTCGTCGGCGAAGGCCTCGGCGAACGCCCGGGTGACGGCCTTGCGTTCGGCGCGGTCGACGGCGATGATCGGCCGGTCGTCGTTGCCGCGTACGAGCAGGAACGGGATCCCGGCCTCGTCGAGCGCTGCGCCGAGCGCGAGCAGGTCTTCGACCATCGACTCCTGCGGCGTCATGTGCCCGTTCCGCAGGGCGTACTGGCCCTTGCGCAGCACGAGGTCGTCGCGATCGAAGCGGAGTGCACGACCGGCGGATGCCACGAGCACGAGTTCGGACGCATCGGAGAGCCGCATCGGCGGGGCGGGCGTCGCTTCCCTCCTCGCGAACGCGTGTCCGTCGTGCTGCTGCCGGTCAGGGGTTCGATCGCGGTCGGGTCTCGTCACGAAGCGGTGGCCTCCAGGGGGTGGGTGGGGCGCGGGTTGCGCGGTGCTCTGATTGTACGCAGCGCACGGCCGTCGGCGTCCGCGGCGGTCGCCCACTGAGCGCCGGTACTTCGATGCGCTCGTGGGTGCCGCATGACCACTCGTCGCAGCGCGGCGGGCGACGCCCTCACCGAGCTCGTGCTGCCGGTGTTCGAGCTCAACGGCGAGTTCCTCGAGGCCGCTCGCGACATCGCGGGGCCCGAGGGTCTCACACCGGCGCAGTGGCAGGTGCTCGGCGCGACCCTCGACGAGGGCCTTCCCGTCGCCGAGATCGCCCGCCGGGTCGGCCTCGGGCTCGCCAGGCAGAGCGTGCAGCGCACCGCCGACCTCCTCGTCGAGCGCGGGTGGGCCGAGTACGACGAGAACCCGCGGCACCGTCGCGCGAAACTGCTGCGGCCCACGGCGGGCGGTCGCGCGGCCGTCGAGCGCCTGGGCGCGGCCCAGCGCGCATGGGCCGACGCCGTGGGCGCAGCGGTGGGCGCGGCGGAGCTGCAGGCCGCCGTCGCGACACTGCTGCGCGTCGTCGACGCCTCGAGGCGGGTGCGCGGCGTCGCGGGCTGAGATCGCGGAGCCTGTGAGTTCCTTGAGGGTTTCTCACGTCGCGCGCGGGGCGGCGTAGCGTGAAGGGGTGCGGATCGCATCGTCGCCTCCGCACCGTTCCCCTACGACTCGGGAACGGCAGGAAGAAGGTCATCATGACCAGCCAGGCGATCTCGCCCCGACCTCCCTCGGCATCGGGCGGCCCGCCCGGCAACAGCGACTTCACCGACCTCGCCCGCATCGTGAAGTCCGCCGGCCTCATGCGTCGCAGGTACGGCTACTACTGGACGAAGCTCATCGCGGTGCCCGTCACGATCGGAGCCGCCGTCGTCGTGTTCGTCTGGATCGGCGACACCTGGTGGCAGATGTTCGTCGCCGCGGCCTTCGCGTTCCTCTTCACCCAGACCGCCTTCCTCGGCCATGACGCCGCGCACCGCCAGATCTTCCGTTCGGGCAAGTGGAACGATTGGACGAGCCTCGTGCTCGGCGGATTCGTCGGCATGAGCTACGGCTGGTGGCAGCACAAGCACACCCGCCACCACGCGAACCCCAATCAGATCGGGGCCGACCCCGACATCGACCTGCCCGTGGTCGCATTCACGCCCGAGCAGGCCGGCCGCGATCGTGCGGCGTTCTTCCGGTGGGTCATCGCCCACCAAGGGGTGTTCTTCTTTCCGATCCTGCTGCTCGAAGGGCTGTCGCTGCACGCCTCGAGCGTGCACCGGGTGCTCTCCCGTGAGCATCTCGCCCACCGACCGGTGGAGATCTCGTTCCTCGCGGTGCGGATCGTCGGCTACCTGACGCTCGTCTTCCTCGTGCTCTCGCCGGAGAAGGCCGCCGTGTTCCTCGCGATCCAGCTCGGCCTGTTCGGGTTCTACATGGGCATGTCGTTCGCCCCGAACCACAAGGGGATGCCGCTCGTTCCGGCGGGCATGAAGCTCGACTTCCTGCGTCGCCAGGCGCTCATGAGCCGCAACATCCGCGGCAACCGCGTGCTCGACTTCGCGATGGGCGGGCTGAACTACCAGATCGAGCACCACCTGTTCCCGTCGATGCCCCGGCCGCACCTGCGACGCGCTGCACCGCTCATCGCCGACTACCTGCACCAGCACGACGTGCCCTACACGCAGACCACCCTGTGGCATTCGTACGCGATCGTGTTCCGGTACATCAACCGCGTCGGCCTCGGCGAGCGCGACCCGTTCGAGTGCCCCCTCCTGGCGGTGCGGGCGAGCATCTGAGCCGTCGCGCGTGACGCCGCGTGACCTCGCGTTGACACGTGTGACGGCCGGCCTCGCGGCATCCGCTCGCCCTCTTTACGGTCGGGTCAGGAGGTCGACATGACACGACTCATCATCGGCGCGATGGTCAGGGCGATCGGCGCGTACCCCTCGGGGTGGCGATACCCGGGCGCCCACCGCGACCCGCGCGGCGACGCGGCCGTGCTGCGTCGCGCCGCCGAGGTGGCCGAGGCAGCGCGACTCGACTACCTGTTCTTCGGCGACTGGCTCGCGACGGGGCACGACCTCGAGTACCACGACCCCTACCTCGTCGCCCGGGTCGACCCCATCGCGGCGATCACCTACCTCGCGGGCGTCACCTCCCGCATCGGGCTCATCGCGACCGCGAACACGAGCTACTCCGACCCGTACACGCTGGCCCGTGCGACGGCGTCGGTCGACCTGCTCTCGGGCGGCAGGGCCGGCCTCAACCTCGTGACGGGCGCCGAGCCGCGCGCCGCCGCGAACCACGGCGTCGACTTCCACACCGCCAACGAGGCGCGCTACGACCGCGCGGTCGAGTTCGAGATCGTGCTGCGACGCCTCTGGGACTCCTTCGACGACGACGCGATCGTCGCGGATGCCTCGAGCGGCGTGTACCTCGACCCGCAGAAGCTGCACGCCACCGACTTCCACGGCGAGCACCTCAGCGTGACCGGTCCGCTCAACGTGCCGCGCCCGGTGCAGGGCCACCTGCCGCTCGTGCACGCGGGCATCTCGCCCCGGTCGCGACTCTTCGCCGCGCAGAGCGCCGACCTCGCGCTCGTCGCCGTCGGCGATCGCGAGCAGGCGATCGCGATCCGCGAGGAACTGCGCTCGCTCGCCTTCGAGTCGGGCCGCGACGACCGCACGCTGAAGGTCATCGCTCCGGTGCTGCCGATCGTGGGGGAGACGCGCGAGCACGCGCAGTCGATCGCCGACGAGCTCAGCGAACTCGTGCAGATCGCCGAGGACTGGCCCGGCGGCCCGCCCCCGGCGTTCCCGTCGAACCGTTCGCTCGCGCAGCTGTCGCTCCTCGTGGGGGTCGACCTCGCCGGGCTCTCGCCCGACCGCTCGGTCACGCCGCCCCTCGTCGCCGAGTTCAGCGACGCCGGGCAGGAGCTCGTCGAGATCGTCGCCGAGCGCACGGGGCGGAGCCTCTCGGGCGAGCGACCGCCCACCCTGCGGCATCTCGTCGTCGCAGCTTCGGTCAACGCCTCGATGATCGTCGGCACCGCCGACGACATCGCCGCCGAGTTCGAGGCGTGGGGCGACGCGGGGGCCGTCGACGGGTTCAACGTGCTCTCGGCGGTGCAGCCGCAGCAGTTCGAGGCGTTCGCGTTCCAGGTCGTGCCCGAGCTGCAGCGGCGAGGGCTCCTGCCGACGGAGTACGAGGGCGAGACGCTCCGCGAGCACCTCGGACTTGCACGGCCCGAGAGCGTGCACGCGGCCGGCGACCCGGTGGTCGCCGTCGGGCAGCGGCACGGGTCGCGCGGACGGCTCGCGTCGGCGCGGAGGCATCCGTAGCCCGCGTGCCCGCCCTTGTGTGTCGCAATGTGTCGCGGTGTGACCCTGCGCGGCGAGGGACGGTTGAGCGCGATTCCCGCGATCCGTAGCCTCATCGCACACACCCGCAATGGAGGAGCACCCGTGACGGTCACCGAGCAGTTCGCGACGCGCGAGGCCGCGCGCCGAGCGCCGGCGACGCAGGCGACGGCGACGGATGCCGCGGCTCAGCCCCGCCCTGCCGGCCCGGGCCCGCTCGCGGTGCTCGCCGACGCGGGCCTCGAGGTGCCCGTGCTGGGCGGCCGGTTCGTGCGGCACGTGAACCTCGACGTCGCGGCGTCGGCGCCCGCCCTCGAGGTCGTGGCGCAGCAGGTGACGCGCGTGCTGCCGTACTACGCGAGCGTGCACCGCGGCTCGGGGTACCCGTCGCAGCTGTCGACCTCGCTCGTCGAAGACGCGCGGCTCGCGGTGGCCCGTCACGTCGGCGCCCGCGACGACGACCTCGTGATCTTCACCCGCAACACGACCGACGCCCTGAACCTGCTCGCCGGCGCCGTTCCCGGCGACACCGTGGTGCTCGACCTCGAGCACCACGCCAACCTGCTGCCCTGGCGGTCGCGCCGGCTCGTCGAGGGGCGGGCGACGATCGCCGCGACCCTCGAGGCCCTCGACGCCGAACTCGCCCGCACGCCGGCCGCGCTGCTGTCGGTGACCGGTGCGTCGAACGTCACGGGCGAGGTGCTGCCGATCGACCGGCTCGCCGAGATCGCACACGCGCGTGGCGCGCGCATCGCCGTCGACGCGGCGCAGCTGCTGCCGCACCGCCGGGTCGACGTGGCGGCATCGGGCATCGACTACCTCGCCTTCTCGGGTCACAAGGCCTACGCGCCCTTCGGCGCCGGAGCGCTCGTCGGCCGGTCCGACTGGCTCGACGCCGCACCCGCGTACCTCGCCGGCGGCGGCGCCGTCGACGCGGTGCGGGCCGACGGCGTCGACTGGAAGCACGGCGTCGAACGTCACGAGGCCGGCACCCCCAACGTCATCGGCGCCGTCGCGCTCGCCAGGGCGCTCGCCGAGCTCGATCGGCTCGGCGACGACGCCCGCCATGACCACGAGCAGGCGCTCACCCTCCGGCTGCACGAGGGGCTCGCCGCACAGCAGGGGGTGCGCGTGCTCAGCGGGTTCGGCGACGGGCTCGGCGACCGCCTCGGCATCGCGACGATCGAACTCGAACGCGGCTCCGTCGGCCTCCTCGCCGCAGCGCTCGGTGCCGAGCACGGCATCTCGGTGCGCGCCGGCCGGTTCTGCGCGCATCCCTTCTTCGAGCGCACGGCGACCCGGGCGAACGGCCTGCGCGCGAGCCTCGGCGCCGGCAGCTCGGCCGACGACGTCGACCGGTTCCTCGACGCGCTCGCGACGCTCATCGCCGACGGCCCGGCCCACGCCTACGACCGCTCGCCCGAGGGCTGGTGTCCGCGCGTCGACGACCGCCCTCGCCCCGATTTCGCCCTCGCCTGAGACCACTCCGCGGGGGCTCTCGCATGTCGCCGGGGACCGGGGCGCAGGGGCATCCGTCACCGAATCGATACGCAACGGCCGCCCGTCGTAGACCACACTTGGCGCATGGGATCAGCGTTGACCACCATCGGACTCCCCGTCGCCCTCGGCATCATCATGTTCGGGCTCGGACTCTCACTCACCCCGGGCGATTTCGCGCGGGTGGCGAAGCATCCGAAGGCGGTGATCATCGCCCTCGTCTGCCAGCTGCTCGTGCTGCCGGCGCTCTGCCTCGGCCTCGTGCTCGTCTTCCAGCTGCCGCCGGTGCTCGCGGTCGGCATGATGCTGCTCGCCGCGTCGCCCGGCGGCACGACGGCGAACCTCTACAGTCACCTGTTCCGCGGCGACGTCGCCCTGAACATCTCGCTCACGGCGATCAACTCGGTGCTCGCCGTCTTCACCCTGCCGCTCATCACGAACCTCGCGATCGCGTTCTTCCTGCCCGGTGACGACGGGCTCGGGCTGCAGCTCGCCAAGGTCGTCGAGGTGTTCGCGATCGTGCTGCTGCCCGTGCTGCTCGGCATGCTCGTGCGCTGGTGGCGCCCCGGCTTCGCCGACCGCATGGACAAGCCCGTGCGCATCGCATCGGTCGTGATCCTCGTGATCGTCATCGCCGGCGCGATCGTCTCGAACCTCGACCTGCTGCTCGAGAACTTCGGCAGTCTCGCGGCGATCACCGTGCTCTTCTGCGTGCTGAGCCTGACGATCGGCTACCTCGTGCCGCGCATGCTGCGCGTCGGGCCCGCCCAGTCGATCGCGAGCTCGTTCGAGATCGGCATCCACAACGCGACGCTCGCGATCGTCATCGCCCAGACCGTCATCGGCAGCGTCGAGATGAGCCTGCCCGCCGCGGTCTACGGCGTGCTGATGTTCTTCGTGGCGCTCGGCTTCGGCTTCCTGATCCGTCGGCGGGGCCCGGCACCCGAGCGAGCGGATGCCGCGGCCGACGCGATGCCGGCCGCTGCGCAGGCCGACGCGGGGGAGCCCGCGAGCTGACCTCCGGCATGCCGGCGCACCGGTGCCGGCGACCCGCGCGGATTCGTAGACTGGGCGGGTCACGCACGGAGGGGGAGGCATGCAGCCGCTCGACGAGAACGACGTCCGCTCGCTCTTCGGCAATGCGAACGCCGCCGAGCTCGAGCAGCTCGCGCTTCCGGTGCGCTTCTTCGTGACCGAGTGGGCGCCGCTCGACGCGTTCGGCTGGCGCGACCCCCGCATCCCGTCGCGCGGCTACCTCGTGACCGAACTCGATGGGCTGCCCGTCGGCATCGTGCTCCGCGCCGCCGACCGCACCGGCTCGCATCATCGGGCCGCCATCTGCAACCTCTGCCACACCCACCAGCCGGGCGACCAGGTCGAGCTGTTCTCAGCCCGCCGGGCGGGCGCGGCCGGCGAGCGCGGCGACACCATCGGCACCTACATCTGCGCCGACCTCGCCTGCCAGGAGACCGTGCGCCTCGGGCGCCCGCCTGCGCCGTCGGAGGTGCTGCCGAGCGCCCACGAACTCGAGCGCATCGAGGGGCTCGCCCGTCGCACACGGGCGTTCGTCGCCGATGTGCTCGGCGTCGGCTGATCGATCAGGCGTCAGGCGGCGGCATCCGGGACCGGCGCGAGCGTCGGCCGCTTCGCGGCGCGCCCGTCGCCCGATGAGCGGCCCGTGAGGCGGCGGCCGATCCACGGCAGCACGAACTCGCGGTAGTACGCGGCGGTATTGCGGCTCTTGGGGCCGGCGGGCGCCGCAGCGACCTCTTCGACGCCCCACTCGACCGGCACGGCCACGCCGAGTCCGGTCAGCACGTTGCTCGCGACGCGCGCGTGGCCGAGGGCGTTCAGGTGCAGCTTGTCGGGCGACCAGTAACGGATGTCGCGGAGGCCCAGATCGTTGAAGTTGTCGACGAACGTGACGCCGGGGCGGTCGGCGAGGTCGACGAGCGCGGCGGTGAGGCGTGCGCCGCGCGCGTCGAACACCTTGCCCATGGGGATGTGGTCGGTCGGGTTCGCGCCGCTCAGCATGAGCACGTGGATGCCCTCGGCGCGGATGCGCTCGATCGCGTCGCGGAACCGCGTGGCCGTGACCTGCTCGTCCATGCGGGGGCGCAGCATGTCGTTGCCGCCGCCGTTGAAGCTCAGGAGCTCGGGGCGCAGGGAGATCGCCGCGTCGAGCTGCTCGTCGATGATCGGGCCGAGCTTGCGACCGCGGATCGCGAGGTTCGCGTAGCCGATGGGCTCGCGCGCCGCGGCGGCGAGGCCGATCGCCACGAAGTCCGCCCAGCCTCGCACCGAACCGTCGGGCAGCTCATCGCCGACGCCCTCGGTGAAGCTGTCGCCGATCGCCGCGTAGGAGTGGAACATGCCACCACGTTATCGCGGGCCGCCGGCAACGCGGCAGGGAGGCCGCGGCTCAGGTCGCCTGCTGCTCGTGCTCGAAGACGCAGTCGGCGCCGGGGAAGAGCAGCGTCTCGTGACCGTCGTCGAACCGCACGAGGTAGGGCGGGCCGCCGTCTTCGCCGCGCACCTCGAGGATCTCGCCGCGACGCGGCGCCTGGCCGACCTGCTTGCCCTGGATGGTGAGGTGTTCTCCGACGGTTGCGTGCATCGCGTCCTCCTCCGAGTTCTTCCAGCGTACGCCGGTGGCCGCGACCGCGGTAGGGCTGCGCCTCGGGCTGCGCCGGGCGTCGATGCGACCCTTCCCTCGGACGCGTTCGGCGGCTAGGGTGGCCGAGTGGGTCAAACGTCCCACTTTCGAGCAGAGCGGATGCCGCGTCATCCGCTCACCGCCGCCAGTCGACGAACAGCGAGGTTCCCCATGGCCGATGCCGCCACCCCCGACACCACGGCCGAGACGCTGACGTTCCCGAAGGGATTCCGCTGGGGCGCCGCCACCGCGGCCTTCCAGATCGAGGGCTCGACGAGCGAGGGCGGCCGCGGCGAGTCCATCTGGGACGTCTTCACCCGCACGCCCGGCCTCGTGATCGACGGCTCGAACGCCGAGCTCGCCGCCGACAGCTACCGGCGCTACCGCGACGACGTCGAGCTGCTTGCCGGCCTCGACGCCGACGACTACCGCTTCTCGATCTCGTGGCCGCGGGTGCAGCCCGGCGGCACCGGCCCCGCGAACGAGGCCGGGCTCGCGTACTACGACCGCCTCGTCGACGAGCTGCTCACCGCCGGCATCGCGCCGGTGCCGACGCTTTACCACTGGGACCTCCCGCAGGAGCTCGAGGCCGCAGGCGGCTGGCTGAACCGCGACACGGCCTACCGGCTCGCCGAGTACGCGGGGCTCGTGGTCGACCGCCTCGGCGACCGCGTGCAGCGCTGGATCACCCTCAACGAGCCCGCGATGACGACCCTGCAGGGCTACGCGCTCGGCAGCCAGGCGCCGGGCCACGCGCTCATGATGGGTTCGCTGCCGACCGCCCACCACCAGCTGCTGGCGCACGGCCTCGTCGTCGCCGCGATCCGCGAGCGCGGCGACGCCGAGGTCGGCATCACGAACAACCACACGCTGATGGTGCCGGCATCGGATGCCCCGGCCGACCAGTTCGCGGCCGGCGCCTTCGACCTGATCTACAACCGCATCTTCGCCGACCCGGTGCTCACGGGCGCCTACCCCGACCTCTCGGGCTTCGGCCTGGAGGCGATGCCGGGCCTCGAAGACGGCGACCTCGAGCTCATCGGTGCGCCGATCGACTTCTACGGCATCAACTTCTACAACCCGACGCTGGTTGCCGCGCCGAGCGAGGGCTCGGAGTTCGCCGCAGCGGGCCTGCCGTTCGAACCCGTCGAGTTCGAGAACGTGCCGACCACGGGCTTCGACTGGCCGATCATGCCCGAGACGTTCACCGAGCTGCTCGTCTCGTTCGCACGCGACTACGGCGACCGGCTGCCGCCCGTCGTCATCACCGAGAACGGAGCGTCGTTCCCCGACGAGGTCGTGGGCGGTGCCGCGACCGGAGCCGTGCACGACGAGCGGCGCATCGACTACGTCGACCGGCACATCACGGCGGTGCGGCGCGCGATCGACCAGGGCGTCGACGTGCGCGGCTACTACCTGTGGTCGCTCACTGACAACTTCGAGTGGGCCGAGGGGTACACGCAGCGGTTCGGGCTCGTGCACATCGACTTCGAGACCGGCGAGCGCACGCCGAAGGACTCGTACGCCTGGTACCGCGACCGAATCGCGGCGTCGCGCGGCTGAGCCGCTTGCGGCGCGTCCGCGACTCAGGAGATCGCGCGCTGGTCAGGATGCCTTCGGGCGATCCGTCCTGACTGGCGGGCTATCTCCTGAGAGCGAGTCGTCAGTCGACCGCGAGGAGCGCCGCCCACAGGTCGGCGCGGGCGTGGAAGCCCGAGAGGTCGCGGCCGAGCAGCCGCTCCGCAAGGGCGATGCGGCTGCGCACCGTGTGCCGGTGCACGCCGAGCGCCTGCGCGGTGGCGTCGAACTGACCGCCGTGCTCGAGCCAGGTGCGGGTGGTCGTGAGCAGGGCGGTGCCGCTCTCGGCGTCGTGCTCGGTCAGCGGGGCGAGGGTCGCGAGCGCGACCGCGCGGGCATCGGTGCGGGCGAGGAACGCGAGCACGCCCTGCCGACTGATCTCGTCGAAGTGCACGACGCCCGAGCCCGACTCGCGGGCCCGCTCGACGGCGCGCAGCGCCTGCTCGTGCGCGAGTGCGATGCCGCCCGTGCCGATCGGATCAGAGAGGCCGACCGGCAGTTCGAACTCCGCGGCGAGCTCGTCGGCGAGGCCGGAGTCGGCCTCCTCCAGCACGAGCACGAACTGCTCGTCGTCGCGGCCGAAGAAGAGCCGGCCGCCCCGCTCCTCGACGCGCAGCTCGAGCAGCTCGGTCAGTCGGTCGACGCCCGTGAGCGGGGCATCCGTCACGGCGATGCGCATGGGCGCCGACGGCAGAGGCCCCCACATCTCGGTCGCGACCCGCTCGGCGAGCGTCAGGTCGCCTGCGAGGATGCCGCGGAGCAGCCCGGATCGCAGGTGGCCGCGTGCCCGGTCGAGGTCGCGGTTCTGCTCGAGCGCGAGACCGGCGAGCGCGATCACCGAGGTGACGACCTCACGGCCGGCCTGGTCGAGTTCGGGGGAGTCGCCGATCGCGAGCACCCCGCGGAGCGCCCCGCCGCCGCCGAGCGTCTGCAGGGTCATGCGCTGCGGTGACTGCGTCGAGTCGCCGGCGACCAGCGTGCGGCTGGCGCGCTGGCCGCGGCGCAGCATCGATCGAGCCTCGCCCACGACCTCGCCGAGGAGCGGCTGACCGAGGCCGTCGAGCGGCGCTTCGCGGTCGAGGGACCCGGTCGCGTCGATGAGCCCGACCCAGGCGCCGAGACGATGGGAGAGCTCGGCGAGGGTGGCCGAGAGGCCGTCGGGGCGCAGTGCCGCGAGCGAGATCGCGCGCTGCGCGTTCAGCGCCCAGGCCTGTCGTGCGTAGGCGTCTTCGGCGATGAGGTCGGCGACCGTGCGGGCGATCGCGATGAACGGCACCCGATAGGGCACCTCGAAGAGCGGCAGGCCCTGCGCGGCGCAGGCCTCGACGAGCGACTCGGGGGTGCCCTCGCGGATCACCTCGGTGCCGAAGCCGAGGGCGGCGACGCCGGTCTCGCGGAGGCGTTCGACATACGCGGCGGCGAAGCCGGTCTCGGCGTCGTCGCCGAACTGCGTGCCGGTCGTCAGCAGCACGTGGCCGGCGTCGAGGAACGGCGTGGGGTCGGCGAGGTCGGAGCTGTGCGCCCAGACCACCCGCGCCGCGAGCGCGCCCTCGGGCAGCTGCGCGGCCGGGGTGAGGAGGCCCAGAGCGAGCTCGGGGCGGTCGAGCAGGGTCTGCACGGTCGGCTGCACAAGGGCTCCTTCGGTGGGCTTCAGCCGCCTCGAGCGGTGAGCGCGTGGTGTACGTCATGTCGAAGAACTGCGCCTCAAGTGTACAGGCGGGCGCTGAAGCATCCGCTCGGCCCGACCTAGCATTGGCGGCATCCGCCACCGTCGTCACCCCGCATCGGAGCACTCATGACTCTCGTCGACACCCCGGCCACCATGACCGGAGGACCCGCGCTCGCCCAGGAGCGCCGTCTCGTCACCGCCATCCCCGGCCCGCGCTCGCAGGAGCTCATGGCCCGCAAGGCCGCAGCCGTCGCCTCGGGCGTCGGCCACACCCTGCCCATCTCGGTCGTCGCAGCGGGCGGAGGCGTCATCGTCGACGCCGACGGCAACTCGCTCATCGACCTCGGTTCGGGCATCGCCGTCACCGGCGTGGGCAACTCGGCTCCCCGCGTCGTCGAAGCCGTCACCGCGCAGCTGAACTCGTTCACCCACACGTGCTTCACCGTCTCGCCGTACGAGGGCTACGTCGCCGTCGCCGAGAAGCTGAACGACCTCACCCCCGGCGACCACGTCAAGCGCACGGCCCTCTTCAACTCGGGCGCCGAGGCCGTCGAGAACGCGGTCAAGATCGCCCGCCACTTCACGAAGAAGCAGGCCGTCGTCGCGTTCGACCACGCCTACCACGGCCGCACGAACCTCACCATGGGCCTCACCGCGAAGAACATCCCGTACAAGAGCGGCTTCGGGCCGTTCGCCTCCGAGGTGTACCGCGCGCCCCTCAGCTACCCGTTCCGCGACGGCGGCCTCTCGGGCGCCGAGGCCGCGGCCCGCGCCATCTCCGTCATCGAGAAGCAGATCGGCGCCGAGAACCTCGCCGCGATCATCATCGAGCCCATCCAGGGCGAGGGCGGCTTCATCGTCCCCGCGCAGGGCTTCCTCCCCGCGCTCGTCGAGTGGGCGAAGCAGAACGACGTCGTCTTCATCGCCGACGAGGTGCAGACCGGCTTCGCCCGTACCGGCGCCTGGTTCGCGAGCGAGCACGAGGGCATCGTGCCCGACCTCGTCGTGGCGGCCAAGGGCATCGCCGGCGGCCTGCCGCTCTCGGCGGTCACCGGCCGTGCCGACATCATGGACTCCGCGATGGCCGGCGGCCTCGGCGGCACCTACGGCGGCAACCCGCTCGCCTGCGCCGCGGCGCTCGCCACCATCGAGACCTACGAAGCAGACGGCCTCATCGAGCGCGCCCGCGAGATCGGCGCCGTGCTCATCGGCCGCCTGAACGCGCTGCGCACCGCCGACCCCCGCATCGGCGACGTCCGCGGACGCGGCGCCATGGTCGCGATCGAGCTCGTCGACCCCGCCACCGGCGCCCCCGACGCCGCGCTCACGAACGCGGTCGCGAAGTACGCCCACGCCAACGGCGTCGTCGTGCTGACCTGCGGCACCTACGGCAACGTGATCCGGTTCCTGCCCCCGCTCACCATCTCCGACGAACTGCTCATCGACGGCCTCTCGGTCGTCGCGGAAGGACTGAAGAACGCATGACCGACCTCCTGGCGGCGACGACGACGTCGACCGCAACGGATGCCTCGGCGAGCCCGCTGATCGCAGCGGGCTCCGCCGCGCAGCACATCGCGACGCCCCTCACCGACGCGCGCGCCCAGCTCGCCGAGGCGGTCGGCCTCCTCGGCTACACCGACGGCCTGCACCAGATGCTCGCGACTCCGCGCCGCGAGCTCACCGTGTCGGTGCCGCTGCGCATGGACTCCGGTGAGAGCCGGCTCTACATCGGTCACCGCGTGCAGCACAACTTCTCGCGAGGCCCGGCCAAGGGCGGCCTGCGCTACGCGCCCAACGTGAACCTCGACGAGGTTCGGGCCCTCGCGATGTGGATGACCTGGAAGTGCGCCCTGCTCGACGTGCCGTACGGCGGCGCGAAGGGCGGAATCGCGATCGACCCCCGCGAGCACTCCAAGGCCGAGCTCGAGCGCGTGACCCGCCGCTACACGAGCGAGATCCTGCCGATCATCGGCCCGGAGCGCGACATCCCTGCGCCCGACGTCGGCACCGACGAGCAGACGATGGCCTGGATCATGGACACCTACTCCGTGACCAGCGGCTACACGGTGCCCGGCATCGTGACCGGCAAGCCCATCGCGCTCGGCGGTTCGCAGGGGCGGGCGAGCGCGACCTCGCGTGGGGTGACCCACATCGCGCTCGCCGCGCTCCGCCACCGCGGCATCGAACCGTCGCGGGCGACCGCAGCGGTGCAGGGCTTCGGCAAGGTCGGTGCGGATGCCGCGCGGTTCCTCTCCGAGGCCGGCGTGCGCGTCGCCGGAGTGAGCGACCAGTACGGCGCCGTGTACAACGCGACGGGCCTCGACGTCGAGGCGCTCACCGACCACGTGCGGGCGACCGGCTCGGTCGTCGGCTTCGCCGGTGCCGAGGCGATCGACGGCGCGCAGCTCCTCACGCTCGACGTCGACCTGCTCGTGCCGGCCGCCGTCGAGGGCGTGCTGCACGAGGGCAACGCGGCGGCCGTGCGGGCCACCGTCATCGTCGAGGGCGCCAACGGCCCGACGACCCCCGGAGCCGACAGCATCCTGCGCGAGAACGGCGTGCTCGTCGTGCCCGACATCCTCGCGAACGCGGGCGGCGTCATCGTCTCGTACTTCGAATGGGTGCAGGCGAACCAGGCCTACTGGTGGCGTGCCGACGAAGTGGAGTCCAGACTGGAGGAGCGGATGCTCAGCGCGTGGCAGCACGTGCTGGGATACGCCGAGGCGCGGGGGCTCTCGCTTCGCACCGCCGCGACGGCGCTCGCCGTCGAACGCGTCGCCGAAGCGCACAAGCTGCGCGGCCTCTACCCCTGATCGCGAACGCCGCACCGCTCTCGACACCGTCACCCCGACACACCGAACGGAAATCACACGCATGACGACTGCAACACAGGAAGCGACCGTGCTCGACCGCATCAACGGCGGGCTCTTCATCGGCGGCGAATGGGTCGACGCCGAGGGCGGCAGGACGCTCGCCGTCATCGACCCCGCGACCGGTGCGACGATCAAGGAGATCGCCGATGCATCCGTCGCCGATGGCATCAAGGCGCTCGACGCCGCGGTCGCCGCGCAGGACGCGTGGGCGGCGACGGCTCCGCGCGAGCGCGGCGAACTGCTGCGCCGGGCGTTCGACCTGCTGCAGGAGCGCAAGGAGGACTTCGCGCTCCTCATGACCATGGAGATGGGCAAGCCCCTCGCCGAGGCGCGCGGCGAGGTCGCCTACGGCGGCGAGTTCCTGCGCTGGTTCAGCGAAGAGGCCGTGCGCATCTCGGGCCGCTATGGGCTGAACCCCGAGGGCACCGGCAACATGATCGTCTCGCAGCGCCCGGTCGGCCCGTCGTTCTTCATCACGCCGTGGAACTTCCCGCTCGCGATGGCGACCCGCAAGATCGCACCCGCGCTCGCCGCAGGCTGCACCGTCGTCATCAAGCCCCCGGCACTCACGCCGCTCACGACCCTCGCGTTCGTGCAGCTGCTCGAAGAGGTCGGCCTCCCGGCCGGCGTCGTCAACGTCATCGCGACGTCGACCTCGTCGAAGGTCTCGGGCCCGATCATCGCCGACCCGCGCCTGCGCAAGCTCAGCTTCACGGGGTCGACCGAGGTCGGCCGCAGCCTGATGAAGGAGGCCGCACAGGGCATCCTCCGCACCTCGATGGAGCTCGGCGGCAACGCGCCGTTCGTCATCTTCGAGGACGCCGACCTCGACAAGGCCGTCGACGGCGCGATGCTCGCCAAGTTCCGCAACATCGGACAGGCCTGCACCGCCGCCAACCGCTTCATCGTGCACGAGTCGGTGGCCCACGAGTTCGGCAAGCGGGTCGCCGAGCGCGTGCAGGCCATGCGCGTCGGCCGCGGCACCGAAGACGGCATCGCCATCGGCCCGCTGATCGACGCGAAGGCGGTCGCCTCGACCGACGAGCTCGTCGGCGACGCCGTCGCCAAGGGCGCCACGGTGCTCACCGGCGGCACCGTGATCGAGGGCGAGGGCACGTTCTACGCCCCGACCGTGCTCGGCTCCGTGCCGGCCGACGCCCGCCTCCTCCGCGAGGAGATCTTCGGCCCGGTGCTCGGCATCACGACGTTCTCGAGCGAAGACGAGGCCGTGCGCCTCGCCAACGACACCGAGTACGGCCTCGTCTCCTACGTCTTCACGCAGGACCTGGCCCGCGGCCACCGCATGATCAACCGCCTCGCCACGGGAATGATGGGCCTGAACACCGGCCTCGTCTCGAACGCGGCGGCGCCGTTCGGCGGCATCAAGCAGTCGGGCATCGGCCGCGAGGGCGGACTCGAGGGCATCCACGAATACCTCGACACGAAGTACACGCTCATCCCCGTGAGCTGAACCACCTGAGCGGATGCCGCAGCCCGCGCCGGGGCACCCGCTCGCCCGGGTCTCGATACAGCCCCGACGGGCCCACTCGACCAGCACCAGAATCAAAGGAAGTACGTAGAACCATGGAACGCATCGACTGCGACGTCGTCATCGTCGGCGCCGGGGCCTCCGGCCTCACCGCCGCCACCAAGCTGAAGGCGGCCGGCAAGTCCGTCGTCGTGCTCGAGGCGCGCGACCGCATCGGCGGCCGCCTCTGGACCGACGACATCGACGGCGCCATGCTCGAGATCGGCGGCCAGTGGGTCTCGCCCGACCAGGACGCGCTCATCGAGACGCTCGAAGAGCTCGGCCTCGCGACGTACGAGCGCTACCGCGCGGGCGAGAACGTCTACATCGCCGAGGACGGCGAGCGGCGTCTCTTCGAGGGCGACATCTTCCCGGTGCCGGCCAAGACCGAGGGCGAGATCGTCGGCCTCATCGAGAAGCTCGACGAGCTCGTCGCCGAGATCGACCCCGATGCGCCGTGGGCCCACCCGCGCGCGAAGGAGCTCGACGAGGTCTCCTTCGCCGAGTGGCTCGGCACCCAGACCGACGATGAAGAGGCGAAGCTCAACATCGGCATGTTCATCGCCGGTGCCATGCTCACCAAGCCCGCGCACGCGTTCTCGGCGCTGCAGGCGCTGCTCATGGCGGCATCCGCCGGTTCGTTCTCGAACCTCGTCGACGCCGACTTCATCCTCGACAAGCGCGTCGTGGGCGGCCTCCAGCAGGTGCCGCTGCTGCTCGCCGAGCGTCTCGGCGACGCCGTGCGCACCGGCCAGGCCGTGCGCACGCTCCGCTGGACGCCGGATGCCCCCGACGCCGGCGTCGTCGCGGTCACCGATTCGATCGAGGTGCACGCGAAGCACGTCGTGCTCGCGCTGCCGCCCATCCTCATCAGCCGCATCTCGTACGAGCCGCCGCTGCCCCGCCGCCAGCACCAGATGCACCAGCACCTCTCGATGGGCTTCGTCATCAAGGTGCACGCGGTCTACGAGACGCCGTTCTGGCGCGAGCAGGGCCTCTCGGGCACGGCGTTCAGCCCGTACGAGCTCGTGCACGAGGCATATGACAACACCAACCACGAGGACCCGCGCGGCACGCTCGTCGGCTTCGTCTCCGACGAGGAGGCCGACGGCGTCTTCACGCTCTCGGCCGAGGAGCGCAAGGCGCGGATCCTCGAGTCGCTCTCGCACTACTACGGCCCCGAGGCGCTGAACCCGGTCGTCTACTACGAGAGCGACTGGGGCTCCGAGGAGTGGACCCGCGGCGCGTACGCGGCGAGCTTCGACATGGGCGGCCTCGCGCGCTACGGCGCCGACCTCCGCACCCCCGTCGGGCCGATCCACTTCTCGTGCTCCGACATGGCGGGCAAGGGGTACCAGCACGTCGACGGCGCGATCCGCGTCGGTCGCGAGGTCGCCGACGAGATCCTCGGCGCGAGCTGATGGTCACCCGCATCGTCGTCGGCTACACGGCGAACGAATCCGGCGCCGACGCGCTCGCCCTCGGCGGGCGACTCGCGGCGGCCAGTGAGGCGCTCCTCGAAGTCGTGATGGTGCTTCCCATCGAGGCGCGCGGTGCCGTCGTTCCGCCCGACACCGGGTACGAGCGCCACCTGAAGGAGCGCTCCCGGGGTTGGCTGGCCGAGGCATCCGCTCGCCTCGGCGACGGTGTCGAGCAGGCGCTGCACATCCGTTACGCCGAGTCGTTCGCCGAGGGCCTCGTGGCCGCAGCGCACGAGTTCGACGCCTCGCTCATCGTCGTCGGCGCCGCGCGCGGCGGGTTGCTCGGCCGGTCGCGCATCGGTTCGGTGGCCAACGACCTGCTGCACGCGTCCGACGTGCCCGTGGCGCTCGCTCCGGCGGGCTCGCGCGAGACGCCCGTCACGCTCGGCGTCACCCGCATCACGGGTGCGGTCGGCACGCGCTCGGGGGCGGGGTCGGTGCTCGACATCTCGGTGCGCCTCGCCCGGCTCACGCACGCGCCGCTGCGGCTCGTGTCGCTCGTCTCGATCGACCTGCCGGCCGGCATGGACGAGGAGCTCGCCTCGCTCGCGAGCACCGCCCACGCCGACGACGTGCTCGAAGCGGCCCGCCGGGCGCTGCCCGCCGGCACGACGGCCACCGCGGTCGTCGCCTCCGGCGACACGATCGAGCAGGCGGTCGCGGCGCTCGAGTGGCACGCCGGCGAGGTCGTGCTCGTCGGCTCGAGCCGCCTCGCGACCCCCAGCCGACTCTTCCTGGGCTCGACGGCATCGAAGATGCTGCGCGAGCTGCCGGTGCCGATGATCGTCGTGCCGCGCTCCACCTCCTGAAGGATCACGCAATGACGCACCAAGAACCCCACCAGCAGCACACCGAACCGCACGCGCCGTTGACCACGGCGAGCGCCGCGGTCGACGGCTCCGATCACGGCATCTCGAAGAAAGGGCTGTCGGCGGGTTCGGTCGGCCTCATCGGCGCGATCGTCATCGGCATCTCGTGCATCGCGCCCGCCTACACGCTGACGGCCGCCCTCGGCCCAACGGTGTCGGAGGTCGGCGTGCAGGTACCGGCGATCATCCTCGTCGGCTTCATCCCGATGCTGCTCGTCGCGCTCGGCTACCGCGAGCTCAACAAGCGGATGCCGGACTCCGGCACCTCGTTCACCTGGGCGACGCGCGCCTTCGGACCCTGGGTGGGCTGGATGGCCGGCTGGGGCCTCATCGCGGCGACGATCCTCGTGCTGTCCAATCTCGCGGGCATCGCGGTGGACTTCCTGTTCCTCCTGATCGCACAGGTCTCGGGCATTCCCGAGATCGCCGACCTCGCCGCGAACCCGTTCATCAACGTCGCCGTCTGCCTGCTCTTCATGCTCGGCGCGACGTGGATCTCGTACCGCGACATGCAGACCACCCAGAAGGTGCAGTACTGGCTCGTCGGGTTCCAGGTCGCGGTGCTCGTCCTGTTCTCGGTCGCCGCCCTCGTCGAGGTCGCGAACGGCAATGCGTTCGACGCGACGCCGATCGAATGGTCGTGGTTCAACCCGTTCGCCGTCGGATCGTTCTCGGCGGTCGTCGCCGGTCTCTCGCTCTCGATCTTCATCTTCTGGGGCTGGGATGTCACGCTCACGATGAACGAGGAGACGAGGGGGTCGGAGAAGACGCCGGGCCGGGCCGCGACGATCACGGTCGTCACGATCTTCGTGCTCTACCTGCTCATCGCCGTGTCGCTGATCTCCTACGCGGGCGTCGGCGAGGGCGAGTTCGGACTCGGCAACCCCGACATCCAGGACAATGTGTTCTTCCACCTCGCCGGTCCGATCCTCGGCCCGTTCGCGGTGCTCGTCTCGCTCGCCGTGCTGACGAGCTCGGCGTCGAGCCTGCAGTCGACGTTCGTGGGTCCCGCGCGCACGCTGCTCGCGATGGGCCACTACGGCGCGCTCCCCGAGAAGTTCGCGAGCGTGAGCCCGCGCTTCTTCACGCCGGGGTATGCGACGATCGTGTCGGCGGTCGTTGCATCCGTCTTCTACGCCGTCATGCGCCTGCTGAGCGAGAACGTGCTCTGGGACACGATCACCGCGCTCGGCATGATGATCTGCTTCTACTACGGCATCACGGCCTTCGCATGTGTGTGGTTCTTCCGCTCGGTGTGGTTCCGGTCGGTGCGCAACGTCTTCTTCACGCTGCTCGCCCCGCTCGTGGGCGGAGTCATCCTGGCCGTGCTGTTCGTCACGACGCTGATCGACAGCATGGACCCCTCATACGGCAGCGGCTCCAACATCGGCGGCGTGGGCCTCGTGTTCATCCTCGGCATGGTCGTGCTGCTCGGCGGTGCAGCGGTGATGCTCTGGCAGTGGCGCAAGCGCCCGGCGTTCTTCCGCGGCGAGACGCTCTCGCGCGCGGTCGCAGAGGACTGAGCCCAGGCTCAGCACAGACGAGGCCGCCCCCTGCGACACCAGGGGGCGGCCTCGTTCTGCGTCATGGGGCATTCGCAAGAAGTTTGTGCCGAATGGGCCGCTGCCGGACATACCTACTGTGAGGGCATCTGACGGAGGGGCGCGCGATGGACGACTGGCTGGACGAGGCGGTGCGGCGGGGCGCACCGGCAGTGATCGACTGGTTCGGCTGGACGCCGGACATCGTCGCGCAGCGCAGCTTCGACTTCGGGCGGGTGCGCCTCGTGCTGTGGGACGGATTCACCGTCGCAGAGGCCGCGACGATCCTCGGCATCAGCGAGACCACCGCGCGCGGGCGGTACCAGCGGGCGAGGGCCCGGCTCCGCGAACTGCTCCGTGAACACCAGTACGAAGGGACCATCACATGAACGCCCACCGCATCGACCCTGCCGACCTCGAGCTGCCGCCGACGCAGCCGCTCGACATCTCGGCCTACCTGCCCGACCCGCGCGACGAGGCCACGGCCTAGCCGGGCGGATGCCGCGGCGCCGGTGCAGTGCACCGGCCCCGCGGCACGGCGTCAGACCTCGTGCACCGTCGAACCCGCAACCACGGTGCGCACGACGCGCGCCGTGAGCAACGACTCCTCGCCGGCCGCGAAGACGTCGGTGTCGAGCACCGCGAAGTCGGCCGCAAGGCCGGCGGCGAGGCTGCCGCGGGCATTCTCATCACCGCATGACGCAGCGGCGTCGCGGGTCGCGTGTGCGATCGACTGAGCGAGCGGCAGTGCGAACTCGGGCTGGTTCGGCCCGAACGACGGGTCGAGCGCCGAGCGCCGGGTGGCGGCGACGTACATGTTCGGCAGGGCCTCGTGCGGGGCCGTCGGCGCATCGGTCGAGAAGGCGAGCAGTGCGCCCGCGTCGACGTACTCGGGCCAGGCGAAGCCGCGCTCGGCGCGCTCGTCGCCCAGCATCGCGGCCCAGTTCGCCCAGATCGCCGGGTCGGCGTGCACAGGCTGCATCGACGCCGTGACGCCGAGCCGCGCCATCCGCTCGGCCGTGCCCGGTGCGGCGTATTCGAGGTGCTCGATGCGGTGGCGCCGGGCGCGCTCGCCGTTGAGCTCGTGCGCGTGCTCGAGGGCGTCGAGCGCGTGATCGCTCGCGAGGTCGCCGATGGCGTGCATCGCGACCTGCAGGCCGGCGGCGTCGGCGGCCGCGACGACGGGCTTCAGCCGGTCGAGCGGCCAGATCGGGTCCGCGTTCGAGCCGTCGGCGTACGGATGCCGCATGGCCGCCGTGCACGCGTCGATGACGCCGTCGAGCACGAGCTTGATGCCGGCGACGCGCAGCCACGGCGACTCGATCTCACCGGCCAGCTCCACGGCCCGCCCCACCTGCTCGAGGTTCGCGGCATCGTCGCCCGTGTTGGCGACGAACCAGTGGCCGACGACGCGGATCGGCAGAGCCCCGCCGCGGCGGGCGGCAGCCCGCTGGAACGCGGCGAGCCCGAGCTCGTCGAACGCCATGTCGACCACGCCGGTGACGCCCGTCGCTAGGTACGCCGCGATCGTGCGCTCGACGGCGGCGTCGCGGTCGTCGTCGGTCGTGATCGAGGCGAGGTGGCTCCACACGAACTGCTGCGCGGCGGTCTCGAAGAGCATGCCGTCGGGCTCGCCGTCGGCGTCTCGTCCGATCGAGCCGCCGATCGGGTCGGGGGTGTCACGCGTGATGCCGAGCTCGGTGAGCGCCGCGGAGTTCACCCAGACCGAGTGGTAGTCGTTCGCGTCGAGGTAGACGGGCACGTCGGCGACCACGGCGTCGATCATCGCCGCGGTCGGGGCGCCGCCCGGCAGGGAGTCGAACAGCCAGCCTCGGCCGAGGAGCCGCGGCGCATCGGGTGCGGCCTCGCGGGCGGCGCGGAGCCGCGCCTGGATCTCGTCGAGCGAGCGGGCATCGGTGAGCCCGACCCGGCCGAGCGCCTCGCCCATCATGACGAGGTGCGTGTGCGCGTCGGTGAAGCCGGGCAGCACGAGCCGGCCCTCGAGGTCGAGCGTCGCGGCATCCGTGCCCGCTGCGTCGCGTGCGCCCTGCGCGTCGCCGACGTAGGCGAGCGTGTCGCCGTCGATGACGAGGGCCTCGGCCCACTCGTTCGCGGAGTCGGCGGTGAAGATGCGGGCGTTGGTGACGAGCATGCGGGTCACGCGAGAACCTCCTGGAGTTCGGTGGCGGCGGATGCCTCGGCGCGCTCGCGCCGGGTCGAGAATGCGGCGACGGCGGCCGCCGGCACGGCGAGCACGAAGCTCGCGACGCCGAGCACCACGGCGAAGCCCTGGAAGCCGAAGACCTCCACGAGGGCGGCTCCGATGACCGGCGTGAGGCTCGAGCCCACCAGGTACACCGCGAGCAGCGGCGCCGACCAGCGACCGTCGGCGTCGAGTGCCGACGAGGTCGAGACGAAGTACATGAAGGCGAGCGCGTAGAGCGTGTTCCACGCGATGAACACCACGATGAAGGTGGTCTGGTCGGTGACGAAACCCTCGACGATCTTCAGGATGCCGCCGCCGACGAGCAGCACGGCGAGCGGCACCGCCCGGCCGAGGCGGTTGCCGACGATCATGAGCAGCACCGAGCCGATGAGGCCGCCGGCGGTCGCGCCGCTGAGCGCGAGGCCGAGGCCCTCGGGCGTGAGCGACGCCTGCGCGCCGCCCATGACGCCGGCCATGGCCCAGAGCGAGTCCTCGCTGACGGCCCAGAGGGCGAACGTGACGAGCAGGGTGAAGCCCGCGATCCTCACGGCGCGAGGCGAGGGGAGCGCGCGCGAGGTCGCGGCTGCGGCTTCGAGGGCGGGCACGGCGGCGGTCGGCGGCACGTCGACGGGCACGGCCTCGGCGACGGCGACCGGTGACTTCGGTGCGATGACGGGTGCAGCGGGGAGCCAGCCGCTCACGAGGAGCGCGACGACCGAGAAGATCGCGAGCGCACCGAACACGTCGATCGGCGCGAGGCCGATGAGCGGGATGATCGCGAGGATCACGGTCACGACCGCCCGGTTCGCGAGGCCGTTGAAGCCCGCCACGCGGTCGGGGTTCGTGAAGGCGGCGATCGCGGCGCCGCCTGAGGCGACCGCGCCGCCGGCGCCGATGCCGCCGAGGATGAGGCCGCCGATGATGGCCGCGGGCGCCGGCACGAGTGCCGCCGTGGCGAAGCCGAGCACCGAGAGCGCGAGTCCGCCGCGGGCGACGGCGAGGCGACGCGGGCCGGCGCAGAGCGGCGCGATGGCGAGTCCGGTGACGGCGGTGGCGAGCAGGGTGGCGGTGATGATCCAGCTCGCGGTGAGCACGTCGGCGCCGATCGCCTGCTGCAGTGCGCTGATCATGTAGGGCGAGAGGTTCACGCCGAGGTAGCCGGCGATGCCGACCGTGAAGGTCGCGGTGGCGCTCGGCAGGCGGAGCGGCACGCGAACGGTGAGGTCGTTGGACACGGAGGTCTCCGGAGGTGCTGGGGCACGTCGATGTGCCGGGGGCGGACGCGGCAGGGGGTGTCGTCGCGATAAGTGAATGGTGTTCGTTTATTATGCATACGAGTGCCCGAGATGGGAAGAGCGGATTTCGAACGGCCGCCCCTAGGCTGAACCAGGCGACCGAACGAGGAGGTGCACGTGGCCCGGCCCAGAGTGCCCCTGCTGTCGACCGAGCGCATCGCCGACGCGGCCATCGAACTCGTCGACTCGGGCCAGGCGTTCGGCGTCAACGCGCTCGCCCGGCAGCTGGGCGTCACCCCCTCGTCGCTCTACAACCACGTCGACGGCCGCGACGGCATCATCGAGCTCATGCGCGGCCGGCTGGGGGAGTCCTACCTGGCGGAGGCGCCGAGCGGCGACTGGGTCGACGTCGTCACGCACACCATGCGCGCCTCCCGCCGCATGTACGCCGAGCACCCGTCGATCGTGCCGCTGCTCGTCGGCAAGACCATCACCCACCCCGCGGTGATCGAGAGCTACGACCGCCTCGCCACCGCGCTCCTCGGCGCCGGGTTCCCCGACGACGAGGTGATCACGGTGATCGCGATCCTCGACTCGTTCGCGCTCGGCTTCGGCCTCGACCTCGCGTCGCCCGACGACATCTGGAAGCCCGAGACGCCGACGACCTCGCTCGGGCGCCTGCTCGAGGTCACCGCGAAGGGTCGCGCACGCTCCGACCAGGTGTTCGAGATCGGGCTCGAACTCCTGCTCGACGCCCTGCGGCTGCGCCTCGGTCGCCTCGATCTCGACTGAGCGGATGGCACTTTCCCCCGGGGCATCCGTATCGGTACGGTGAACCGTGGACGCCCCGACCGCGGGCGCCGGAATGGGGAACCCGAATGGCTGCACTCGACGACATCGTCGCCAATCTCCCGATCGGCGACATCGCCGCGAAGCTCGGCGTCGACGAGGCCACCGCGAAGCAGGCCGTGAACGATGCGCTGCCGGCCCTGCTCGCCGGCCTGGGCGCGAACGCCGCCGACCCGGCCGGAGCCGCGTCGCTCGAGAAGGCCGTCGCCAAGCACGACCCGAAGCTCATCGAGGGCGGCGTGAACCTCGCCGACGTCGACGAGGAGGACGGCAAGAAGATCGTGAAGAACGTCTTCGGCGACAAGACCGACCAGGTCGTCACGGCGCTCGACAAGAAGGAGGGCGGTGCGGGCGACCTCATCGGCAAGCTCCTGCCGATCCTCGCGCCGATCGTGCTGAGCTTCCTCGCCGCCCAGTTCGCGAAGAAGCCCGAAGCGGATGCCGCGGCGCCGTCGTCGGGCGGTGGCATCGGCGATCTGCTCGGCGGTCTCCTGGGCGGCGGCGGCTCGGGCTCGTCGGGCGGCGCCGGCGGCGGCCTGGGCGACGTGCTCGGCGGTCTCCTCGGCGGTGGCTCGGGCGGCTCGAGCTCGGGCGGCGGCCTCGGCGACCTGCTCGGCGGCCTCCTGGGCGGCGGCAAGCGCTGATCCGACCCTCTGCTGGTTGAGCTCGTCGAAACCGCGGGTTGAGCCTGTCGGAACTGCGGGTTGAGCTCGTCGAAACCCCTGCCGAGCGGGCAGGTTTCGACGGGCTCAACCTGCACACCTCGCACGAGCCCAGCTCACGAGACACGCCGCGCATAGACTGGCGGGGTGCCAGTGAACCCCGAGCTCCAGGGGCGGACCTTCCCGCCCACCGAGCCCTACCTCGTCGGTCGTGAGAAGGTGCGCGAGTTCGCCCGCGCCGTGTTCGCGACGAACCCGATCAACCTCGACCCCGAGGCCGCACGCGCAGCGGGCTACGCCGACGTCGTCGCGCCGCCCACCTTCGCCGTGGTCGTGCAGGAGCAGACGCTCGCCCAGCTGCTGGCCGACCCCGAGTCGGGCATCGACTTCTCGCGCGTCGTGCACGGCGACCAGCGCTTCACCTCGACCCGGCCGATCGTCGCGGGCGACCTGCTCACCGCGACGCTCACGGTGGCGAGCGTGAAGAGCCTCGGCGGCCACTCGATGGTCACGGCCGAGTCCGCCATCACCGACGCCGACGGCGCGCACGTCGTCACCGCCGTCTCCACCCTCGTCGTGCGAGGAGACGAATGATGCCCGCCCCCGACTTCGCAACCCTCACCGTCGGCGACGTCGTCGCCGAGCGGTCGTTCCCGCTGACCCGCGACTCGCTCGTGCGGTACGCCGGCGCCTCGGGCGACTTCAACCCGATCCACTACCGCGACGACATCGCGGCCGAGGTCGGCCTGCCGGGCGTGCTCGCCCACGGCATGCTCACCATGGGCCTCGCGGTGCAGCCGGTCGTCGACTGGGCCGGAGACCCCGGCCGCGTCGCCGACTACCAGGTGCGCTTCACCCGCCCCGTGATCGTCGACCCGAAGACCGGCGCGACCGTCACGGTCTCGGCGAAGGTCGGCCAGCTCGACGAGGCCGCCACGGTCGCACGCATCGACCTCACGGTGAAGGTCGGCGACGACACGGTGCTCGGCAAGGCGCAAGTGCGCGTCGTGCTCGGCTGACATGAGCGGCGACATCCGTTTCGCGGACCTCACGACGCTGCAGGTCGGCGGGCCGATCGGCCGGCTGGTCACGGCGACGACGCAGCGCGACCTCGTCGACCTCGCGACCGAGACCTGGGCGACGGATGACGCGTGGCTCGCCCTCGGCGGCGGCTCGAACCTCCTCGTGGGCGACGAGGGCTTCGCGGGCACCGTGATCAGGGTCGCGACCCGCGGCATCGAGGTGCTGCCCCCGTCGGCGGGCGAAGGGGAATCTCTTCGACAGGCCCAGGACGGCGCCGTTCGCCTGCGCGTGCAGGCCGGCGAGACGTGGGACGACCTCGTCGCGTGGACCGTCGAGCACGGCTATTCGGGCATCGAGGCGCTCTCGGGCATCCCCGGCTCGGTCGGTGCGGCGCCCGTGCAGAACATCGGCGCCTACGGGCAGGAGCTCGCCGCCACGCTCGTCGCGATCGAGTTCCTCGACGAGGGCGCCGAGGCGCCGCGCCGCATGACGGCCGCCGAACTCGAGCTCGGCTACCGCACCTCGGTGCTGAAGCAGGGGCTCGCGGGCATCGTCGTCACCATCGAACTCGAACTGCACGACACCGCCGCGGAGCGCGCGGTGCTCGGCGAGGCGCTCGGGCAGCCGATCGCCTACGGGCAGCTCGCCGACGCACTGCACGTGCAGCAGGGCGATCGTGTCGCGATCGCCGACGTGCGCGCGAGCGTGCTCGCCCTGCGCGCCTCGAAGGGCATGGTGCTCGACCCCGACGACGCCGACTCGGTGAGCGCGGGCTCGTTCTTCACGAACCCGATCGTGGGGGAGCACGTCGCCCGCACGCTGCCGGCCACCGCTCCCCGCTGGTACGTCGAGCCCGAGGCGCCCGACGAGGTGACGCCGCTCGGTTCGCTCGCCTCGGGGTCGCCGCTCGACGTGTTCCTCGCGCATCAGGCCGAGCTCGAGGAGTTCGACGACGACGTCACCGTGGCTGAACACGTCGACGCCGAACCGCTCGTGAAGCTCTCGGCGGCCTGGTTGATCGAGCATGCGGGCATTCGTCGCGGCTTCGCGCTGCCCGGCTCACGTGCGGCGATCTCGTCGAAGCACACGCTCGCGCTGACGAACCGCGGCGGCGCCACGGCTGAAGAGATCGCGACGCTCGCACGGTTCGTGCAGGGGCGGGTGCAGGCCGAGTTCGGCATCGTGCTGCGACCCGAGCCCGTGCTCGTCGGCGTCGAGCTGTAGCGCCCGGTCGCGCCGGGCGACGCCGCACGCTCTGCCGCGCCGAACGCCGAGATGACAGAAGTCGTCGCCCGTCCGGTCGAACAGGCGACGACTTCTGTCATCTCGACAGCGTGCAGCGCGCGGCTCAGCGGCGGGCGCGCTCCCCGCGGCGGATGAGTCCGACGATGCCGAAGAGGGCGACGACGATACCGACGACGATGATCGCGTAGAGGCCGGCGGTGAGCGGGCTGAGGGTGGTCAGCCACACGCCGACCGCATCGCGGCGGGCCGGGTCGATGAGCACCCAGAGGGTGGTCGCGGCCATCGCACCGAAGAGGAGAGCCCAGACGAGGGCGCCCCATCGGATGGTCGGGCGGGCGGCCGCCATCGGGCTCGAGTCGGCGGCGACGTTCGCATCACCGCCCGTCGTGGTCGAGCCCGCCGCTTCGTCAGTCGGCGGCGTGCTCGAGTCGGAGAGGATCGCGGTGACCGCGGCATCCGCTGCAGTCGTCGGGGTGTCGGAGTTCGAACTGTTCGTGGTCATGGTCATTCCCCTTCGCGGATCTCGATGTGCACCATGCCGGAGCCCTGCTCGAGCACGATCGTGGCATCGGGCGGCCCGTCAGTGGGGAGGACGCCGCGGACGCCGTCCTCGTCGAGCACGAGTGCTCCGCGGTCGAGGCCGCCGAACGACGGCGTGGAGCTCGATGAGAAGTCGGATGCGTACACGACGATGTCGAGCGGCCCGGCCTCGCTCGCGTCGAGCACGATCTGCGCGCCATCCTCGATCCTGATGGACGTGTCGCCGGTGCCCTGCCTGAGTTCGATGACCGGCGAGGAGCCGCCGATCAGTGCGGGCGAGGCGAACATGTGCGCATCGCCGAACGGCTGCACGAGTCGTTGCGACTCGTTCATCGGGATGCCGTAAGCGGGAGGCACGAGTGCGCCCTGCGGCATGATCGACGATGCGAGCACGGCCACCGACATCGAGAGCGCGGCGAGGGTTGTCATGAACGCGAGGCCTCCGCTGCGCCGACGCCGGAGCGCCGCGACGACCATGCCGACCGAGAGCAGCAGCGTCGCGACCGCGAGGGCGATCGGGATCGCGAATCCGGCCACGTCGGGCGTCGCGAGCGACCAGATCGCGGCGATCGATCCGCCGACGAGGGCCAGGCCGAGCACGGTGAACACGAACGCGGCGCTCGCCCTGGGGCGACTGGCGCGGCGCGCCGCGCGTGCGGCATCCGCCTGAGCGGTGAGCTCGCGCGCCTTCGCCTTGTTCTCCGCGGCTGCCTGTGCCCGGGCGGCTCGTTCGGCCTGCTCCTGACCTGACTTCCACTCGGCGTGCGAGACGCGCCACGCCTCGTGCTGGGCTCGCCATTCGGCGATCGCCGCGGCGTCGGCGCCTTCGGCGGGCACCGGCGGTTCCGTGGTCGGCACGGTCGTCGAGGCGCCCGCGGCGGCTGCGGCGGCTGCGTCGGAGGTGTCGGCAGATGCAGATGCCGGTGCCGGTGCCGACGCGGTGGCCGCGGCACCCGCAGAGGCGAACGCTGCGGTCGAAGGATGCCCCGGAGCGGCGGCGGTCGTCGCGGAAGCCATTCGCGCGCCGGCGCCGCCCGGGGAGTTCTGGGAGGCCCGCTGCGCGAGCCAGACGACGAACGCGATGATCGCGCCGACGACGATGAGCACCCACAGCACCCGGAGCGGCCAGGCGAGGTCGAAGCCGAAGATCGGGTCGATGAACGTCGGCCAGTCCGGCCACCAGCGCCAGCCGAGCCACCCGCCCTGCACGAGGGGGATGAGGCCGATGACGCCCATCACGGCGATGCCGACGATCGCCGGGTCGACGATGCCGCGGATCAGTCGCTCGAGGTGGATCTCGCCCTCGGTGTCGGGCAGCAGCAGCCACGCGATCGCGTAGAGCAGCACGAACGGGGCGCCGAGCACCGCGACGACGACGACGATGCCGCGCACGATGATCGGGTCGATGCCGAGTCGGGCGCCGACGCCGGCGCACACGCCGCCGAGCCAGCCGGCCCGTCGCGGCACGCCGAGTCGGCGGAGCCAGTCGTAGAAACCGGTGCCGGTGCCCGGCGCGGGTGTCGCCGCGCCGGGGTCACCGGAGGATGGAGTCGCTCCCGCCGCCCCGTGGGCGTTCGGGCCGGGCGCCGCGGAGTCCCCCTTCACGTCGTCCGGCACTGGGTCCGCCTCGGGGGCGGTCGAGTTCGTCTCCATGCTTCGATGCTGGCAGGGGCGACGGATGGGCCGCCATGGGGTGAATCCCTGATTCGACCCTGATCGGGGAGCCGGGGCCGGGGCGCACGCCCGCTCGTCTGCTTGGATTGCAGGATGGAGTCGCGAGCAGACGAGGTGACGGATGCCGCGGCATCCGTGCCCGCCGACGCCGCGGCATCCGCTCCCCGCCTGACGCGGCCGCGTGCCTGCGTGGCCACCGGCGTCTCGGCGGGTCTCGCGGCCCACCTCGGCTGGCCCGTCTGGATCGTGCGCACCGCGTTCGTGGTGACGAGCCTCGCGAGCGGCGCGGGCCTGCTGCTCTACGTCTGGCTCTGGGTGTTCACGCCGTGGGCGGCGGGCGAGGAGCGCCCGACCCGGCGCGCCCCGGTGGCCTGGCTCCTCGTCGTGGCCTCGGCCGTCTCGCTGCTCGCAGCGTGGGCGACGAGCGGGCGCGTCGTCGACACCGGCGGCAGCGGGCTCGAGTGGTGGCTCCTCGCGGTGTTCGCGGGCGTCGGGCTCGCCGTGGCAGCCGGAGCGTGGGCGACCTTCATCGACCGACCCGATCCCGACCGGGGCCCGCGCCAGGAGCTCGCGATCCGCATCGTCGCGACGGCGCTGCTCGCGATCACCGCGCTCGCGCTCGTCTTCGGTCCGAACGCGTACTGGTACCCGGTGCCCACGTTCGTCGCCGCGCTCGCCGCGGTCATCGGCATCGCACTCGTCTACGTGCCCACGCTCATCGCCTCGTGGCGCGACCTCACCGCCGAGCGCACGAAGCGCATCCGCGAGGAGCAGCGCAGCGAGATCGCGGCGCACCTGCACGACTCGGTGCTGCAGACGCTCGCGCTCATCCAGAACCGCGCGGGCGCCACGAGCGAGGTCGCCCGCATCGCCCGAGCGCAGGAGCGGGAACTGCGCGACTGGCTCTTCGCGGGCGACACCCCGGCCGACAGCGACCTCGGCACCGACCTCCGCGACTTCGCCGCGGCCCTCGAGATCGACTACGCGGTGACGGTCGACGTCGTGGTCGTCGGGGAGTCGCGCGAGCGCGCCAGCGGCGAGATGGCGGCGGCCGCCCGCGAGGCGATGCTGAACGCCGCGCGGCACGCGGGCGGCGAGGTGTCAGTGTACGTCGAGTCGACGCCCGAGGCCGTCGAGGTGTTCGTGCGCGACCGCGGCCCGGGCTTCGCGCTCGCCGACGTGCCCGGCGACCGGCTCGGGGTGCGCGAGTCGATCATCGGCCGCATGCGCCGCGCCGGCGGTTCGGGCGAGGTGCGCCCGGGCGTCGGCGGCGTGGGCACCGAGGTGCGACTGCGGTTCCCGGCCGCCGAACGGGTGGAGGGCAATCGTGGCTGAGCGGGTGCGGGTCGTGATCGTCGACGACCACTCCATCTTCCGGTCGGGCCTGAAGGCCGACCTCGACGAGACCATCGAGGTCGTCGGCGAGGCCCATGACGTCGAGTCCGCGGTCGCAGTGGTGACGGATGCCGCCCCCGACGTGGTGCTCCTCGACGTGCACCTGCCCGGGGTTGCCGTGCCGGCGGGCACGAGCGGCGGCGCAGAGGTGATCCGGCGCGCCGCGGCATCCGTGCCCTCGACGCGGTTCCTCGCGCTCTCGGTCTCGGACAAGGCCGAAGACGTCGTCGGCGTCATCCGTGCGGGAGCCCGCGGCTACATCACGAAGGGCTCATCGGGGGCCGACGTGAGCCGTGCCGTGCACGCCGTCGCCGGGGGCGACGCCGTGTTCTCGCCGAAGCTCGCGGGCTTCGTGCTCGACGCGTTCGGCGCCCCCGTGGGGGAGACCGCGTCGGCGAGCGACGAACTCGACCGACTCTCGGCACGCGAGCAGGAGGTCATGCGGCTGATCGCCCGCGGCTACGCCTACAAGGAGGTGGCGGCCGAGCTCTTCATCTCGACGAAGACGGTCGAGACGCACGTGTCGGCGGTACTGCGCAAGCTCCAGCTCTCGAGCCGGCACGAACTCACGGCTTGGGCGAACGCGCGGCGCCTGCTCTAGCCGCATCGCCGCTCGCCGGCCGATACACGTCGAGCGCTGCCGGCACGACCCGCACGCTCGTGCGGTAGCCCGGCGATGCGGTGCGGGCGGATGCCTCGGCGGGCGCCTCGAGCGCCACCTCGCCGTCGTGGGCGAATCCGGGCGGCTGCCCGTGCCGGGGCTGCACGAGCACCTCGATCGACTCGGTCGTGAACGACTCGAGGCGCTCCGGCAGCAGGCGGATGCGCCGGAGCACGGCACTCGTGCGACGACCGAAGGCGAGCGCTCCGGCGGCGCGCACCCGCGAGCCGGCGTGGAGGATCCGCACGTCGAGCACGCCCCCGTCGAGTCGTCGACGCTGCATGGGCGCGGCGATGCCCGGGTCGTTCGGCCCGACGCCCACGTACAGGGTCCAGACATGCGCCCGTCGCCCGCCGACGATCACGGTCACCGGAGCAGAGCGGCGCAGCACCCGCGCTGCCGCGGCGACGGCGGCGAGCCACTTGCCCCACCGCTCCTCGTGCCGCTCCCGCTCGGCGACGAAGTCGGGGTAGAGGCCGACCGAGGCCGTGTTCAGCACCGTGATCGGCGGCCCGTCGGCGAAGCGCAGTTCGGCGACATCCGCTCGCACGCCTTCACCGCGCTGCAGGGCATCGACCGCGAGGTCGACGGATGCCGCGCCCACCGTGCGCGCGAAGTGGTTGAACGTGCCACCGGGCACGACGAGGAGCGGCACTCCGGCCGCGCGCGCCTCGTGTGCGACGGCGGCGACCGAGCCGTCGCCGCCGCACACTCCCATGATGCGCGGCGGTTCGTCGCGGGCCAGCGCTGCACGCACGGCGGCGGCGGGGTCGTCGCCGTCGAGCACGTGCAGCTCGGCTCGCGGCAGGCGTCGCTCGAGCACCTGCATCGGGTCGGTGCGCAGCACGCTCGTGCCCGACGCCCGGTTGACGACGATGAAGACGCCGGTGCCGTCGGGCGATTCCGGCAGGGCGCGGTCGGCACCGCTCGGCGCCGGGGCGTCGGCGTCGCCTGCGCCCGGGCGCGCGATGGCGGCGCTCAGGCCCGCGACTCCGGCGCCGAGCGCGATCCCGCCGACGACGTCGGACAACCAGTGCGCGCCGGTGTGCAGCCGCGAGTAGGCGACCCCGAGCGCGACCGGTGCCAGTGCGGCGCCGAGGCGAGGCTGCTCGATCGCGATGCCGGTCACGAAGGCCGCGGCGCTCGCCGAGTGCCCGGACGGGAACGACGGGGTGACGGGCGGCTTCGGCAGGTGCCGCCCGATCGGCACATCGGCGAGCAGGGGCCGGTCGCCCCCGAAGAGCTGCTTGGCGATCACGTTGGTGAGCGCGCTCGCGACGAGCAGCGAGCCGAGGGCGCGCGCTGCCGTGCGTCGGCGTCCGAGCACGGCGAGCACGCCCGCGATGGTCCACCACAGCACGCCGCGGTCGGCGAACCCCGAGACGCGCGACCAGAACCGGTCGGCCATGGGGTGCGTGCGGCGGGCGTTCACCGCACGTGCGGCCGCGGCATCCGCTCGCCGGACCCAGGCGGGCAGGATTCTCGTCCGTTGCACGGCGATGCGAACGCTGCGGAAGACCACGCCGCCATCGTAGGCGCGGTGCGCCGCGCCGTCGACGGGTTGCGCCGCGGCCGCGGAGCCGGACGGTCTGAAAAGAATTTTGCTATTCAGTGTTGCTATCTACCGGTACTCGTGCTTACTATGTACCAGTAATCAGTCACACCGAGTAGTGAAGGGAGGGGTTCCATGGGCAAGCAGACCACCGAGATGCTGAAGGGCACGCTCGAGGGCATCGTCCTCGCGATCCTGGCCGTGAGTCCGGCCTACGGGTACGAGATCACGGCCCGGCTTCGCGATGAGGGCTTCTCCGACATCGCCGAGGGCACCGTCTACGCCCTGCTGGTCAGGATCGAGCAGCGCGGCCTCGTCGACGTCGAGAAGGTTCCGTCGGAGAAGGGCCCGCCGCGCAAGGTCTACACGATCAACGCGCAGGGCGGCGCATACCTCGAGGAGTTCTGGAGGACGTGGAGCTTCCTCGCAGAACGGATCGAACAGCTGCACCAGCGCATCGAACGCACGAACGAAGAAGGAGAATGACCATGGCTGCGAAGTGGTACGAGTTGATCACCGGATCGCTCGACGACAAGAAGGCGTACCGCCAGTACAAGGCCCGCATCGCGGCCCTGCCCGAGCCCTACGGCACCGCCGCGAAGGCCTTCGAGCGCTACTTCATGTACAACGGCGGCATCACCGACGGCGACTCCGCCGTGATGATCACGATGCTGCACGACTTCGCCGATCTGTGGGAGCGCGCCGCCGTCGACCAGACACCGGTCGAGGACATCGTCGGCGACGACCCGGTCGAGTTCGCCGAGGCGTTCGCCGCGGCGTACGCCGGCAAGCGCTGGATCGACAAGGAGCGCAACCGCCTCACCGAAACCATCCAGAACCTCGAACGGAAGGAAGAACGATGACCACCGAAGCAGCTATCCGGGTGCAGGGCATCCAGAAGTCGTTCAAGGACCTGCACGTGCTGAGAGGCGTCGATTTCGACGTCGCAGCGGGCAGCATCTTCGCCCTGCTCGGCTCGAACGGCGCGGGCAAGACCACCCTCGTCCGCATCCTCGCGACGCTTGCGAAGGCCGACGCCGGCACCGCGACCGTCAACGGCCTCGACGTCGCCGCCAACCCCGGCGAAGTGCGCGAGGCGATCAGCCTGACCGGCCAGTTCGCCGCCGTCGACGAGGTGCTCACGGGTCGCGAGAACCTCATGCTCATCGCGAAGCTGCGGCACCTGAAGAACCCGGGTGCGATCGCCGACGACCTGCTCGACCGCTTCTCGCTCACCGAGGCCGGCGGCCGCAAGGCGGCGACCTACTCGGGCGGCATGCGTCGCCGGCTCGACATCGCGATGAGCCTGATCGGCAACCCGCCGATCATCTTCCTCGACGAGCCGACCACCGGGCTCGACCCGCAGGCGCGCATCGAGGTGTGGCAGACCGTCAAGAAGCTCGCCGACGCCGGCACGACCGTGCTGCTCACCACGCAGTACCTCGACGAGGCCGAGCAACTCGCCGACCGCATCGCGATCCTGCACAAGGGCACGATCATCCAGAACGGCACCCTCTCAGAACTCAAGCAGCTCCTCCCGGCCGCCACGGTCGAGTACGTCGAGAAGCAGCCCACGCTCGAAGAGGTCTTCCTCACCCTCGTCGGAGAGACCGGCGAGACCGAAACGGACGATGCCGACCGCGCCGACAGCGCGGCCAAGGCAGGAAAGGAAGCACGATGACCACCCACGTCCTCAGCGACACCCGGGTCCTCACCGGTCGATCGCTGACCCACATCCTCCGCAGCCCCGACACGATCATCACCACCGCGGTCACCCCGATCGCGCTGATGCTGCTCTTCGTCTACGTGCTCGGCGGGGCGATCAACACCGGATCCGACGAGTCGTACATCAACTACATGCTCCCCGGGATCCTCCTCATCACGATCGCGTCGGGCATCGCGTACACCGCGTACCGTCTCTTCCTCGACCTGCAGGGCGGCATCTTCGAGCGGTTCCAGTCGATGCCGATCGCACGGTCGAGCGTGCTCTGGGCACACGTGCTCACCTCGGTGGTGGCGAACCTCGTGTCGGTCGCGATCGTCATCGGCGTCGCCCTCATCATGGGCTTCCGCACCGGGGCATCCGTGGGCGCATGGCTCGCCGTCGCCGGCATCCTGGCCATGTTCACCCTCGCGCTGACCTGGCTCGCCGTGGTCGCCGGCCTCTCGGCGAAGACGGTCGACGGGGCGAGCGCGTTCAGCTACCCGCTGATCTTCCTGCCGTTCATCAGCTCGGCGTTCGTGCCGACCGACTCGATGCCGGCCCCGGTCGCCTGGTTCGCCGAGAACCAGCCCGTGACCTCGATCGTGAACTCCACCCGGGCCCTGTTCGCCGGTGAGCCCGTCGGCAGCGAGATCTGGGTCGCACTCGCCTGGCTCGTCGGCATCCTCGTCGTCGCCTACGTGTGGGCGATGTCGATCTACCGTCGCAAGATCTCGTAGCCCGAGGCCCGAGCGCTCACGCGAAGCTCCCCTCCACCCGTCTCCGACGCGGTGGAGGGGAGCTTCGTCGTGTCAGCCCTGTTCGAGCGGCGCTCAGCCCTGTTCGAGCAGAACGCCCCGCACCGCGCGCCGCAGCACCTTGCCGATGAGCGAGCGCGGCAGCTCGTCGAAGAGCTCGATACGACGCGGCACCTTGTAGGGCGTGAGGCTCGTGCGGCAGAAGTCTCGCAGGGCGGTCTCGTCGAAGACGGCGCCCTCGCGGAGTTCCACGCCCGCGGCGACCGCCTCGCCGCCCGAGGCCCGAGGCAGCCCGACGACCGCGGCGCCGCGCACGTCGGGGTGGGCGAGCAGGGCCGCCTCGACCTCCGACGGCGAGACGTTGAAGCCGCCCGTGATGATGAGCTCCTTCACCCGGTCGACGATCGTGACGAACCCGTCGTCGGAGACGTGCACGATGTCGCCCGTGCGGAGCCACCCGCCGGGGAGCAGCGTCTCGGCGGTCTCGGTCGGTCGGCGCCAGTAGCCCTGGAAGACCTGCGGCCCCCGCACGAGCAGCTCGCCGGCCTCGCCCGGCGGCCGGTCGATGTCGGGGGCGTCGGGGTCGACGACGCGGATCTCGGTGCTCGGGAACGGCACCCCGACGGTGCCCGGCCGTCGGGTCGGTCCCATCGGGTTGCCGACGGAGATCGGCGAGGACTCGGTCATGCCGTAGCCCTCGACGAGGAGCCCGCCGGTCGCGCTCTCCCAGCGGTCGACCGTCGCGATCGGCAGGCTCATCGCACCCGAGATGGCGAAGCGGATGCGTTCGAGCGCGCGCGGGTGGCGTGCCGCGGCGTGCACGAGCTGGTCGTAGATCGGCGGCACCGCGGGCAGGAACGTCGGCGGCGAGTGGCGCGCGGCGTCGAGCACGAGGCCCGAGTCGAACTTCGGGAACAGCACGAGCCGTGCGCCGATGCTCATCGCGAAGGTCAGGCAGAGCGTCATGCCGTACGCGTGGAAGAGGGGCAGCACCCCGTAGAAGACCTCTTCGCCCTCGGCGAGGCCGGGCACCCAGGCGCGGCCCTGCATCGCATTGGCGCGCAGGTTCCGGTGGCTGAGCACGGCGCCCTTCGGGGTGCCGGTGGTGCCGCTCGTGTACTGCAGCACGGCGGTGTCGTCGAGCGAGGGGCGCGGATGCCGCGTGGCGAGCGCCCGCCGCGAGGTGAGGCGCTTCCACTCCACGAGTCCGCGTGCACGCGGCGTCGTCGTGAGGGCGGCGCGGGAGCGCCGGGCCTTCGGGACCGGCAGGCACAGCGCCATCCGCTTGCCGAAGGGCAGTGCTCGGGTCAGGTCGACCGACACGATGTGGTCGGGCCGGATGTCGCTGGGGAACTCGGCGACCGTGTCGGCCACGCTGTTCCAGACGATCGCAACACGGGCGCCGTGGTCTTCGAACTGGTGCCGCAGCTCGGGCGGCGTGTAGAGCGGATTGTGCTCGACGACGATCGCGCCGAGGCGCAGCACCGCGTAGAACGCGGCCACGTGCTGCGGGCAGTTCGGCAGCACGAGCGCGACCCGGTCGCCCGCGACGACGCCGAGCCTGCGCAGCCCCTCGGCCGCCGAGGCGACCTGCTCGCCGAGCTCCTTGTAGCTCGTCTCGGCGCCGAAGAACTCGAGCGCCGTGCGTCGCCTGAACCGGCGCACCGCGTCATCGATCATGTCGACGAGGGTCTGGGTCGGCTCCTCGATCGCGGACGGCACCCCGTCTGCGTAGTGGGCGAGCCACGGCCGGTGTTCGTACGGGTTCATACGTGCCTCTCACGGCCATCTGCGCGCGTCGACCGCGGGCCGGCCCGCCGTTGCCACGGCGCGCGCGGATGCCACCTCCAGCGTAGGGCGCAGGCGCTGTGTCTGAACCGAGTCGTCTGTGCGCACCGGCTCGGGCAGCTGCATTCCGCTCGCCGACGATCGAAGCGACGATCCGATCAGAATCTGCCGGCCTCCGCCCGCCCCGTCGACCATGCCCACGCGGCGATCGCGACGCGATTGGAGGCCTGGAGCTTGCGTCCGATGTTGGCCACGTGGTTCTTCACCGTCCCGACGCTGATGAAGAGGTCATCGGCGATCTCGGCATTGGTCCTGCCCTGCGCGACGAGTCGCACCACCTCGAGCTCGCGGTCGCTGAGCGGCGGACCGTCGCGGTCAGGAGTCGTCGGGGCCACCACATGGCGGAGCAGCCGAACGGTCAGCTGCGGGCTGATCAGGGTGTCGCCGGTCATGGCGGCGCGGATTGCCTCGACGAGCAGTGCGGGTCCGGAGCGTTTGAGGAGGAACCCGGACGCGCCGTTTCGAAGCGCGGTGTAGACGTATTCGTCGAGATCGAACGTGGTGACCACGATCACGCGAATGCGCTCAGTGACCTGAGGGCCGGCGAGCGCCAAGGTGAGTTCCAGTCCGTCGAGCCCCGGCATGCGGATGTCGGCAAGCACCACATCCGGTTGCAGCCGCCGTGCCAGGTCGAGGGCGGCGGTGCCATCGGGGGCCTCACCGACGACGGTCATGTCGGGCTGGGCGTCCAGCACCATGCGGAAGGCATCCCGAATGCCGCGCTGGTCGTCGGCGATCACGAGCCGGATCGTCACGTGGTCGCCCCTCGGTCGGCGTTGCGCGACAGTGGCAGGTCCACGGTCACCTGCCAGCCTCGCAGCGGGCGAGGCCCGGCCTCGACACCGCCGTCGAGATGCTTCGCCCGATCGGTCATCGCGGTCAGGCCCAGTCCGCCCGCGGCTCGGCGAGTGGTGCCCGATCGTTCGGCACCATCGTCGGCGATCGAGACGAGCAAGCGGTCGCCCACTTCGTCGAGCGCCACGGTCACGCTCGTCGCCCCGACGGCGTGCCGGCGCACATTCGTGAGCGCCTCGACCACTGCGCGATAGGCCTCGGCGCCGATCGTCGCATCCACTTCGCGGGTCAGTCGCCGCTCGACGACGGCCTTCACGTCACCGGCCGCTGCGAACCTCCGCACGAGCTCGTCGAGGTCGTCGATGCCGCCGCGGGTGATGCGCACGGGGTCGTCGTCGTCACCCAGTGCGTGCACGGTCTGGTCCATGGACTCGAGCGCTCGCAGCCCGGCCGCCTCGATGTGCTCGAGCAGTTCCGCCACCCGCGGGTCGCCCAGCGGCAGCACCGCGGCACCGGCCTGCGCCCGCGCGACGATTTCGCTGATGTCGTGAGCAACGAAGTCGTGCAGGTCCAGCGCCAGTCTCAGCCGCTGCTCCGACCTCGCCAGTGCGATGGCGCGCGTGCGCTCTGCGCCGGCCCAGCACAGGTACCACCCGACCGTTCCGGCCGCGAGTGACGGGATCAGCCACACAGCACTTGCGAACACCGCATCGAGGGCGGGCTCATCCGGCAGGTAGCGCTGCACCCACAGTGCCGACCCGGCGGCGGCCAGCGACCCTGAGACGACCGCCGTTCGCGGGCTCGCCCAGCGCACGACGACGAACACCAGGCCCGCGAGCACGAGTGGTTCGGCGAGCCGCCAGGGTCCGCCGGTCTCGCTCGCGCCGGTCGGGAGCAGGCCGGCCCGCACCAGTGCGGTGATCATGATCGAGATCGACCCGGCCGCGGCCGTACCCATCACCACGGCGTTCGCGGCCACGCCTCGACGATCCATGGAAGTCGAGCCTATGGGTTCCGTGCCGCAGGACGCTGTGTCAATCGGCATGAATCGGGGGTCAGGTGTCGCCAATCATGTGCCGAACGGCATATGGCCTGCGGAAGCCGATCGGTCGAGGCTTGAACCATGAGAAGAACCTGGACGGCCTGGATCGGATACGTCGTGGCTGCATGGTCGGCCGCGTACGGAGCGCTCGGCGTGTGGTGGGCGTTCGGCGGCAGCGGCTTCCCGTTCGGCACGGGTGACCCCGAGCTCATGGCCGAGCCGAGCGCCGCGGTCAAGGTCTCACTCCTGGGGCAGGCCACGCCCGAAGTCGCCGGGCCGGTCATCGCCGCAATCGGGCTCACGGGCGCGGTGGTCGCGATACTGATGGCTCGGGGCGTGGCCGGCCGATGGGCGCGGGGACTGCTGCCGGCCTATGCCTGGCTGCTCGCGATCCTGTTGACGATCGGCATCCAGGACTATCGGACGCTGATCGTGGTCGCTTACACACCCATCCTGGCGATCGGCAAGCTCCTCGGGGTCTGGCCGGACGGGAGCGGATGGAGCGATCTCTACTTGGGGCCGCGGATGAACCTGCTGATCTGCCTGCTCGCGGGAATCGGCTGGGCGCTGACCGCGGTCGCCTACCGCCGTCGGGTCACCGACTCCTGCCGCATCTGCGGGCGCGCAGGTTCCGAGAAGCGATCCTTCATGGATCGCTGGGGACGCCGCGCCACCTGGATCGCGATCGCCGCGCCGCTGGTCTACTGCGCCACACGGTGGGCATGGGCCCTCGGTTTCTCGCTCGGCATGGACCCGGACGCCTACCAGGAGGGGAAAGACGAGGGCCTGTGGGTCGCGGGCGCCGCCCTCGCATCGTTCGGGATCATCGGGGCGGTGCTGACGCTCGGTCTGATCCAGCGCTGGGGCGAGGTGTTCCCGCGATGGATGATCGGCCTCGGCGGCCGGCGCGTGCCGCCGATGCTGGCCGTGGTGCCCGCGATGCTCGTCTCCGTCCTGGTGACCTCAGCGTCGTTCATGTACCTGCGAATCGTGCTCATCGATGGGATCACCCCCGAGACCTGGGCGTTCAATCTGCCCGAGGTGTTCTTCTCGGTTTGGGGCGCCGCGCTCTTCGTGAGCGCCCTCGCCTACCGTCGCCGCCGGCGGGGGCCGTGCGAGGCGTGCGGTCTCGGGGTTGCCGAGGTTCCGAGCGATCGTCACGGGGGAGCCCTCGACGCCGGCACGGCGGGCGGGCCGGCGCCCCGCACCGGCTCGCACCCGAGCACGATCGATGCGTAGTCGACGGAGGGCGCGGGCGAGCGCCCTCGAGGGACGCGGACGCCAGCGTCGTGGGCCGGCGTCCGCGTCGTGGCCGGCGTTCGGGTCGCATACTCAGATGAGGCCGAGCTCCATGGCCCGGGTCACGGCGCGGGTGCGATCGTTCACCTCGAGCTTCTCGAACACGTGCAGCAGGTGCGTCTTCACCGTCGCCTCGCCGATGAACAGCGCGCGGGCGATCTCGGGGTTCGAGCGGCCGTCGGCGACGAGGCGCAGCACCTCGAGCTCTCGCGGCGAGAGCGAGGGCGGGGTCACGGATGCCGCGTCGGCGCGCACCCTCGAGACGAGCTTCGCCGCGATCGAGGGAGCGAGCACCGTCTCGCCGGCGGCGACGGCGCGGATGCCCGCGACGATCTCGGCCTGCGGCGCCGCCTTCAGCAGGTAGCCGCTCGCCCCCGCCTCGATCGCCGCGAGGATGTGGTCGTCGGTCTCGTACGTCGTGAGCACGAGCACGCGGGTACCGGGGACGTCGGCGAGGATGCGCGCGGTCGCCGCGGCGCCGTCGAGCTGCGGCATCCGCAGGTCCATGAGCACGAGGTCGGGTCGTTCGGATGCCGCGACGGTCACCGCTTCAGCGCCGTCGGCGGCCTCGCCGACGACCTCGAGCCCCGGCTCCGCCTCGAGCAGGCCGACGATGCCGGCCCGCACGATCGGATGGTCGTCGGCCACGACGATGCGGATGCTCATGCGGGTTCCTCCGTGGTGGGGGCGGGGGCGGTGCCCGAGGTCGGGCCGGTGTCGATCGGAGAGGGGTCGGCAGCAGCCGAGCCGCTCGCGTCCGCGGCATCCGCTCGGGGGATGCCGACGCGCAGCACCGTGCCGCCGCCCGCTCCGGGTTCGATCGCGAACGAGCCGCCCACGAGCGCGGTGCGGTCGCGGATGCCGGCGAGCCCGAAACCGGAGGCGCCCGGCTCGGCCGCTCCGGGCCCGACGCCGTCGTCGCAGACCGTCAGCACGACCTCGCCGTCGACGGATTCGACGGTGACCACCGCGTGCCGGGCGCTGGCGTGCTTGCGCACGTTCGCGAGACCCTCCTGCGCCGAGCGCAGCAGCACGACTTCGTGTTCGCGGCTGAGGCCGGTCGCGCTCGCCGAGACGGTCACGACGACGCCCGTCTCGCGTTCGAAGGTCGCCGCGAGTCGGGCGAGCGCGTCGCCGAGACCGGCTCCGGCCTCGACCGGCGCGAGCGAGGCGACGAGGCCGCGCGCCTCGGTGAGCGCCTCGCGCGCCATCTGCTCGATGAGTTCGACGTCGGCGCGAGCGGATGCCGCGGCCTCGCCGTCGACCCCGTCGAGGCGTGTGCCCGTGCGCTGCGCCACCATCACGAGGCCCGTCAGGCTCTGCGCGATCGTGTCGTGGATCTCGCGGGCGAGTCGCGCGCGCTCCTCGACGACGCCGGCGTCACGGTGCATCGCGGCGAGCTGGCCCTGTGCGGCCTGCAACTCCTCGAGCAGGCGGCCGCGCTCCTGGCCGTAGACGGCGATGTTCGTGATCCAGAGCCCGAGCGCGATGCTGAAGCCGACCGAGACCACGGCGCTGATGAGCCCCGCGACGATGCCGCCGGGGCCGAAGTGCACGATGTAGCCCGCCGCGAGCGCGACGCCGATGAGCACGTTCGACACGATCGCGCTGCGGATCGACGGCGCCGTCGTCCAGATGAACGGGTAGACGAACACCTGGATGATCGCGAAGGAGGGTTCGAACGCGGCGCCGACGCCGACGAGCACCGCGAACCCGATCGAGATCACGAGGTGCGGCGCGAGCCGGTCGACTCCGAGATGGGCCCTCGCGTAGGCGAAGTAGAAGACGAGGAACGCGCCCGTCGTCGCCCAGACGCCCCAGTCGTTCGGCCCGTACGGCGGCGGGTCGAACAGGGTGAAGAGCGCGAGGATGGATGCCACGGCGATCGCCGCGACATCCCACCATCGTCGGTTCAGCATGTTGCGAGTGTGCCACGCGGACTACGCGTCGCGCCGGATCCACCGGAAGGTGAGGCGCGACAGCACGAAGCCCACGACGAGCCAGATGCCGAGCGCGATCGCGACGCCCGGGAGGTTCCACGAGCCGTTCTGCTCGAGCGCTTCCCATCCCTCGGGAAGGAACACCGAGCGCATGCCCTGGGCGATCCACTTGAGCGGGAACAGGCTCGCGAAGTTCTGGAGCCAGTCGGGCAACATGTTCCACTGCAGGTACACGCCCGAGATGAACTGGAGGATGAGCCCGATCGGGATCACGACCGCGGCGGCACTCTTGCCCGAGCGCGGCAGTGCCGAGAGGGCGATGCCGAGCAGTGCACAGGTCGTGAGGCCGAGCACGAACACCCAGGCGAAGGTGAGCCACTTCTCGGGCTCGGTGGGCAGCTCGATGCCGAGCACGAGCCATCCGGCGAGGATCAACAGGCCCGCCTGCAGCGTGCCGGTCACGAAGACCTGGCCGATCTTGCCGGCGAAGTACCCGATGGGTGAGAGGGGCGTGCCTCCCAGCCGCTTCAGCGTGCCGTTCGACTTCTCCAGGGCGATGTCGATGGCGAGGTTCTGTACGCCCGACAGGAAGATGCCGGCGGCGAGCATCGCCGGCAGGTAGAGGGCCGCGATCGAGATCTCGGCCCCGGGAGGACCGACCTCGCCCGAAGCGCTGAACGCGGCCGAGAAGATCGCGAGCATCACGAACGGGAAGAGGAACGTGAAGAACAGGGTGTCGGCGGCCCGGAAGTAGGTCTTCGTCTCGACGCCGATGCGCGACGCGCCCTGGGTCATCAGGTTGGTAGTCATGCGAGGGCCTCCTCGGTGTCGTCGATTTCGTTCGCTGAGCCTGTCGAAGCGTCGCGCACGAGCCCCAGATAGATGTCTTCGAGAGTGGGCCGGATCACTTCGAGGCCGTCGGGTTCGCGGCCGAGTTCGGCGACGACGGATGCCACGAGCAACCCCGGCTCGTCGGTGCGCGCCTCGCGGGTGGTGCCGACCCCGTCGCGCCAGCGCACGATGGGCCGGCGTGCGTCGGCACCGCCGATCTCGTCGATGGCGCCGACGTCGATAAGCCGGCCGCCGGCGATGACGCCGGCGCGATCGGCGAGCTGCGCCGCCTCGTCGAGGTAGTGGGTCGTGAGCAGGATGGTCGTGCCGTCGGCCTTCAGCGAGCGGATGAGCCCCCAGAACTGCCGCCGTGCCTCGGGGTCGAAGCCCGTGGTCGGCTCGTCGAGGAACAGCAGTTCGGGCCGGCCGACGATGCCGAGCGCGACGTCGACGCGGCGCTGCTGGCCGCCCGAGAGCTTGGCGATGCGGGTCTTCGACTTCGCCTCGAGCCCGACGGCGGCGATGACCTCGTCGACGTCGCGGGGGTTCGGGTAGAGCGAGGCGAAGTGCCGCAGCATCTCGGTGACGGTGAGGAGCCCGGTCTCGCCGCTCGACTGCAGCACGATGCCGATGCGCTGCTTCCAGTCGAGACCGCCGCGGGTCGGATCGATGCCGAGCACGCTCACCTCGCCCGAGGTGCGGAGCCGGTAGCCCTCGAGGATCTCGACCGTGGTCGACTTGCCGGCGCCGTTCGGGCCGAGCAGGGCGAAGGTCTCGCCGTGGGCGATGTCGAGGTCGAGGTCGTCGACGGCGATCACTCCGCCGTAGACCTTGCGGAGCCCGCGGATCCGCACCGCTGCATCCGTTCGTGTCGCGTTCATACCGGAAGCCTCTCGCGGCTGCGCGGCGACCGACAGCCCCCGGGCGTTCGATTCCGGTGTCCACCGATCGGTGGATGGTGGTGATCAGCGATCGTGGCGCGGTTCTGCCGAGTCCGCCAGCCCGGCGAGGCGGCGTTCGAGGAAACGTCGCTCGGGCGCCGTCGGCGCGAGCGGGATCGCCTCGCGGTATCGAGCAGCTGCCGACTCGGCCCTCCCGGAGCGGCGCAGGAAGTCCGCCTGCGCCGCTGGCAGCAGGTGATATCCGGCGAGGCGTCCCGACGATTCGAGTGCCGCGAGCGCCGCGAGACCGGCATCGGCGCCGTCCGCCATGCCGATCGCGATCGCGCGGGCGAGTTCGACGAACGGGGATGCGCCGTTCGTGAGCATCGCGAACTCGTCGTAGCGGCGCACGATCGCTGCCCAGTCCGTCTCCTCGGCTGTGCGTGCGCGAACGTGCACGGCCTGTATCTCCGCCTGAAGCCGGTACGGGCCGCGCTCGCCCGGCTGGATCGGGCCGAGCAGGGCGAGTCCTTCGGTGATGAGCGCTCGGTTCCATCGTTCGCGATCCTGCTCCTCGAGGGGCACGAGCTCCCCGTCGGCATCGACGCGCGTCGCCGCCCGCGCGTGCTGCAGCAGCATGATCGCCAGCAGTGCGCGCGGTTCCGAGGCATCGGGGAGCAGGTCGACGACGAGTCGCGTGAGCCGGATCGCCTCGACGGAAAGATCGACGCGTTGCAGGCGGTCGCCCGACGACGCGACGTAGCCCTCGTTGGCGACGAGGTAGAGCACCGCGAGCACCCCGTCGAGCCGAGCGGGCAGGGCTTCGGGCGGCGGTACGCGATAGGGGATGCCGGCGTGCCGGATCTTCCGCTTCGCACGCACGAGGCGTTGCGCCATCGTCGACTCCGGCACGAAGAACGCGCGTGCGATCTCGCCTGTCTCGAGACCGCCCACCGTGCGCAGGGTGAGCGCGACTCGGGACTCGATCGGCAGCGCCGGGTGCGCGCACGTGAAGATGAGGCGCAGGCGATCATCCCACTCGGGTTCGTCATGGGCGACCGCGACGTCGGCCGGGTCCGGCGGCCCGCCGGTGCGTCCCGCGAATGCCTCCATCGAGATCCACTCCCTGACCTTGCCCGACTCGACGCCGCGACGCCGGAGCCGGTCGAGTGCGAGATTGCGGGCGGCGGTCGTGAGCCACGCGCCCGGATTCGACGGCACGCCGTCGCGGGGCCACGTGGCCGCCGCGCGTTCGAACGCCTCCGATGCCGCGTCTTCGGCGACATCCCAGTCGCCCGTCGTGCGGATGAGCGTCGCGACGACCCTCGCCCAGTCCGCGTCGAACGCGGACCGGAGGGCCGACGCGACCTCGGGCGCGAGCCCGTCGGCTCCCTCCCCGGGCGCCGGCCCCGCGGCCGCCATGCCTTCGGGGCTCAGCGGCCCGCCCGCACCGCGTCGAGCGCTTCGGCGGCAGACGGTTCGACCCGGATGCCGTGCTCGGCAGCCTCCCGTTCGTGGCGGGCGACGTGGTCGTCGTGCACGTCGAACGGCCAGAGCGGGCGCAGCTCGAGCGTGCCGCCCCTGGCCATCGGATGCTTCGACGCCACCTCGATCGCCTCGGAGAGGTCGCGCACCTCGAGCACGTCGAAGCCCGCGACCCACTCCTTCGACTCGGAGAACGGGCCGTCGCTGACGAGCACCTCGCCGGCACGGCGACGCACGAACGTCGCATCGTCGGGACCGTGCAGCACCTCGCCGAAGAGGCGGGTTCCGCGGGCATCCATCTCGTCGACCCAGGCGTCGGGATCGTCGTTCGCCCCGTCTTCGCTCGGAGCCGCCTCGCCGTCGCCGATGTCGCCGATGACCGCGCGCTCGGCCCGCTGCTCGGCGACCACGAGCATGAGGTACCGGCGGCCGTTCGCCACTCGCTCACGGAAACCGGCCGGAACGACGCGCGCCGCGGAGTCGGCACCCGGCCACTGCATGAACGGGCGCACCTCGACACGCCCGAAGGCGGCGGCAGGATGCCGCGACGCGATCTCGATCGCCTCGTCGAGGTCGGCGACGTCGATGATGTCGAAGCCGCCGATCGATTCCTTCGACTCGGTGAACGGGCCGTCGGTGACGAGCAGCTGCCCCTCGCGGACCCGCACGGTCGTGGCATCCCGGTCGGGCCGCAGTCGCTCGCCGTACTCGGACGCGCCCCTGGCCTCGAGGTCGTCGACCCAGTCGCCGATGTCGTCGGCAGCCGGAACGTAGGCGACGGGGTCGTCGCCCTCGGCGTAGAACAGTGCGTATTCCATGGTGGAATCCTCTCTCTCGGTCACGCTACGCAAGTACGACGAACGGCGATAGTCGTTCTCGACACCCGAGCGGTGATCGGAGGGATCCGGTGCGGAAGCCGCTCAGTGCGGCAGCACGAGCATGACGCCGAGCCCGACCATCACGACGGCGATCACGGCGTCGAGCACGCGCCATGCGCGGGGGCTCGAGAGCACGCCGCCGAGGAGCCGAGCCCCGTAGGCGAGGCCGAAGAACCAGACGAGGCTCGCGATGCCGGCACCCGCCGCGAACGCCCAGCGGCCGTCGCCGTGGGTGTTCGCGACCGAGCCGAGCAGGAACACCGTGTCGAGGTACACGTGCGGGTTCAGCCAGGTGAGCGCGAGGCAGGTCAGCACGGCTGCGGCGAGGCCGGTGCTCCGTCGGGCGAGCGTCGTCGTCGTGCCGGATGCCGCGGGGTCCGCGGGTGCCGCGGGTGTCCCGGCCCCGGCGTCCACGAGCCCCGCGGCATCCGCCTCGGCCGACTCGACCTCGCGCTCGGCCGACGCGGCCTCGAGCGTCTCGCCGCTCGGCCGGATCGCGCGACGCGCGGCGAGCAGCCCGTAGGCGACGAGGAACGCCGCGCCCGCCCAGCGGATGACGTCGACGAGCCACGGCACGGCAGTGAGCACGACGCCGATGCCCGAGACGCCGACCATGATGAGCGCGAGATCGCTCAGCGCGCAGATCGCGGCCACCGCGAAGACGTGCTCGCGCCGGATGCCCTGCCGAAGCACGAAGACGTTCTGCGCGCCGATCGCGACGATGAGCGAGAGGCCGAGGCCGAAGCCGGCGAGCACGGAGGAGAGGGGCACGGAACGACCGTAGGCGGCGAACGAGCTTTACTCCAGCTCAAGATTCTTCATCGGCATTAGCATGACTTCAGATGGAGATTCCGCTCGACCTCGCTCGCACGCTCGCCGTCGTCATCGACGAGGGCACCTTCGACGCGGCGGCCAGGCGACTGCGCATCACGCCCTCGGCGGTCTCCCAGCGCGTGAAGGCGCTCGAGCAGCAGCTCGGGCGGGTGCTCGTCGTGCGCTCGAAGCCGGTCAGGGCCACCGAGGCCGGGGCGCCGATCGTGCGACTCGCACGCCAGGTCGCGCTGCTCGAACACGACGCCCTCGCGGAGTTCGGGCTCGACGAGGCATCCGCTCGGCCGATCTCGCTCGCCCTCGCCGTCAATGCCGACTCGCTCGCGACCTGGTTCCTGCCGGCGCTCGCCCGCGTGGGGGAGCGCCACCCGGTCGTCTTCGACCTGCACCGCGATGACCAGGACTTCACCGCGGGGCTGCTCGAGTCGGGCACGGTGCTGGGTGCGGTCACCTCGCAGGCCGCGCCGGTGGCCGGATGCCTCGTGCGCCCCCTCGGCGTCATGCGCTACGAGGCGGTGGCGACGCCCGCCTTCGCCGAGCGCTGGTCGCTCGGGCCGGGCGAATCCGACGGTTCCGTCGTCGTCGCGCTCGCCGCCGCACCCGTCGTCGACTTCGATCGCCGCGACGACCTGCAGCGCGAGTACCTCACCGGCCGCGGCGTCGACCCGCATCGCCCGCCGCGGCACTACGTGCCGGCGTCGAATGACTTCGCGACGGCGATCAAGCTCGGCCTCGGCTGGGGCCTGCTGCCCGCGTTCCAGTCGTCGGTCGAACTCGAGCACGGTGGACTCGTGCGGCTCGGTGGATCACCCGTCGACGTGCCGCTCTTCTGGCAGCAGTGGAACCTGCGCTCCCCGCTGCTCGACGCGATCGCCGAGGCGGTCATCGCCGAGGCGCGGCGCGAGCTGCGCACCTGAGAGCCGGTGCTATGTGGGGTCTTCGATCTTGAATCCGACCTTGATCGTGACTTGGAAGTGGGCGACGGCGCCGTCTTCGATCTCTCCGCGCACCGAGACCACCTCGAACCAGTCCATGTTGCGTATCGTCGCCGATGCGCGGGCGATGCCGTTCTTGATCGCGGCGTCGATGCCGTCGGGTGACGTGCCGACGATCTCAGTGACGCGGTAGGTGTGGTTGGTCATGGTGCGCTCCTCTGGCGGGGGACGCCGTTGTACCCCCTGATGCCGACGTTACTCCGCGGAAGTCCAGACCCGCAGTTCGTCGATCGTGTGGAACCCGGCAGCCGTCGCCGCCTCGAGATCGTCGCCCGCCACACATCCGAGGCTCGCTCAGGCGAAGAGGCGCTGCAGGCGCTGCACGCCCTCGAGCAACGGGGCGTCGCCGAGTGCGTAGCTGAGGCGCAGGTACCCCGAGGGGCCGAAGGCCTCGCCGGGGACCGCGGCGACCTCGGCCTGGTCGAGGATCAGGTCGGCGAGCTCGAGCGAGGTCGTCGGCGTGACGCCGCCCCACTCGCGGCCGAGCAGGCCAGTGACGTCGGGGTAGACGTAGAAGGCGCCCTGCGGCACCGGCACGGTCATGCCGTCGATCTTCGAGAGCTCGGCGACGATCGTGCGGCGACGGCGGTCGAAGGCCCGCCGCATCTCCTCGACCGCGTCCTGCGGGCCGTTGAGCGCGGCGATCGCAGCGCGCTGCGAGATGTTCGACACGTTCGACGAGAGGTGCGACTGCAGGTTCGCGGCGCCCTTGATGACGTCGGCAGGGCCGACCATCCAGCCGAGGCGCCAGCCGGTCATCGCGTAGGTCTTCGCGACGCCGTTGACGAGGATCACCTGGTTCGCGAGCCCGGGCACCGCCTCGACGATCGAGACGGCACGCGGCGGCACGCCGTCGGGCTCCTCGGCGTAGGTGAGGTTCTGGTAGATCTCGTCGGCGACGACCCAGATGCCGTGCTCGAGCGCCCACTCGCCGATCTCGCGGGTCTGCTCGGGGGAGTAGACGGCGCCGGTCGGGTTCGACGGCGAGACGAACAGCAGCACCTTCGTGCGGTCGGTGCGGGCGGCCTCGAGCTGGGCGACCGTCACGAGGTAGCCCTGGTCGGAGCCCGCGAAGACGTCGACCTGACGGCCGCCGGCGAGCTTGATCGCCTCGGGGTACGTGGTCCAGTACGGCGTCGGCACGAGCACCTCGTCGCCCGGGTCGAGCAGCGTCTGGAACGCCTGGTAGACGGCCTGCTTGCCGCCGTTGGTGACGACGACCTGGCCGGGGGAGACCTCGAGGCCCGAGTCGCGCAGTGTCTTCGCCGCGACGGCCTCGCGCAGCTCGGGAAGGCCCGCCGCCGGGGTGTACCGGTAGTTCTTCGGGTCGTGCGTCGCCGCGAGCGCCGCCTCGACGATGTACTCCGGTGTCGCGAAGTCGGGCTCACCCGCTGCGTAGGAGATGACCGGGCGCCCCTCGGCCTGGAGGGCCTTCGCCTTCGCGTCGACCTTGAGGGTCGCGGACTCGGCGATGGCGGCGATGCGGGCGGAGAGGCGAGGGTGTTCGGTCACGGGACAAGCCTACGGCGCGCGGGCCGCGCATGACAGGGCGACGGATGCCACGAACCGAAGTCGCGGTCTCCGTCGCCCCGTTCGTGTCAGCGGCGGGCCTGGAGCTCCCGGCCGTGCACGGTGAGTGCGTAGATCACGAGGATGTCGAGCGTGAGCACGATGAGCGACCACCAGGGCTGCACGGGCAGCAGGAAGAGCTGGCCGACGGCGTTGAGGATCACGAGGATCACGGCCACCACGCGAGCCCACGTCGCGCCCGAGAAGAGGGCAGCGCCGATCAGTACGAGCAATGCGCCGCTGATCACGTGCCACCAGCCCCAGCCCTGCACGTCGAAGAGGAACAGTGCGCCTCCGCCGGTCGTGAGGTACGCGCTGTCCGGCATGGCGAGCGCGATGAACCCGTACAGCACGTCGAAACCGCCGGCGATGATGAGCATGATCGCTGCGAAGGCTCCCCAGCCGACCCAGCCGGTGACTTGCGTCTCACTCATGGTGCTTCTCCCTTGCGCATCGAAGCGGCGTCGACGCGATCTGCGACGGCGCAGATGGTGCTGGCGTCACGTTAGCGCGTGACGACAGAGCAGGGCAACGAATGGCGGGCGCGGCGCCGTGACGCATCGAGGTGAAGATTTCTCTGGGACGTGCGTCCCACTCTTGCTACGCTGCCCACGTGATGGCGCGAACCCGACGGGGTCTCCTCGCCGGAGTCGCGCTCACGGTGCTCGTGGCGCTCGGCGCCGGCATCGCCGTCGTGCTCGCCGACGAGCTCGGCATCCGCAGCGAACCGTCCGACATCCCTGCCGAGGTGCTGGCGGCCGCGCCCGAGATCCCGTCGATCGCTCCGCCTGAGTTCACGGCGATCACCGCGCCGCCCTCGCTCCGCATGGATCTCGCGGTCGACGAGCTGCGCGCCGCGGTCGCCGAGGCGGAGACCACCGACGGTTCCGCCGCCCTCGAGGTCGTCGTCGGCGAGGGCAGCGACGACGACGAGTCCTACCGCCTCGAGGGCACTCCCGACGCGCTGCGCGTGGTCGCGGCATCCGAGGCCGGCGCCGTGCTCGGCGTCTACGACCTCGCCGCCGCGGTGCGCGACCGCCGGAGCGTGGCCGAACGCCTCGGCGAGACGGTCGAGTCGCGACTCGGGTTCCGCATGGTCGACCTCGGTGCCGTCGGCGTGACCGTCGACGAGTCGGAGTGGGTGGCCGGCGACGACTACTCGCACAACTCGAAGGCCTTCGCCGACGTCATCCTCGCCGAGGCGCCCTACATCGACGAGACCGCGCTCGAGGTCGCCCGGGCGGACTTCGAGGCGTACGTGCGGCACGCGCTCGCCGAGGGGTACAACGCGATCGCGATCCCCGGGTTCGTCGAGTACCTCACCTTCTCGGGCGTCGGCGACGGCACCGAGGTCTACGACGCCGACGACACGCACGTCGCCCGCGCGCACGCCATGCGCGAGGCGTTCGGACCGATGTGGGAGTACGCCCACGACGCCGGGCTCGACGTGTACTTCCGCACCGACATGCTCACCCTCACGACGCCGCTCGAGGAGTACCTCGTCGACCGCTTCGGCAGCCTCGCGACCGAGGACCCCGAGTTCTGGGACGTCTACTCGGCGGGCCTCGACGAGCTCTACGCCGAGATGCCCTACCTCGACGGCGTGCTCATCCGCATCGGCGAGGCGGGCCGGGTCTACGACCTGCCGGGTTGGGACTACTACTCGAAGCTCGCGGTCACGACGGTCGACTCGGTGCGCGCCATGCTCACGGCCTTCACCGAACAGGCCGAGCGCGTCGACCGCGAGGTGATCTTCCGTTCGTGGAGCGTCGGCGTCGGCGCCGTCGGCGACATGCACACGAACGACGCCTCCTACGAGGCGGTGCTCGGCGGCATCGACTCCGATGCGCTCATCGTCTCGACGAAGTACACGCTCGGCGACTTCTACAGCCACCTGCCGCTGAACCACACCCTCGAGATCGGCGAGCAGCGCCGCATCGTCGAGTTCCAGAGCCGGCGCGAGTTCGAGAACTTCGGCGCGTTCCCGAACGACCTCGGGGTGCTCTCCCAGGAGGCGCTGCAACGGTTCATCGCCGCGAACCCGCACGTCGAGGGAATCTGGACGTGGACGCAGGACGGCGGACCCTGGCGCGCCGGCCCGCTCTCGCTCGAGCTGAAGGCCGGGTTCTGGCAGCTCTACGAGCTGAACACCGAGCTCACGGTCCGTCTCGCGCGCGACCCCGATGCCGACCCCGCCGCGATCACCGCCGACTGGGCACGGCGCTGGTTCTCGGGCGACCCGGCGACCGTCGCGGCGATCGGCGAGGCGATGTCCCAGTCGCGCGAGGCCATCACCGACGGGCTCTACATCGGCCCGTTCGCCGACCGCAGGGTCTTCGCGATCGGCCTCGAGCCGCCGCCCATGATGTGGATCTTCGAGTGGGACATCCTCACCGGCGACAGCGCCGTGCTCGACGTGATCTACGAGATCAGCCGCGACGAGCTCGATGAGGCGATCGCGGGCGGCGACCGCGCGATCGCCGCGGTCGAGCGCATGCAGTCGGCGATCGAGGCGACGGATGCCGCGAGCTGGCGCGACCCCGCACTGCGTACGGCGTTCCTCGACACCCTCGACTATCAGGCCAACACCTACGCCATGCTCGGCGACTACCGCGAGATGTTCCTCCGGCAGGCCGAGTGGCACGACACCGGCGACCCGGTCGCATTCGATCGGTGGGATGCCGCGCGGCGGGCGTTCGAGGCATCCGCCGCCGCTCACGAGGCCGCCTACGCCGGCGACCCGTACCTGCCCGCGTACAACCTCACGGCGGCCGAGCTCGGCGTCGAGCGCGCGGTGCGCGACCTGCCCATGGCGTGGGCGGCCAGGATCGCCCTCGTGCTGCTCGCCGTCTGGCTGGCCTACGGCATCGTCGGCGGCCGGAGGAGCGGCGGGTGGCCCGGGGCTCGGGCCGCGCGCGCGCTGTGGATCGCCGGCACCCGGCCGTGGCGCGCCCGGGAGGTCGTCGACGGGCTCGGCCGGCTCGACCGGGTGCTGCTCGCCGCCGTGCCCGCCGCCTTCCTCGTGGCGAGCCGCGGCATCCAGACCTGGTTCCTGGCACCGTCGCACCTGCTCGTGACCCTCGGCGGCTGGGCGGTGTTCGTCGGCGTGCTGTGGCTCGCGCTCGCTCGCCGCTCCGCGTGGCCGGTCGTCGCCGCCGTCGGAGGGGCCGCGCTGCTCCGCGTGGCGCTGCTCCTGGCCGTGCTCGCTCCGACCGGGCCGGGCGGGTACTGGTTCGAGTTCTGGACCAATCCCGTCGGACGCTCGGTGTACATCGCCTTGGCGTTCGCCGCATTCGGATGGGTCGTGGTCGCCGCCGCGTGGGCGATCGCCGTCGAGCGAGGAACGCTCTGGGCGACCGGCGCGGTCGGCGCGGGCGTCGGCGTCGTGCTCGCGGTGTTCGGCTCGCTGATCGGCCTGATCGGCCTCGAGGCGGCGCTCACCAGGTGGAACGACGAGATGGCCCTGTTGCCCTGGGGCCTCTCGCGCATCCTCGGCATCAGCGTCTACCTCGACATCCCGGCCGACACGGCATGGTGGGTCGCGATCGCGGGTGGCGTGCTCGTCGTGGTGGGCGCGATCTGCATCGCGCTGGCTCAGAGGTTCTGGCCGATGTCCCACAGCTTGTCGGGGCGGCCGTCGAGCGCCTCCGACACCGCGAGCGCCTGATCGTCGGAGAGCGAGGCGACGTAGTCGATCACGCCGCGACCGACCCCGAGGCGGCGCACATCGCCCGCTGCGGGGATCGGGACGTCGGCAGGGCGTTCATGGCGGACGGCCGCGTAGCCGTCGGTCGCGATCTCCACGAGCTCCTTCAGCCGCTGCGGCACCCGGTCGCGGTCGTGCTCGTCGGTCGCCCAGGCCGTGAGCCCCTTGACGGCGCGGGCGAGCACCCGGCTGAGTCCGCGCTGGTACATCACGATGTCGGCGCGGTCGAGGATGAAGTGGCGGTGCACGAACTTCAGGATCTCGACCTCGTGCCAGGCCTGTCGATCGAGGGTCACGAGGCCCGATCGCACGACGTCGCGCGGCGCGGGCACCACCGATGACTGCAGGTGGCTGATCCAGCGGTTCGTGAACGACGACAGCGCGCGCTCCGAGGCGATCGACCCGTCGAACGGCGTCGCCAGCAGGCCGTCGACGAGATCGTCGGCGACGACGTCGACCGCATCGGCGAACGCGTCGTCGTCGGCCACCCACGGGTCGTCGCGTGCGAACTTGCGGCGAAGCGCCTCGAGGGCGCTGCCTGCAGGGGCGGTGCGGGCTCCGAGCGCCGCCTCATCGAGCTGCCGCAGCTGCGACCCGCCCTCGATCCAGCCGCGGAACTCCCGCGCGACGGCGCCCTGGCTGAGCACGCCCGCCCGATAGAAGTCGTCGACGTCGTGGATCGAGTAGGCGACGTCGTCGGCGATGTCCATGATCGAGCACTCGAGCGACTGCTGCATCGGGGGCAGCCCGGCCCGGGCCTGCTCGAGGTCGAGGGCGTCGATGCCGTACGCCGAGTACTTGGGCACGTCCACGCCCTGTGCGGTGCGGCGAAGACCGCGTGGCAGCGGCCCGTCGCCGAACGACGTCGCATCGATGTACCGCGTCCACGGGTACTTCGCGACGGCCGTGCGCACCGCCGCGGTGAGGTTCAGCCCGCGCGGGGCGGCCTCGCTGACGTCGAGCGCGGTGAGGATGCGGTAGCTCTGCGCGTTGCCCTCGAAGCCGTCGACGAGTCCGAGCGTCTCGCGCGCGAGCCGGTCGAGCACGCGTTCGCCGAGGTGGCCGAACGGCGGGTGCCCGAGGTCGTGGGCGCTCGCCGCGGCCTGCACGACGACGGCGTCGCAGCCGTGCTCGAGTGCGAAGTCGCGGGCCGGCGACGCGGCATCCGTCAGCTTGACCGCGATCGCCCTGGCGACCGCGGTGACCTTGATGGAGTGCGTGAGCCGGTTGTGGATGAGGGGTCCGGCGCCCGGCTGCGCGATGACCTGCGTGACGGCGGAGAGCCGCGAGAAGTACGGCGAGAACCGGATGCGCTCGAGGTCGAGCCGGAACTGCGAGTGCTCGCCGGTGACCTCGGCGCTGCTGCGCGGCTCCGGTACGAGGCGCGATGCGCGGTCGATCGTCATGCGCCCAATCTAGGCCGAGCGCCCCGTCGATGCGCGGAACCAGCACGCCGACCCCCTCGTCGAGGCGCCCGACTCGGATGCCTCGGAGCGGTCGCCGAGGGCGGGGCATCCGCTCGGCTTTACTCTGCCTGCGGCGTCGCATACACTTGGTGAGGTTGTTGAAGTCAGCCAAGATTCATTGCGCCTATTTTCGGGCATTCACCTGGTGAGAAACGCAGTGAATCGTGGCGCTCGGCAACCAAGTGGAACAGCCCCGGTCACCCGGTCGTTCCATAGGGCGGTGGCTCAATTGGTAGAGCAGCGGTCTCCAAAACCGCAGGTTGCAGGTTCGAGTCCTGTCCGCCCTGCGAGCCGGCAGTGATTGCCGGCCCACGAAAGGTGTACGAGGTGGCACGAAAAGTAATCGACGAACCGAGTGAAGACGTCGTCGCCAACGCGAAGCGCGATCGCGCCGCGCGTCGGAACCCCTTTTCGCGCGTCGCCCTGTTCATCCGGCAGGTCATCGCCGAGCTGAAGAAGGTCGTCACGCCGACCCGCAGGGAGCTCGTCAGCTTCACGGCTGTGGTGCTCGTGTTCGTCATCATCATGATGGCGATCGTGTGGGCGTTCGATCAGGTGTTCGGCTGGCTGGTGCTGTACGTCTTCGGAACACCGGGGGTCTGATCGGACCTTCGGGTTCGACGGATCCGGTTCGCCGCTGGCGCACCGGAGAAAAGGATTGAGAGAAGTGTCAAGGACTGAGCGCGACGACGTCGACTGGGCCACGGCTGCTGAGCAGTCGGCCGAAGACGACGAGGCGCAGACGGGCAACACCCTCGAGCACGAAGAGGAGTCGGTCGAGCCGGCCGAGCAGCGTGCCGTGCACGTCGTCGATGACGAGGGCAACGAGGTCGACCTCGACGCCGTTCTCGACGCGATCGCCGAGTCGAGCGACCCCGAGGCTGACGCCGTGGTCGACGACGCACTCGACATCGACTCGGTCGAAGAGGCCGAGGCCGCCGTCGAAGCCGTCATCGAGGAAGACGAAGAGCAGGCCGACCCGTACGCGGAGTTCCGCGCCGAGCTCCGCTTCCTCCCCGGCAAGTGGTACGTCATCCACTCCTACGCGGGCTTCGAGCGCCGCGTGAAGGCGAACATCGAGCAGCGCCGTGAATCCATGGCGATGGCCGACTACATCTACCAGGTCGAAGTGCCGATGGAAGACGTCGTCGAGATCAAGAACGGCCAGCGCAAGATGGTCACGCGCGTCCGCATCCCCGGCTACGTGCTCGTGCGCATGGACCTCAACGAGGACTCGTGGTCGGTCATCCGCCACACGCCCGGTGTCACCGGCTTCGTCGGCAACGCGCACAACCCGACCCCCCTCCGCTTCGAGGAGGCCTTCGGCATGCTGAAGAGCCTCGTCGAGATCAAGGACGTCGCCCCCGTCAAGGGTGCGAAGGCCGGCGCCGGTACCGGTGCCGCCCGTGCGATCCCCGCCGAGGTCGACTTCGAGGTCGGCGAGACCATCACGATCAAGGACGGCTCGTTCGCGGGCCTGCCCGGCACGATCAGCGAGATCAAGCCCGAGAGCGGCAAGCTCATCGTGCTCGTCTCGCTCTTCGAGCGCGAGACCCCGGTCGAGCTCAGCTTCGACCAGGTCACCAAGCTCTAACACCTCCCAGACAGCACGCAGCGGCCCTCCGGTACAATCGGAGGGTTGTGCTGCGTCTGGCACACAGATCACCGCATCCCGGAACGGCCGGGTTGCGGGAGAGTGCCCCGGCAACCGGGGCGTTCGAACAGAAAGAGAGAAATCATGGCACCGAAGAAGAAGGTCACCGGTCTGATCAAGCTTCAGATCAAGGCCGGCGCCGCGAACCCGGCCCCGCCCATCGGCCCGGCCCTGGGTCAGCACGGCGTGAACATCATGGAGTTCTGCAAGGCCTACAACGCGGCGACCGAAGCCCAGCGCGGCAACGTCATCCCCGTTGAGATCACGGTCTACGAAGACCGTTCGTTCACCTTCATCCTGAAGACCCCGCCCGCCGCAGAGCTCATCAAGAAGGCTGCCGGCGTCGCAAAGGGCTCCGGCGTTCCCCACACCACCAAGGTCGGCAAGCTGACCCAGGCACAGGTGCGCGAGATCGCCGAGTCGAAGATGGTCGACCTCAACGCCAACGACCTCGACGCAGCGTCGAAGATCATCGCGGGCACCGCTCGCTCGATGGGCATCACGGTCGAATAGGCCCCGTCTCGCCGGTCGAGTCGCGCTAATCGCGCAGCGAGACCTCGAGACCGACGGGTGCCACGAGGCATCCGTTCACCAGAACTCAGCATTCAGTGGCAGCGCCCGCCAGGCGCAGATGACCACACTCTCTCAAGGAGAAGCAACATGGCAAAGAAGTCCAAGGCCTACCGCGCCGCGGCCGACAAGATCGAAGACGGCAAGTTCTACACCCCGACCGAGGCAGTGGCCCTCGCGAAGGAGACCGGCTCCGCGAAGTTCGACTCGACCGTCGAGGTCGCGCTGAAGCTCGGCGTCGACCCCCGCAAGGCGGACCAGATGGTGCGCGGCACCGTCATCCTCCCGCACGGCACCGGCAAGACCGCCCGCGTCATCGTGTTCGCGACCGGCCCCGCTGCCGAAGCTGCCATCGCGGCCGGCGCTGACGAGGTCGGCGGCGCCGAGCTCATCGAGAAGGTCGCCGGTGGCTACACCGCGTTCGACTCGGCGGTCTCCACCCCCGAGCTCATGGGCCAGGTCGGCCGTCTCGGCAAGGTGCTCGGCCCGCGCGGCCTCATGCCCAACCCGAAGACCGGCACCGTGACCCCGAACGTGGGCCAGGCCGTCTCCGACATCAAGGGCGGCAAGATCGAGTTCCGCGTCGACAAGCACGCCAACGTGCACTTCGTCGTCGGCAAGGCCTCGTTCTCGCAGGAGCAGCTCGAAGAGAACGCCAAGGCGGCTCTCGAAGAGGTTCTGCGTCTGAAGCCGTCGAGCTCGAAGGGCCGCTACATCCAGAAGGGCGCCGTGTCGACCACGTTCGGCCCCGGCATCCCGCTGGACGTCAACGCCATCTAGTCTCACCGCAGACTGCACACGAAGGGCTCGCCGGTTCGCCGGCGGGCCCTTCGTCGTTCACCGAGGATCGATGAGTGGATACCATCCAGTCATGAGGGAGCGTACAACGGCGATCCTCGCGGGCATCGGGGTCAGCGTCGTCGCGATCGGCAGCGGCATCTGGTTGGCGCGCCTCGGCGCATGGGGGCTCGTCGCCTTCACGGTCGTGCTGGCCGGCGGCGTCGTCGGGTTGCTCGTGCACCACGAACGGCACCGACCGGCGGATCCTGTCGACGAGGACGACGGCGATCGGCACCACGGCTACGAATGGTCGCCGTGAGCCCCGGCCCTTGCGGGGCCCATCGGTTCGGCGGTACCTTTCCCGCACGACCGACGGGCGCCGGCGCCGACCCGAGTGGGACGCGGCCGGCGGGGGAGTGACATGACCGCGTCCAGCGCACTCGACGCGGGCCGCGCGGCCGCAACCGAGCGGCGCTGGGCCGATGCGTACGAGCAACTGGCCGGAGTCGACGCCACTGACGGGCTCGGGGCATCCGATCTCGAACTGCTCGCGACCGCCGCGCTGCTGCGAGGGGAGCCGCAGGCCTCGGGCGAAGCATGGTCGAGGGCGTACGAGGCCCACCTCGCCGCCGACGACCCGACGGGGGCCGCTCGCTCGGCGAGCTGGCTGGCCCTGCAGTTGATCGAACTGGGTGACTTCACGCGAAGCGTGCTCTGGGCCGCCCGCGCGATGCGGCTCACGGCCGCGATGCCGCACCCGGGCGCGCTCGCCGGATTCGTGAGAATGGCGCCGGCCGTCGCGCAGCTCGGCAGCGGCGATCCCTTCGAGGCGAGGCATCGGTTCGAGGAGGGACTCGCGATCGCCGAGCGTCATGACGACCGCGAACTCGTCGCGCTCACGATGCTCGGCCTCGGCAAGTCCCTGATCGAGACCGGCGCCATCGAGGAGGGATTCGCGTGCTTCGACCGCGCCATGGCCGCGGTCGAGGCCGGTGACGTCGCGCCGGTGCCGACTGGTGTCATCGCCTGCGCCCTGATCTCGGACGCGATGATGGCGTTCGACCTCGACCGTGCCACGGCATGGACCGGGGTGCTCGATCGCTGGTGTCGGGGCCAGCCCGAGTTGATCACGTTCAGCGGGCAGCGCCATGCGCTCGAGGCCGCACTGCTGCTGTTGCGCGGCGCGTGGGCCGAGGCGTCGAATGCCGCCGAACTGGCCTTGTCGCGCTTCCGTGCTGGTGACTATCGCGCCGTCTACGGTGCGCCGTACCAGCTCGCCGAGCTCGGGCGGCTGCGCGGCGCCTTCCACTCCGCCGAGGCGTTGTACCGCCGTGCCGGCGAATCGGGGTGGGAGCCGCAGCCGGGACTCTCGCTGCTGCATCTCGCCGTCGGGAGGACTCGGCTCGCCCAGGACGAGATCCGGCGTACCGTCGCGGGCTCCGACCCGTTCACGCGCCGGTTCCTGCTCCCGGCGTTGGTCGAGATCGAGATCGCCGCGGGCGATCTCGAGGCGGCTCGCCGGGCCGTCGGCGAGCTCGGTGAGGCGAGCGGGCAATCACCGCCCCCGATGCTCGTCGCGACCGTCGCGGATTCCGAGGCGCGCGTGCTGCTCGCCGAGGCGGCGCCCGCAGCGGCGCTCGACGCCGCTCGCGCCGCGGCCGAGGCGTGGCTGGTGCTCGGTGCCCCGTTTGAACGTGCGCGCAGCATGGTGTCGGCCGGGCGCGCCCTGCTGGCCCTCGGCGACCGCGATGCCGGGCTCGCGGAGTTCCGGAGCGCACGCGAGACGTTCCTCGCCCTCGGCGCCGATCCTGATCTCGTCGTGCTCGAGCAACTGGTCGGAGAACGGCGCGGCGGGGCGCTCACGCCACGTGAGCTCGAGGTGATCCGCTTGGTGTCGAGGGGGCTCACCAATCGCGCCATCGGTGCGCAGCTCTCGCTCAGCGAGAAGACGGTGGCGCGCCACATCGCCAACATCTTCGCCAAGCTCGAGCTCTCGTCGCGTGCTGCGGCGACCGCGTACGCCTACGAGAAGGGCCTCGCCTGACGGGGTCGCCGCGCTCAGACCGTGACGGTGAAGCCGTGCTCTCCGGTCGGCTCGAGGTCGCTCGTGATCATCGTGGTGACGCTCGCCCCGGGCGGTCCCTCGTCGAACCAGCCGAGCATGGCGTCGATCGCCGGCGGCTCGCCTTCGATCTCGGCCTCGACCGCGCCGTCGGAGCGGTTGCGCACCCAGCCCGACACGCCGAGCCGTTGCGCCTCGACGCGGGCGCTGAACCGGAACCCGATGCCCTGCACCTGGCCATGCACCACGACGTGCCGGCGAATCGCGTCCATGCGGCAACGATATTCCCGCACGGGTTCGTGCGCGAGCGGCGGCACCGATCTGCATAGTTCTGACCATGCGGTCTGCGAACGAAGATGCGCGGTTCGGTCGACGCGGGCGTGGGGATGCCGCGCCTACCGTTCAGGCATGGACATCCCGCTCCTCGCCGGCACGATCTCGACCGTGGTCTTCGCGGTCAGCAATCTGCCGATGCTGCGCAAGGCCCTGCGCACGCGGGATGTCTCGTCGTACAGCCTCCCGAGCATGATCATGATCAACGCGGCGAACGTGCTGTACTCGCTCTACGTGTTCACCCTGCCGTTCGGCCCGATCTGGGGCCTGCACACGTTCTATCTCGTCTCGTGCGGCATCATGCTCGTGCTGTGCCTGCGCGCACGGCGCTCTGCCGCCGCACAGCGTACGGGCCGGTCACGCCGGCTCCGACGCGTCGAGCCCGGCGCAGATCAGCTCGGCGAGCGCCCTCAGATCGAACCCGGCGTCGTCGCCTGATTCGTGTTCGGCGTGCGGCTTGATCGACAGGATCGCCACCCATGCGGCGGCGGCGGTATGGAGTGCGCGCGATGCGATCGGGCGCAGGACGCTGCCGCGCAGCACGCGCTCGACGATCGCCTGCACGTGCAGGCGGTGCTCGCGCAGCCGTGCACGCACCTCGGGATGCGTGCGCTGCTCTCGCCAGATGATCACCCGCAGCACCTCGGAATCGGCCTGCAGCTCCGAGAGCCGTCCGGCCAGGTTCAGCAGGGCGCTCACGGGGTCGCCGGGCGCGACGAGGGCGTTCGGGTCGATCGGTCCGAGATCGAGGCGCTCGGTGACGAGCGCGCGAAGCAGGTCGGCCTTCGCCGGGAAGTAGTAGAAGAGCAGCCCCTTGGGCACGTCGGCGAGCGCGGCGACGGTCGAGGTCGGCGTCGCGTCGAAGCCCCGGTCGGCGAAGAGCCGTTCGGCGGCATCGAGAATGCGTTCACGAGCGCTCCGATGCTCCGGCACCAGCAGCCTCCACGGGGTCGGGAGGACGGCAGCGGGGAACTGCCGTCCTCGGTCAGCGGATCAGTGAGTGACGGCGTCGTGATGTGCGCGCATGCTCGGCCGGATCGCCAGCGCGGCGACGACCACCGCGACCGCGCCGCAGATCCACGACATCCACGCGGCACCGAAGGTCATGGTGTCCACGTATCCGCCGAACCACGGCGAGACGATCAGCAGGAGGCCGATGGCGCCCTGCACGTACTCCATCGCGACCATGCCGGGCCATGCCAGGTTGACGAGCCCTGCGACCGCGAGTGCGATACCGAGCACGACCATGATCGCGACGGACGAGCCCATCGGAGCGAGGAACATCGTCGAGAGTGCCACGGCGAGACCGGCGGCGACGGCCACCCAGTCTTCCCATCGCGTCCACTTCTTCATAGAAACCAGCCTCCTCAAGGTCGGTGGCTCCCATCCGGGGGTCACTTCCACGGTAGATCGCTTTGACCGGGCGGTCAATCAGGAAATCCGACCGGCGTCCGGAGTTCCGAGCCCGGGCAGCCGAGTGGCGGGCAGGGAGCGTGCGCTCGCCTGCCCGCCACAGGATGGGGCGCGAGGCCGTCAGTGCACGTCGACCACGCTCGTCGCGCCGGTGCGCAGGCGGATCTCGTCGGCGACGGCGATCGCGTCACCCGACGGGGCATCCGACTTGCGGTCGGGGCGTGCGATGAACAGGTAGGCGAGGCCCGTCACGACGACGACGCCGAGGCCGATCAGCACGACGTAGTCGGTGAGGAAGTCGCCCGTCGAACCCGGCAGCGAGAGCAGCACCATCGCGAAGACGCCGTAGGCGAGCGCGAGGACGTTCACGAGGAACCCCCACGAGCCGAGCGAGAACGGACCGGCAGGCCGCCAGCCCTTGAGGCGCTGCCGGAGCGAGGCCAGCACGACCATCTGGAACGCGACGTAGATGCCGAGCACCGCGAAGGAGGTGACCGGCACCAAGAGGTCGTTGTTCGCCCAGATGAGCACGGCGATGAGCGCGGGCACGGTGCACGCCACGATGAGGGCGTTCGTCGGCACCTTCGTGGTCGGCGAGACCTTCGAGAGCCAGCGGTGGCCAGGGACCATGCCGTCGCGGGCGAAGGAGAACAGCAGGCGGCTCGCCGCGGCCTGCAGGCTCAGCACGCACGAGAGGAACGCCGTGATCGCGATCACCAGGAACAGCTTCGCGCCCACCGATCCGAGGGTCGCCTCGAGGATGCCGGGGATGGGGTCCGCGTCCTCACCGCTGACGATCGACGCGAGGTCGGGCGCCGCGAGCACGTAGCCGCCGAACGAGAAGAGCGCGGAGACGCCGCCGACGAGGATCGTCAGCATCATGGCCTTGGGGATGCGACGCGCGGGGTTCGCGACCTCTTCGGCGACGTCGCCGCAGGCCTCGAAGCCGTAGAAGAGGAAGAGGCCCGCGAGGGCGGCGCCCATGAAGGCCGCCGTGTAGCTGCCGTCGCCCTCGACGCCCATGGTGTCGAAGAAGACGCTGAACTCCTGCTTGCGCTGGAAGATCAGCAGGTAGAGGCCGAGGCCGATGACGCCGATGAGCTCGGCGGCGAGGCCGATGCGAGCGACGCGGGCGAGCCACTTCGTGCCCGTGAAATTGATGGCGAGGGCGATGAGGAGGAACGCGAGCGTGATCCACAGCGTCGACGCGTTCGTGATCTCGATGCCGAACAGGCTCGCCGCGAACCCGGATCCGAATTCGGCGACCGCGGTGATGGTCACGATCATCGCCCAGATGTAGACCCACGCCGCCATCCACGCGTAGCGCCGACCCCAGAGGCGCCGAGCCCAGGGGTAGATGCCGCCGTGGATCGGGTACTGCGAGACGACCTCGCCGAACACGAACGAGACGAGGAGCTGCCCGGCGCCGACGATCACGATCCACCAGATCGAGGGCGGACCGCCGATCGAGAGCGCCACTGCGAAGAGCGAGTAGACGCCGACGAGGGGGGAGAGATAGGTGAAGCCGAGGGCGAAGTTCGCCCAGAGGCTCATCGACCGGTTGAACGTGTCCTCGTAGCCGAGCACGCTGAGGTGTTCGCCGTCGGAGAGGCCTGCTGCGGGCCCGCGATCTTCAGACATCACTGCCTTCCACTGTCATCGCTGCGCCGGCCGCCCCCAACCGGCGACACCACATCGTCGTGGTGTCGCGCCAGCATAGCCAGACATCCGGTCGTAAAGCTATAGTTCCGGATGATTTATTTCGGGCGCGGATTCCGGAGCGAGCGGATGCCGCGGCATCCGCTCGGCGTAGCATGGCCGCCATGGGGGAAGTCAGCGACTACATCGCCGGTCTCGAGGAGCCCGAGCGCGACGTCATGGAACGCATCAGGGCCAGGGCGGTCTCGCTCGTGCCCGAGGCGGTCGAAGGGGTGAGCTACGGCATGCCGGCCCTCCGGTACCGGGACTCGCCGCTGCTCAGCATCATGAAGGCGAAGGCGCACATCGGGCTCTATCCGTACAGTCCGCCGGTGATCGAGGCCGTCTCGTCGGAGCTCGAGGGGTACTCGTGGGCGAAGGGGACGATCCGGTTCACCCCCGAGCATCCGCTGCCCGACTCGCTCGTCGACCGCATCATCCTGCTGCGCCGCGACGAGATCGACGAGAAGAAGAAGCGCTAGCCGTCTCGTTCTCCGCGCGCAATGCGCGATCCGCCCCTGACCCGAGGAACGCCGTTGCCGTCGAAGCTCTTCCGCAATGCCCGCATCCACACGCTGACCGGCGAGGAGAAGCCCGCCGAGGCGCTGCTCGCCGTCGATGGCGAGATCGTCGCGATCGGCGACGACGCCGAGATCGGCGCACTCGCCGGCCCGGGCACGATCGAGGTCGATCTCGGCGGTCTCGCGGTCGTGCCGGGGTTCATCGATGCGCACATCCACACCGCACTGCTCGCCGGCGAGCGCGGGCAGCTCGATCTGCGAGGCGTCCGAAGCCTCGACGAGGCGCTGGCTGCGATCCGGTCCCATGCGGCGGGCCTGCCGGCGGGTCGCGGCATCTTCTGGGGCAGCTGGGACTCCAACACGTGGGCCGTGCCCGTGCAGCCCGATCGCTACAGCCTCGACCGCATCTGTCCCGACCGACCGGTCGCGCTTCCGAGCATCGACGGGCACACCGTCTGGGCAAACAGCTTCGCCCTCGCCGCAGCCGGGATCACGGCGGCGACGCCCGATCCGGTCGGAGGCGAGATCGTCCGGGATGCGCGGGGCGAGCCCGCCGGCATCCTCCGAGAGGAGGCGCAGCGCCCGCTCGATGCCGTGATCGGCGCGCCGTCGGTCGCCGACCTCGTCGATCAGCTCGCGGTCGAGCAGGAGCACCTGCTCGCCGTCGGTCTCACGGGCGTGCACGACATCGACGGCGAAGACGCCCGCGCGGCCTACCTCGAGCTGCATCGGAGCGGTCGCCTGAGGCTCCGCGTCCACAAGGCCATCCCCGCCGTCCACCTCGATGCGGCGATCGCCGAGGGCCGGTACACGGGCCAGGGCGACGACTGGTTCCAGACCGGCCCGGTCAAGCTCTTCTCCGATGGTGCGCTCGGCTCGCACACCTCGCACATGGGCGAGGCGTTCGTCGGGGAGTCCGGCAATCGCGGCATCGAGGTGATCCCGTACGCCCGGCTGCGCGAGCTCGTGCGCACGGCGGCCGACGCGGGCATCGCGGTCGCCACGCACGCGATCGGCGACGAGGCGAACCATCTCGTGCTGAACGCCTACGCCGAGAGCGCCGAGCTCAGTCGCGCCGCAGGCCTCCGGCATCGCATCGAGCACGCCCAGCACATCCGCTGGGACGACCTTCCCCGATTCGCGGAGCTCGGTGTGATCCCGTCCCTGCAACCGACGCACTGCACCTCGGACATCGCGCTCGCGTCGACCCTGCTCGCCGGACGCGACCTCGCGAACTACGCGTGGCGTGCCCTCGCCGATTCCGGTGCGCACGTGGCCTTCGGCTCGGATGCCCCGGTGGAGAGCCCGAATCCGATGCACGCGGTGCACGCCGCCGTCACGCGGGAGAACGCCGCAGGGGAGCCGGCCGGAGGCTGGGAACCCGAGCAGCGAGTGACCGTCGCCGAGGCCCTCGCGGCCCATTCCGCGGGCAGCGCCTACGCCGCCCACCGCGACCACCGGCAGGGAACGCTCGCCGTCGGCAGGCTCGCGGACTTCGTCGCGCTCGAGCGGGACCCGTTCGAGGTGGAGCCGACCGAGCTCCGCGACCTGCAGGTCGCCACCACGGTGGTCGGCGGCGAGGTGCGCTTCCAGCGCTGAGGCTCAGACGACGGATGCCCCGGGGCGCGGCCCCGGGGCATCCGATCAGTGCACGTCGGCGACGATCAGCCGATGCGGATCATCTTCTTGTTGACGAATTCGTCGGCGCCGAAGCGGCCGAGCTCGCGGCCCGAGCCCGAGCGCTTCACGCCGCCGAAGGGCAGCTCTGCGCCATCGGCGCCGACCAGGTTCACGAAGACCATGCCGGCCTCGATCTTGTCGGCGACGCGGAGGGCCTGCTCGGAATCGGTCGTGAAGACGTAGGAACCGAGGCCGAACGGGGTGTTGTTCGCGAGCTCGACCGCTGCGGCTTCGTCGGCGACCTTGAAGACCTGCGCGACCGGGCCGAAGAACTCCTCGTGGAAGGCGTCGGAGCCGGGCTGCACGTCGGTGAGGATCGTGGCCGAGTAGTAGTTGCCGTCGCGCGCGCCGCCGTGGTGGAGCGTTGCGCCCTGTGCGACGGCCCGCTCGACCTGCTCGGCGAGGCCCTCGGCGGCCTTGGCCGACGACAGCGGGCCGAGTGCGGTGCCGGCCTGGGCGGGGTCGCCCTGCTCGACCTCGCTCATCGCTGCGGTGAACTTCTCGAGGAACGGCTCGTAGAGGTCTTCGACGACGATGAACCGCTTGGCCGCGTTGCAGGCCTGGCCGTTGTTGTCGACGCGGGCGAAGACGGCGGCGCCGACCGTGGCGTCGAGGTCGTCGGTCGAGAGCAGGATGAAGGGGTCGGAGCCGCCGAGCTCGAGCACGACCTTCTTCAGGTGGCGACCGGCGATCTCGGCGACGATCGCGCCGGCCCGCTCGGAACCGGTGAGCGAGATGCCCTGCACACGCGGGTCGGCGATGACGGTCTCGATCTGCTCGTGCGAGGCGTAGATGTTGACGTAGGCGCCGACCGGGAAGCCGGCGTCGAGGAAGATCTGCTCGATCGCGGCGGCCGACTCGGGGCACTGCTCGGCGTGCTTGAGCAGGATCGTGTTGCCGATGATGAGGTTCGGGCCGGCGAAGCGGGCGACCTGGTAGTACGGGAAGTTCCACGGCATGATGCCGAGGAGCGGGCCGAGCGACGAGCGGCGGATGAGGGCCGAACCCTCGCCGGCCAGCAGGTCGATCTTCTCGTCGGCGAGCAGCGACTCGGCGTTGTCGGCGTAGTACTCGTAGATCGCGGCCGAGAACTCGACCTCGCCGACGGCCTGCTCGATCGGCTTGCCCATCTCGCGCACGATGATCTCGCCGAGCTCCTGGGCGCGCTCGTTGTGCAGTTCGGCGACGCGGCGCACGAGGGCGGCGCGCTCGGCGACCGTGGTGTTCTTCGACCAGGTGCGGTGCGTCTCGGTGGCCGCGGCGATGGCCGCTTGCAGGCCCTCGTCGGTGATGGTGTCGTAGGACTCGACCGTCTCGCCGGTGGCGGGGTTGGTCACGGCATAGGGCATGGGTTTCTCCTTCTCGGGGTGCACACACTGCACACACGCCAGAGCTCGTCTGCCGCCGTGCATACGCTCGACTTCAAAGATATATCAGCGGATGATTCAGATCGACCCGGATGACGCGGGGTCGACGAGTACTCGCAGCGGCGTGCCGGGGCACGGCTCGCCGGCGCCGGCGGGGTCGGCCAGCTGCCCCACCTGCAGTGTCGGCTCGGTCGAGAGCACGACGCGGCCCTCGTCGTTCACGAGGGCGAGCGGTGCGGGCACGTCGAGGAACGCGGCGAGCAGCTCGCGCTCGAGTCGGCGCACCGAGACGTCGGCGCCGATGACGCCGACCATGCGGGAGTCGCCGGCGGGGTCGACCGCAGCGTGCACCGGCATCGTCATCGTCAGGATGTAGTCGCACGTGCAGAGGTGGTCGACGTAGGGTCCGGTCACGTGCGCGTGCCGGGTCGTCGCGGGGATGCGGTACCACTCGAGGGCGCGGAAGTCGCGCAGGTACTCGGTGTACCCGCGGGTCGTGAGGTCGAGGCGCGTCGGCTCGGTCGTCGAGCCGAGCACGGGGTTCGCGTCGAGCGGCCCGAGCCACCACGCGAAGTGCACGTCGCGCCCGCGCACGATCTCACCGTCGGCAATGAACCCGGCGCCGACGAGCAGCGGTTCGGAGTCGGTGAGGCGGGGGAGCACGAGCTCGGCGACGAGGGCGTCGAGCGCGGCCGGGCGCACTTCGGGCGCGCCGTCGATGAGCTGTTCGACCGGGGTGCGCCATGCGGCGAGCTGGTCGAAGACGCTGGCGAACACCGCACCGACCGAGGCGGCGACGTCACGCGCTGACCGGCTCATCGAGCGCACCTCCCCGCTCGATCCTGGCCTTCGCCGCGAGGAGCGGCACCGAGAGCCCGCGCACGAGGTCGCCTGCGGACTCGCGGGCCTCCGCCGGGCGGTGCGCCGCGACGGCGCGGACGATGCGGCGGTCGTGCGCCGAGGCATCCGCTCGCTGCCCGTCGTCGTCGAGGCCGAGCAGCAGGAGGGGGCCGAACTCGGCCTGCAGCCGGATCTGCTCGCGCACGAGGCGGGCCGACTGGCTGAGCACGGCGACCTCGAGGAAGAATCCGCCCTGATTGGTGCGAGCGGATGCCGCGGTGCCGAAGTCGGCCGCGGCGAGCCATGCCGCGAGGCGCTCGGCGTCGCCGGCGGACGCGCGCTCGGCGGCGCGCTCGGCGATGCCGGCGAGGATGGCGCCGAAGTACACCGCCATGTCGCTGAGCTCGACCTGGGCGAGGCCGCGCAGGCGCGCGGTGATGAGCGAACGGTGGTCGGCGTCGTCGGCGACGACGAAGCTGCCGCCCTCTCGTCCGCGACGGGTCTCGACGAGCCCGGCCTCCCGAAGGATGCCGAGGCCCTCGCGCACGGTGATGAGGGCGACGCCGAAGCGGCGGGCGAGCTCGGGTTCGCTCGGCAGGCGTTCGCCGGCGCCGAGCACCCCGAGCACGATGCCGTCGGTGAGGCGTTGCGCGACCTGTTCGGCGCGGCCCGTGTCGGCGAGCTGGGCGAACACGGCTTCGCGCGCTCCCGGCCCCACCCTCGATTCCATGCGTTCAGGCTAGTCGAGCGACTCGCCCGGAATCTCACCACCGCTTGTCAGGCGATGCTGCGACGATCCTCGGGACGGCGTCGATGGCGGTCGGGACAGGTCGAGCAGCGAGAAAAGAAGCGATATAGGATGATTACGCGGTCGCGGGGCCGCCGACATGCGAAGGCGGATGGGATGCACGAGCGACGGGCCGATGACGAGGCGACCGACGGCGTGCTCTCGGGGGTGCGCGTCGCCGACTTCTCGCGGGTGCTCGCCGGCCCCTACGCCACGATGATGCTCGCCGACTTCGGCGCCGACGTCGTGAAGATCGAATCCCCGGCCGGTGACGACACCCGGCACTGGCGCCCGCCCGTCGACGCGAGCGGCCAGGCCACCTACTTCGGCAGCGTCAACCGCAACAAGCGCTCGGTCGCACTCGACCTGACTGATGCGGCGGGGCTCGCGGAGGCGCGCCGGCTCGCGGCCTCGGCCGACGTCGTCATCGAGAACTTCCGTCCTGGCGTGATGGACCGCTTCGGGCTCTCCTACGACGAGGTGCGGGCGTCGAACCCGGGCGTCGTCTACTGCTCGATCACCGGCTTCGGTACGGGGGAGGGCGCCGCGCTCGCCGGCTACGACCTGCTCGTGCAGGCCGTCGGCGGGCTCATGTCGATCACGGGTGCCGCCGACGGCGAGCCCGCGAAGGCCGGCGTCGCCCTCGTCGACGTGCTCACCGGACAGAACGCGGTCGCCGGCATCCTGCTCGCGCTGCGCGAGCGCGACCACACGGGCCTCGGCCAGCGGGTCGAGGTGAACCTCCTGCAGGGGCTGCTCTCCGCGCTCACGAACCAGGCTGCGTCCACGCTCGCCACGGGCACGCCGCCGCGGCGGCTCGGCAACGCGCACCCGAGCATCGCCCCCTACGCCGTGTTCCACGCGGCCGATCGCGAGCTCGTGATCGCCGTCGGCAACGACAAGCAGTTCCGGGCGCTCGCCGCGGTGCTCGGCGTTCCCGCGCTGGCCGACGACCCGCGGTTCGCGGGCAACGTCGACCGCGTCGCGCATCGCGTCGAGCTCACGGCGGCGATCGAGGAGCGGCTGGCCGCGGCATCCGCTGGGCACTGGGTCGAAGTGCTGAGCTCGGCCGGCGTGCCGACCGGTCTCGTGAACGACGTCGCCGAGGCGATCGCATTCGGCGAGGCGCTCGGCCTCGAGCCCGTCGCCGAGATCGCCGCCGGTGCGTTCACGAGCCGCACGGTCGCGAACCCGATCGGCCTCTCGGCGAGCCCCGCCGCGTACCGCACTCCGCCGCCGACGCTCGACGAGCACGCCGGCGCCGACTGGCACCAGACCCCCGCGAAAGGACCGCACCGATGACCACCGCACCCTCGATCGACGCCGTGTTCGACCTCGACGCCCTGCTCACCTCCGAGGAGCGCGAGTGGCAGCTGAAGGCCCGCGCCTTCGCGCAGGACCGGCTGCTGCCGGTCATCGAGGAGGACTTCGAGGCCAAGCACTTCCGCCGCGAGTTCGTGAAGGAGCTCGGCGACGCCGGCTTCCTCGGCATGCACCTGCAGGGCTACGGATGCGCCGGCGCGGGCGCCGTGTCGTACGGCCTCGTGTGCCTCGAGCTCGAGGCCGCCGACAGCGGCTGGCGCACCTTCGTCTCGGTGCAGGGCTCGCTCGCGATGAGCGCGATCCACAAGTACGGCTCCGAGGAGCAGAAGCAGCAATGGCTGCCGGGCATGGCGGCCGGCGACCTCATCGGATGCTTCGCGCTCACCGAGCCCCAGGGCGGCTCCGACCCCGCGGGCATGACCACGACCGCGCGCCGCGACGGCGACGGCTGGGTGCTCGACGGCGCCAAGCGCTGGATCGGCCTCGCCTCGCTCGCCGATGTCGCCGTGGTCTGGGCGAAGGTCGACGACCCTGAATTCGGCGGTGGCGACGGCGGTCGCGCGGTGCGCGGATTCCTCGTGCCGACCTCGACGCCGGGCTTCACGGCGACGCCGATCGACGGCAAGCTCTCGATGCGCGCGTCCGTACAGTGCGACATCGCACTCGACGGGGTGCGGGTCGACGGCGAGGCGATCCTGCCGGGCGCGAAGGGGCTCTCCGGCCCGTTCGGCTGCCTGAACGAGGCGCGCTACGGCATCGTGTGGGGCGCGATGGGGGCGGCCCGCTCGTGCCTCGAGGCTGCCATCGAGCGGTCGACTTCCCGCGAGGTGTTCGGCAAGCCGATCGGCGCCAACCAGCTCATCCAGGCGAAGCTCGCCGACATGTTCCTCGAGGTCGAGAAGGGGATCCTCCTCGCCCTGCACCTCGGGCGACTCAAGGAGCGCGGCACGCTCACTCCCGCCCAGATCTCGGTCGGCAAGCTCAACAGCGTGCGCGAGGCGCTCGCGATCGCGCACGAGGCGCGGGCGATCCTCGCCGGTGACGGCATCACGAACGCGTGGCCCGTCATGCGGCACGCGGCGAACCTCGAGTCGGTGCGCACCTACGAGGGCACCGACGAGATCCACCAACTGATCCTGGGGCGCGAGCTCACCGGGCTGAACGCGTTCTGATCTCGACGAAGCTGGAGGACGACATGGGTGAGACGAGCACAGCAGCGGATGCCGCGGGCATCGCACCGCGCGACGAGCAGCGTCGCGACGACGATGCGGTCGTCACCGATGCCGAGGCCGAAGTCGAGATCGCGGTGCGATTCGCAGCGGCATCCGGCTTCGACCGCTCGACCCGCGACGATCGCGCCCGATGGCTCACCGCACTCGCCGAGGCGCTCGAAGCGCACCGCGATGAACTCGTCGCGCTCGGCGCGGAGGAGACCCACCTCAGCCCGGGGCGACTCTCGGGCGAGGTGACGCGCACGGCGACCCAGCTGCGCTTCTTCGCGGGTGTCGTTCGCGAGGGGTCGTACCTCGAGGCGACACTCGATGCTCCCGACCCATCGCTCACCCCGCCGCGCCCCGACCTGCGGCGGATGCTGCGGCCGCTCGGGGTGGTCGCGGTCTTCGCCGCCTCGAACTTCCCCTTCGCGTTCTCGGTGCTCGGCAACGACACCGCGTCGGCGCTCGCCGCGGGATGCCCGGTCGTCGTGAAGGCCCATCCGGGGCATCCGCGGCTCTCGCGTCGCGTGGTGCAGATCGCGCACCTCGCGCTCGTCGATGCGGGCGCACCCGCGACGGCGCTCGCCCTCGTCGACGGCTTCGATGCGGGCACCGCGCTCGTGCGGCATCCGCTCGTCTCGGCGGTGGGGTTCACCGGCTCGACCCGCGGCGGGCGCGCGCTCTTCGACCTCGCCTCCGCCCGGCCCGCGCCGATCCCGTTCTACGGCGAGCTCGGTTCGATCAACCCGGTCGTCGTCACGTCGGCGGCTGCCGCGGCGGATGTCGCGGCGATCGCGGCCGGGCTCGCGGGCTCGTTCACCCGCGACGGCGGCCAGTACTGCACGAAGCCCGGGCTCGTCTTCGTGCCCGAGGGCGCCGGGTTCGAGCGGGCGCTCGTCGTCGCACTCGCCGACGCTCCGTCGCAGACCCTGCTCACCGACGGCATCGCGAGCGCGTTCGACTCGGGGTCGGCGGCGCTCGCCGCCCGCGATGACGTCGAGCTCGTCTTCGCCGGCGACCGGGCGACGGATGCCGCGGCGCCCACCGTGATCGCGACGACGACCGACGACTTCGTCGCCGACCACGAGGCGTTCCTCGAGGAGTGCTTCGGGCCGCTGACGGTGCTCGTGCGCTACGCCGACGAGGCCGCGCTCGAGGCCGCGCTCGCGGTGCTCGACGGTTCGCTCACCGGCACGATCCACCACGCGCCGGGCGAAGACGTCACGGCACTCACCGAAGCCCTCGCCCGGGTCTCCGGCCGGATCGTCTACAACGGCTGGCCCACCGGCGTCGCGATCGCCTGGGCGCAGCATCACGGCGGCGGATGGCCCGCGACGACCGGGTCGGTGCACACCTCGGTGGGAGCCACCGCGATCCGACGCTGGCTGACCCCCATCGCCTTCCAGGACGCGCCGGCAGGGGTGCTGCCGCCGGAACTCGCCGACGGCAACCCGCTCGGCATCCCACGCCGTGAAGACGGCGTGCTCGCCACGGGCGCGGCGGAGTAGCGCACGAATCGACGGAGGGGGCGGCCGGGATCGGCCGCCCCCTCCGTCGTCGCCCTCAGCTGATGCCGGGGATGACGAGCCAGCCGTTCACGAGCACGAGCCAGAGCGCGACGAGCACGATCGCGGAGATCGTGAGCGCGAGGCCGGTGCGACCGCGGGTGATGAGCGCGACGACGAGCACGACGAGCGTCGCGATGCCGAGCACGAGCGAGCCGAACGGGATGCCGGGAAGGAAGAGCGACAGCACGAACAGTGCGGCGACGATGACCTCGATGATGCCGACGACCGAGCCGCCCCGCCCTCGGAGGCGTCGGATACCGTCGACGAGCGCGAGCGCGCCGCCGACGAGGGCGATGATGAGGAGCCATGACAGGGTGATCACGGGTGAAGTTCCTTCCGGTTGGTGTGGGTGGCACCACGACGACGGAGGGGACTCCATCGCCGCGGCCAGCGTATCCGCCGGCGATCCTGCGGCGGAAGGGCTTGCGCGAGCGAACGCAGACACGGTATGCCCCGAACGGAATGTGATCGGGATGCTGCGAATCGAGCTGTTTCGGAAATGAAACGTGGGGTAACGCCGTTTTCCTCACGGGCGATGCCGTGATGGACTCGATCACACGGCACGGCACCACGTCGCCGCCCCAGCACTCCCCACGAACGGAGCTCCACATGTCTCGCGCACCCCGCGTTCGCACCCTGCTCGGCCTCGCCGCAGCATCCGTCACCGTCGTCGCCCTCGCCGCCTGCTCGAGCGGGGCGCCGGCGTCGAGCGAAGCAGCCGGCGACGACGAGTACGGACTGGTGAAGGCCGGAACGCTCACCGTCGCGACCGAGGGCACCTACCCGCCGTTCACGTACCACGAGGGCGGCGCGGGCGAGCTCGTCGGCTACGACGTCGAGATCGCCGAGGCCGTCGCCGAGAAGCTCGGCCTCGAGATCCAGTTCGAGGAGACGCAGTGGGACGCGATCTTCGCGGGCCTCGACGCGGGCCGCTTCGACGTCATCGCCAACCAGGTCTCGATCAACCCCGACCGCGAAGAGGACTACCTCTTCTCGACGCCGTACACTGTGTCGCCGAGCGTCGTCGTCGTCAACGAGGGCGACGACTCGATCTCGAGCTTCGAGGACTTGAAGGGCAAGACCACCGCGCAGTCGCTGACGAGCAACTTCTACCAGCTCGCCGTCGACGCCGGCGCGAACGTCGAGGCCGTCGAGGGCTGGGCGCAGGCCGTTGCGCTCCTCGAGCAGGGCCGCGTCGACGCGACCGTCAACGACAAGCTCACCTACCTCGACTACCTCAAGCAGACGCCCGACGCGAAGCTCGCCGTCGCCGCCGAGACCGACCCGAGCGAGAGCGCCCTCACCTTCGCGAAGGACAAGACCGCGCTCGTGAAGGCCATCGACGAGGCGCTCGCCGAACTCCGCGAAGAGGGCGTGCTCGCAGAACTCGGCGAGAAGTACTTCGGCGAGGACGTCTCGCAGTAGCGCTCGCCCGCATCACACCGGCGGATGCCGCGTACCGCTCCTGATTCGCTCGGGTGACATCGCCCGAGTGGAATCATGGGTGGCGCGGCATCCGCCGCATTCCGGAAGGCGGTGAGGCGATGACCGACTGGCAGCTCGCGCTCGACTCGTTCTGGCCATTGTTCTGGGGCGGCATCAGCGGCACCATCCCGCTTGCAGTGGCCTCCTTCGCGCTCGGCCTCGTGCTGGCGCTCGGCGTCGCGCTCATGCGCATCAGCCGCAATCGGGTGCTGAGCGGCATCGCGAGGTTCTACATCTCGGTGATCCGCGGCACCCCGCTGCTCGTGCAGCTGTTCGTGATCTTCTACGGCATGCCCTCGATCGGCATCACGATCGACCCGTGGCCGAGCGCGATCATCGCGTTCTCGCTCAACGTCGGCGGGTATGCCGCCGAGGTGATCAGGGCGGCGATCCTCTCGGTGCCGAAGGGGCAGTGGGAGGCCGGGTACACGATCGGCATGTCGCCCGGCACGACGCTCACCCGGCTGATCCTGCCGCAGGCGGCCCGCGTCTCGGTGCCGCCGCTGTCGAACACCTTCATCTCCCTCGTGAAGGACACCTCGCTCGCCTCGCTCATCCTCGTGACCGAGATGTTCCGGGTGGCGCAGGAGATCGCGGCGTTCAGCCGCGAGTTCCTGCTCATCTACATCGAGGCCGCGCTCATCTACGGGTTGTTCTGCCTCGTGCTCTCGAGCGGGCAGAACCTGCTCGAGAAGCGATTGGACCGCTATGTCGCCCACTGATCCGCTCGCCCCGGTCGATCGGCCCGACGACAGCGTGCTGCTCTCGGCCCGCGGCATCCGCAAGTCGTTCGGCGACAACGAGGTGCTGAGCTCGATCGACCTCGAGGTGCGGCGTGGCGAGGTCGTCGTGCTCATCGGCCCGAGCGGCTCGGGCAAGACGACCGTGCTGCGCGCGCTCAACGGCCTCGAGACGCCCGACGGCGGCACCCTGACGATCGCCGGCGGGCCGTCGCTCGACTTCGCGAACCCGATCTCCAAAGCCGAGCGCTACGCGCTGCGCGACCGCTCGGCGATGGTGTTCCAGCAGCACAACCTCTTCCCGCACATGACCGTGCTGCAGAACGTCGTCGAAGGCCCGGTGCGCGTGCAGAAGGTACCGAAGGCGCGGGCCGTGGCCGAGGCATCCGCCCTGCTCGATCGCGTCGGCCTCGCCGAGAAGCGCGACGCCTACCCCTTCGAACTCTCGGGCGGGCAGCAGCAGCGCGTCGGCATCGTGCGTGCGCTCGCGCTGAAACCGCAGCTGCTGCTCTTCGACGAGCCGACGAGCGCGCTCGACCCCGAACTCGTGGGCGAGGTGCTGCAGGTCATCAAGGAGCTCGCCGACGAGGGCTGGACCATGGTCGTCGTCACCCACGAGCTGAGCTTCGCGCGCCAGGCGGCCGACGAGGTGCTGTTCATGGACGGCGGGGTCGTCGTGGAACGCGGCGCACCCGAAGCGATCTTCACGAACCCGACGCACGAGCGCACCCGGCGATTCCTCGACCGGATCCTGCGCCCGCTCGAGGACGGCGGCGAGGGCGATGTCAGCCCTTGACCGCGCCCGCCGTCAGACCCTGCACGATGTAGCGGCTCGCGAACGCGAACAGGAGCATCGTCGGGAGGATCGTCAGCACGGCGGCCGCCGACATCGAGCCCCAATCGATGTTGAAGCTCGTGATGAAGCCGTTGAGCGCGGTCGGGATCGTCTTGTTCTCGTCCTTGTTCATGAGCGTCACCGACAGGAACAGCTCGTTCCAGCAGTTGACGAAGTTGAAGATGAACGCGGCCACGATGCCCGGCTTCATCACCGGAACGATGACCCGGAACAGTGCGCCGAGCCGGGAGCATCCGTCGATCATCGCCGCCTCCTCGAGCGCGTCGGGGATGTTCGCGAAGAAGCCGCGCAGCATGATCGTGCAGAACGGGATGCACACCGCCACGTAGACGAGAATCAGGCCGAAGCGATCGTCGACGAGCCCCAGCTCCACCATGAGCAGATAGAGCGGCCCCAGCGCGATGAACGTGGGGATCATCTGGGTCACGAGGAACGCCATGAGGATCGCGGACTTGCTGCGGAACTCGAACCGGGCCAGCACATAGGCCGACAGCAGCGAGATGAGGGTGGCGACGGTCGCCGCAGCGGTGGAGACGACGAGACTGTTGACGACGTAGGTGCCGAAGTCGGCCTTCTCGAACAGCTGCACGTAGTTCTCGAACGAGAACTCGGCCGGCCAGTACTGCAGCGGATAGCTGAAGATGTCTCCGGGCGCCTTGAACGACGTCACGATGATCCAGTACAGCGGGAAGATCGTGATCACGAGCCAGAGCCCGAGGAAGCCGATGCGTGCGATGCGTGCGGGCGTGGTCTCCGTGACGATCACGACGACACCTCCTTCTTGCCGCGAAGGGCCATCAGGTAGAAGGCCGAGAAGACGAGCAGCAGGCCGACGACGATGAGTCCGAGCGCCGAGGCCACGCCGTAGTCGCCCTTCTGGGTGAACGTGATCATCCACGTGGTGATGATGTGGGTCTGATTGGCGGGGCCGCCGCCGGTCATCGCCCAGATGATGTCGGGGAAGTTGAAGATCCAGATGACCCGGAGCAGCACCGTCAGGGCGAGCGTCGTCGAGATGTACGGGATCGTGATCTTGAAGAGCGTGCGCACCTTGCCCGCGCCGTCGAGGGCGGCGGCCTCGAAGAGCTCATCCGGCACGGATTGCAGCGCGGCGAGGATCATGATCGCGAAGAACGTCACGCCGTACCAGATGTTCGCGATGATCACCGCGAACATCGCGGTGTCCGGTTGCGCCAGCCACGGAATGCCCTGGTCGATGACGCCGGTCTTCATCAGGAGGTCGTTGACGACCCCGAACTCGCCGTTGAACATCCAGCGGAAGAGGATGCCGATGAGGAAGCCCGAGATCGCCCACGGGAAGAAGATGAGCGCCTGATAGAGGCCGCGGAAGCGGAACTTCCGGCGCAGCCAGAGCGCGAGCGCGAAGCCGATCACCAATTGCGGCACGATCGACGCCACGACCCAGAGCACCGAGTTGCCGAGGATCACGCCGAACGCGGGATCGGCGAAGATCGTGGCGAAGTTCTGGAGCCCGATCCAGGAGGTGTCGGTGAGGTTGCTCAGGTTCCAGTGGCGGAACGCCATCTGGCTGCCGGCGAGCATGGGGTAGTAGATGAACACGCCGACGAAGATCGCGGCGGGAAGCATGAACGCGGCGACGACGAGTCCGCGGCGCGTCGTGAACGCGCGGCGGCGGCGCGGCGCGGGGGCAGGGGTCGCCGGGGCGGGAGCGCCCGCCCGTGTGGGCGGGCGCTCCTCGACGGTCGTCATCTGGGGGGACATCCGTTGTCGTCGGTTCGGCGGCCTACTCGGCAGCCCACTTCTCGGTCCAGTAGGCATCCCAGCTGGCGAGGAGCTCCTCGGTCGTGAGCTGGCCGATGAGCACCTGCTGCAGTTCGGCGTCGGCCTTGTCGGCCCACTCGGTCCACCAGGCGACACCGCGCGGCTGCACGGCGGTGATGTACGTCTCGGGCTGCTCGTTCATGGTGAGGTAGCTCTCCCACGCGCCGGTCTTGTAGAACTCCGCCTCGTCGGCGCCGTTCAGGATCGGGACGAGGCTGTTGCCCTCGGTGAAGCGGATCGAGGCGTCGCCCTCGGAGAGGAACTGGATGAGCTTCGCCGACTCCGCCCGGTGCTCGCTCGCCTCGGCGATGCCCCAGCCCGCGGTGGCGAGCGGCTGGATCGCCGTGCCGCTCGGCCCGACGAGCATGGGAGCGGTCGTCCACTGGTCGGCGGTGATGGCCGTCGACTGCTCGACCGCCGCGATGACCTCGGGGTCCTGCAGCAGGAACGCGGTGGAGCCGTTCGAGAAGCCCTCCACCATCTCGGGGTAGCCCCATGCCACCGACGAGGGCGGCGATGCCTGCTCGAAGAGATCGATGTAGAGCTCCATCGCGTCGAGCGCCTCGGGCGCCGAGAACATCGAGTCGCCGTTCTTCAACCGGTACGCGTTCTCGAGGTCGAGGTCGTCGGCCACGTAGGCCTCGATCACGAGGGCGGCGTTCGAGTAGCCGTTCGTGCCGCCGCGGAACGCGTAGCCGTAAGTGTTCGCCTCGGGATCCTGGATCGCCGACGCCTGCTCGAGCAGGTCCTCCCAGCTCACCGGTGCGCCGTCGAATCCGGCCTCCTCCACCAGGTCGGTGCGGTAGAAGAGGCTGATGCCGTAGAAGCCGTAGGGGATGAAGTAGGTCTTGCCACCGGCCGTCGCGACGTTCTTCGCGTTGTCGGTCAGGGCGTCCCACCCCTTCCAGCCCTCGAACTCGGGCCCCATGTCGGCAAGCCATCCGTTCGTCGAGAACGGACCGACGGTGAGGTCGCGCACCTCGAGGACGTCGACGCCCGTGCCCGACTGCAGCATCTGCTGGATCTTCTGGTCGGCCTGATCGGTGGGCGGCGAGACCAGCTCCACCTCGATGCCGGGGTTCTCCTGCTCGAACTCGTCGATGAGCGTCTCGAGCAGTTCGGTGCGTGCCGGGTTGGTCAAGCTCTCGACCATCTGCAGCGTGACCGTGCCGTCGTCAGCGGCGCCGGAGCATCCGCTGAAGGCGAGGGTTGCCGCCAAGCCGATGCCGAGCCCGGTCAGGACCTTTCCGTTGGCCATTCGTCTCCTCATTTCTGGTGGGTGCAGTTCTTCTTCGGGGGTGGGGTGTTCAGTTCAGCGAGGCGCAGCCACGGCGAGTTCGCAGAGCGTCGGGACTAAGCGGTCGACGAACGCTTCGAAGTCGCGCGCCGTGTTGTACGCGTGGGTGGAGAGGCGGTAGTAGCCGATGCCGTTGAAGCTCGTGAACGCCGCTTCGACGCCGAACTCCCGCACGACCCGGTCGCGCAGCGCATCCGCCTCGGGGTGGGTCGTGGCGAGTCCGGCGGGCAGGCGCACGAGGCGCAGGGCGTTCACGGGCGCGCCGACGTCGACGCGGTGGTCCTCACCCGTGCGTGCAGCGAACGCGTCGGCGATCAGCGTCTCGGCGTAGTCGGCGAGCTCGGTCATGTACGCGCGCACGGCCGGCCATCCCCAGTGCTCGTCGATGAACGCGTACGAGTCGGGTGCGGTGAGGTAGCTCGTCTGGTCGAGGGTGCCCTGGGTGTCGAAACGCTCGGGGAACGGGTGGGGGGCGCCCCACGAGTCGATCAGGGGGAACAGCTCGTGCCGCAGCTCTCCACTGGCGACGAGCACGGCGGCTCCACGGGGCGAGCACGCGAACTTGTGCAGGTTGCCGACCCAGACGTCGCAGTCGAGCCCGTCGAGCGGGGCGTCGTAGAGTCCGGGCACGTGGGCGCCGTCGACCAGGGTCGTGATCCCGCGCTGCCGAGCGGATGCCGCGACCTCGCGCACCGGCAGGAATCGCGCCGTCGCCGAGGTGATGTGGTCGATGACGATCAGTCGCGTCGCGTCGCTGCAGGCGGCCATGATGCGCTCATGCGCCTCGGCGGGAGTCGCGTCGAGCGGCACCCGTGCGGTCACGACCTGACCGCCCCAGCGGCGCGCGGCCCGTTCGGCACCCATCGTGACCGCCCCGTACCCGTGATCGGTGACGACGATCTCGGCGCCGGGCTCCGCCGTGAGGCTGTTGTAGACCACGCTCGCACCGCCGCTCGCGTTCGGCACGAGGGCGGTGTGCTCCGGGGCGGTGCCGACGATTCCGGCGATCGCGCGGCGGGCGTCGCCGACGCGTGCGGGCAGCGTCGAGAACCAGTCGACCGGCCCGGCGTCCATGACGGCCCTGAGGCGGTTCTGCTCCTCCTGCACGCGCCGCGGCACGGCGCCGAACGATCCGTGATTCGTGTGCAGCGCGGTGTCGCTGAGAGTCCAGCCGGTCGAGGCGGGCGAGCCGTCGGCGAAGGCGAGGGCGGTGGGCGCTGCGGTGGTCACTGGTGCGGTCGTCCTTGTCGTCATCAGGGTGTGAGGTCGGACGCTTCCCAGGGAAGACATTAGATGACTCTGTGTACTTCGATGTTCGAGAGCCGACAACGGCGACTATAACCGCAAAGTCATAAGATGACTAGTGCCAAGGCCTGCCCTCTAAGCTGATCAGCACGGCCCGACGCCGACCAGGAGACGAACAGCATGAGCGCGATCGACGACGCTTTCCACGGACTGCGGCACATCATCGCGTCGGGCGAACTCGCGCCCGGCCAGCGATTCCCGCCCGAAGCCGAACTCTGCGAGCGGCTGGGCGTCTCGCGCGGGTCGCTCCGAGAAGCGGTGCGCATGCTCGACGCGCTCGGCGTGATCGAATCGCGCCACGGATCCGGAACCTACGTCTCCGCACTCGAACCCGCGAACATCATCGGCGCGCTGAGCCTCACCGTGGAACTCATGCCGTTCGACGCGTTCATCGAGCTCTACGAGGTGCGCCGGGTGCTCGAGTCCCATGCCGCCGCCCAAGCCGCGGCACGCATGACGGACGACGGTGCGACGGAGCTCCGCGACATCCTCGACGAGCTCGAGGCACGCGAAGGGGAGCAGGGCACCGAGCTCGACGCGCTCTTCCACGAGACGATCGCGAAGCTCGCGGGCAATGCGGCCCTCGTCGAGCTCCTTCGCACGTTCCGGTCGCGGTCCCGCGCCTACCAGGTCTTCGATCTCCCCTCCGGGCCCGACATGAAACAGGTCAGCGATCGCGGCCACCGCGAGATCCTCGCCGCGCTCGTGAATCGCGACCCGGCGTCTGCGGAGGCCGCCGCCGCGGCGCACGTCGCGCAGACCGAGCAGTGGCTTCGCACCCACCGTCCGGCCCCGGTCGCACGGACCATGCCCGCTGCGAGCTGACGGCGCCGAGGCCGTCTCGTCGGCGAGCGGGCCGGCGCGCTCCGGTTCGGCCGGGTTCACCGAGGTGAGGCGGCTAGCGTTGCAGCATGGCCGGCTCGCGACGCACCAGCGCTGACGAGGCGCAGCGGGTGCAGCGGGCCAGACGGTGGCTCGGCGTCTTCCGGCTCACGATCGCGGCGCTCGAGGTCGTCGCGCTCATCGGCAACTTCCAGTACGTGCTCGGGTTCCGGCTCTTCGCGACCGCGAACTTCTTCAGCTACTTCACCGTGCAGTCGGCCTTCGCCGCGGTCGTGACCCTCGTGATCGGTGCGGCGTTCGCCCTGCTCACGCCGCGCGACCCCGAGTGGCTCGGCATCCTCCGCACGATGGTCACGGTGTACGTGCTCGTCTCCGGCATCGTGTTCGCCGTCATCGTCGCGCAGGCCTCGACCCGCGACTACCGCATGGAGGTGCCGTGGTCGGACACGGTGCTGCACTTCATCGTGCCGGCGCTCGCCCTCATCGCGTGGACGACGGACGCGATCATGGCCGTGAACCCGCGCGTGCCGTGGTCGACCATCGGCTGGGTGCTCGTCTTCCCGTCGATCTGGCTCGTCTACACGCTGTTCCGCGGGGCGGACGTCGGGTGGTACCCGTACTTCTTCCTCGACGAGGCGCAGGTCGGCGGGCCGGCGGGCGTCGCCCTCTACTGCCTGCTCGTGCTCGTGATCTTCGTCTCGATCACGGCCGGCCTCGTCGCGGTCAACCGGTGGCTGTGGCGAAGGGCGCGAGCGCCTCGAGCACCTCGGCCTGGAACGACGGATCGTCGAGCGCTTCGAGTCGAGTCGCCTGTGCGGCAGCGATGAGCCCGAGCAGGATCGGCTCGCCGCTCGCGAGGCCGACGTCGACCCACGTGGCGACCGGGGAGAATTCGCCGACGACGGTGAGCAGGTTCGGGGTCGTGAGTCCGGGGGAGTCGCCGTCGACGTCATCGTCGCCCGGGGCAGTGGGCGGCACCGCGACATCCGTTCGCCAGAACGCCTCGTCGAAGCGCAGCCACACGGTGTCGACCATGCCCATGCCGAGCACCGAGATCGCCCGCTGGTGCATGAGCGGCAGCGTCGGACTGAACTGCACCGTGTCGGTCTTCAGCACCCCGAGCGGAATGGTGACGACGGCGCGGTCGGCCGTGAGCGACTCCCCGGAGTCGAGGCGGAGGCTGACCCGGCGATCGGTGTAGGCGATGCTCGTGACCACGCTCGACACGGCGATCTCGAGCGGCTCGGCGAGTGCGTCGACGAGGTCGGAGAGGCGGCCGGTCACCAGGTCGCCGAGCTGATCCATGCGGTTCGCGTCGAACTGGGCGGCGGAGATCGCGGAGGTGACGGCACCGGTCGACGGTGCGATCCCACTGTTGATCGTGTGCGCGAGCCAGTCGGCCGGGCTCACTCCGGCGTCATCGGGCACCGCCGAGAGCGGCGTCGCCCCCGAGCCGGTCAGTGCCGCCGCGAGCGACACGTCGTGAGGCTGCGTCGCCGCCCACTCCTGCGCGGTCGCGACGGCGTCGGGCCCCGTCGCCGGAATCGGGACCCGGAGCCCGGCCTCCGTCGTCGCCGAGACCTCTGCGGTGAACGGCACGGTGTCGACGGATGCCTCGTGCAGTGCGTCGAGCAGTGCGTCGTCGTCGCCCGTGAACACGCCGCCGAGTTCGACGGGGGTGTCGAAGCCCGGGGCATCCGTGCTGTGGATGCGCCCGCCCAACCGGTCGCGCGCCTCGAGCACGACGACCTCGAAGCCCGCGTCGACGAGCTCGCGCGCCGCGGTGAGCCCGGCGAGGCCGGCCCCGATGACGGCGACGCGCTCGCCGGCGGTGCCGAGCCTCACGAGGTCGGCGGCGGCGCGGATGCCGGAGGCGCGCGCGCCCTCGAGCGTGCCGTATCGGTCGGGGTCGGTCGCCTCTCCGGCGAACACGAGGCGCTCCTCGACCGGCTCGCCGAGGGCCCGACGGAGCTGGGGCGTGCTGCCGACCGAGTCGAAGCTGAACGCCCCGCGCGAGAACGGTTCGGCGCCCCAGCGCGAGCGTCGCATCGCCGTCGGCAGGGGCACGCCGTTCGTCGGTGCGGGCGGCGCGGTCGTCGGTGGAGCCGTCGAGGGCAGCGGACTCGGGGCGGGCTCGGGCCAGGTGCAGCTCGCGAGCACGACGGTCGCGAACCCCGAGAGCGAGGCGGCGATGAAGGTTCGCCGGCCGATGCCGCCGGGCGCCGCCCGTGAGTCCATGGGATTCAGGCTAGTCGACGGCCCCCGTGCCGGTCGGCAGCCCCGCAACGACGAAATGCAGGGGATCCCGCGATCGGGCTCGAGAGCCCGTGTCCGCGGAATCCCCTGCATCGGGCAGGGCGCGTCAGCGAGAACGCGTCAGTGAACGCGTCAGACGACGTAGCCGTCGGCGATCGTCAGCGCCTCGTCGATGATGTCGAGCCCGCGCACGAGCTCTTCCTCGGTGATGACGAGCGGCGGTGCGACGTGCATCCGGTTGAAGTGGATGAACGGCCACAGGCCGGCCTGCTTGCAGGCGGCGGCGACGGCCGCCATCGGCGCGGCATCCGCTCCGCCCGCGTTGAACGGAACGAGCGGTTCGTGCGTCGCAGGGTCGCGCACGAGTTCGATCGCCCAGAACAGTCCTGCACCGCGGATCTCGCCGACCGACGGGTGCTTCGCCGCGATCTCGCGGAGGCGCGGCTCGACCACTCGCGACCCGAGGTCGCGCACGCGCTCGAGGATGCCGTCGCGCTCGAAGACCTCGAACGTCGCGACGCCTGCGGCGCACGCGAGCGGGTGGCCCGAGTAGGTGAGGCCGCCCTGGAACGAGACCGTGTCGAAGTGCGAGGCGATCCTCTGCGAGATCACCACGCCGCCGAGCGGAACGTAGCCCGAGTTCACGCCCTTCGCGAAGGTGATGAGGTCGGGCACGACGTCGAACGCGTTCACCGCGAACCACTCGCCGATGCGGCCGAAGCCGACCATGACCTCGTCGGCGATGTAGACGATGCCGTACTTGTCGCACAGTGCGCGAACGCCCTGCAGGTAGCCGGGCGGCGGCACGAGCACGCCGTTCGTGCCGACGATCGTCTCGATGATGATGGCGGCGATCGTGTTCGCGCCCTCGAGCACGATGAGCTGCTCGAGGTGGGCGAGCGCGCGCTCGGCCTCCTGCTCGGGGGTCTCCGAGTGGAACGACGACCGGTACGCGTACGGGCCCATGAAGTGCGCGACCGAACCGTCGGACGGCTCGTTCGCCCAACGGCGCGGGTCGCCCGTGAGCGAGATCGCGGTCGCGGTGCCGCCGTGGTAGCTGCGGTACATCGAGAGCACCTTGCGGCGACCCGTGACGGCGCGCGCCATGCGCACGGCGTACTCGTTGGCGTCGGCGCCGCCGTTGGTGAAGAACACCTTGTCGAGGTCGCCCGGGGCGACCTCGGCGATGCGACGCGCGAGTTCGCTGCGGACATCCGATGCCATCGACGGCTGGATGGTCGCGAGGCGACCCGCCTGCTGCTGGATGGCGGCGACGAGGTCGGGGTGCTGGTGCCCGAGGTTCAGGTTCACGAGCTGCGACGAGAAGTCGAGGTACGCGTTGCCCTGGTAGTCCCAGAACGTGGAGCCCTCGCCTGCGGCGATGGGCAGCGGGTCGATGAGCGCCTGCGCGCTCCACGAGTGGAACACGTGCGCGCGGTCCTCCGCGCGCACCTGCGCCTCGGCGGCGGCGTCGGGCAGCGGGTGCACCGTGCCGAAACGGTCGGTGTGGACGGCTTCGGTCCCGGCGGTGATGGTGTCGGTCATGACGGATGCTCCAAGAGGTCGGCGAGCCTGCCGGAGGACGCCGTGGGCGTCCGTTCCGGCAGGCTCAGCGAACGATGATCAGTGGTTCTGGGGGAAGCCCAGGTTGATGCCGCCGTGCGCGGAGTCGTTGCGGGTGGCCGGGTCGATCCAGCGGCTGGTCACGGCCTTCTCACGCGTGAAGAAGTCGAAGCCGTGGGTGCCGTAGGCCTTCGCGTCACCGAACAGCGACTGCTTCCAGCCGCCGAACGAGTGGTAGGCGACGGGCACCGGGATCGGCACGTTGATGCCGATCATGCCGACCTGCACCTCGTTCTGGAAGCGGCGTGCGGCTCCGCCGTCGTTGGTGAAGATGGCGGTGCCGTTGCCGAACTGGCCGGAGTTGATCAGGTCGAGGCCCTCGTCGTAGCTCGCCACGCGAACGATCGAGAGCACCGGGCCGAAGATCTCCTCGGTGTACGCACGCGAGGTGGTGGGCACGTTGTCGATCAAGGTCGGGCCGAAGAAGAAGCCGTCCTCGTGACCGTCGACGGTGAACCCGCGACCGTCGACCACGATCGTCGCCCCGTCGCTCTCGGCGATGTCGACGTAGGAGGAGACCTTGTCGCGGTGCACGTCGGTGATGAGCGGCCCCATGTCGGGCTCGACGCCGTCGACGCCTGCGCCGTTGCCGATCTTCAGCTTCGCGATGCGCTCGCTGATCTTGGTGATCAGCTCGTCGGCGACGGGCTCGACGGCCAGCACGACCGAGATCGCCATGCAGCGCTCGCCGGCGGCGCCGTACCCGGCGTTCACCGCCTGGTCGGCGACCAGGTCGAGGTCGGCGTCGGGCAGGACGAGCATGTGGTTCTTGGCTCCGCCGAGTGCCTGGACGCGCTTGCCGTGCTTCGACGCGGTCTCGTAGATGTACTGGGCGATCGGCGTCGAGCCGACGAACGAGATCGACTGCACGACGGGCGAGGTGAGGAGGCCGTCGACGGCGAGCTTGTCACCCTGCAGCACGGTGAACACGCCGTCGGGGAGGCCTGCCTCCGACCAGAGCTGTGCGATCCAGAGCGCGGCGGACGGGTCCTTCTCGCTGGGCTTCAGGATCACGGCGTTGCCCGCGGCGATCGCAATGGGGAAGAACCACATGGGCACCATGGCGGGGAAGTTGAACGGGCTGATGATGCCGACCACGCCGAGCGCCTGCTTCAGCGAGTAGACGTCGATGCCGGTCGAGACGTTCTCGGAGAAGGCGCCCTTGATCAGGTTCGGGAACCCGGTGGCGAGTTCGACGACCTCCTGGCCGCGCAGGATCTCGCCCATCGCGTCGGAGACGACCTTGCCGTGCTCGGCGGTGATGATGGCCGCGAGCTCGCCCTTGCGCGAGTTCAGCAGCTCGCGGAACGAGAACAGCACACCCTGCCGCTTCGCGATCGAGTAGCCGCTCCACACCTCGAAACCGGCCTGCGCCGACGCGATCGCCGCGTCGATCTCGGCCTGGTCAGCCAGTGCGACCTCGGCCTGCACGGCGCCCGTGGCCGGGTTGTACACCGAGGCCGTGCGGCCCGAGGTCGAGGCGCGCAGCGCGCCGTCGACCCAGTGTCCGATCACTGGCACCTCGGGGGCCGATGCGGGCGAGGAAGCGGTCTCGGTGATGCTCATTGGCAGTTCCTTCACTGATGTGCGGCGGTCGTCGGGCCGGCATCGGACAGAATGGCCGACGTCGACTAGGCTTCGTAGTCTCAGTGTGACAGAGGAAGAAAGGCGAATCCGGTGGCAGATCGTCGCGAAGATGAGGCGATTCAGACGAACCGTCCGGTGCTCGAGCCGGCCGACGACGGCCTCCCGACCGTGCGCGAGATCCTCACGATCCCCGCGGTCGCCCAGGGCATCCCCGAGGTGCTCTCCGGCGGTGACGCGCTCGACGCGCACGTGCGCTGGGCGCACGTCTCCGACAGCGCGGGAGTCGCCCGGCTGTTGAACGGCGGCGAGCTGCTGCTCACCACGGGATCGGGCTGGCCGACCGAACCGGCGGAGCTCGCCGCGTTCATCGGGGGCCTCGTCGACGTGGGCATCGCGGGACTCGTGCTCGAACTCGGCGTGCACTACCGCTACGTGCCGGCCGTCGTCGAGTCGGCCGCACGCGAGCACGGTCTCGCCCTCGTCGCCCTGCACCGCGAGGTCAAGTTCGTCGCACTGACCGAGGCGGTGCACAGCCGCATCATCTCGGTGCAGACGGCGGCCCTCCGCGCTCGCGACGAGGTGCGCGAACGCTTCACCGCCCTCGCGCTGCGCGGCTCGCCGCCCGACTTCATCGTGCAGCAGCTCGCCCAGACGCTCGGCGCCGCCGTGGTGCTCGAGAACCTCGCCCACGAGGTCGTGGCCGCCGAGGTTCCGCTCGCCGCCGAGATCGAGCTCTTCACCCGCTGGGAGACCCGGTCGAGGGCCGCGCATCGACGGCACGACGAGCAGCGACGTCTCGGCAGCGGGGTCGCGGCCGACGAGTGGCTGATCGTGCCGGTCGAGGCGCGAGGCATCCGCTGGGGCCACCTCATCGCCCTGCCGGGGCCGGCGCATCCGGCCGGGCGCACGAGCGTGCTCGAGCAGGGCGCGATCGCACTCGCCCTCGGCAGGCTCGCTGACGGCGCGGCCGACGAGTGGGTGCGCATCGGGCGCCAGCGCCTCGTCGACGGACTGCTCGACGGCCGGTTCGCGGGTCTGCCCGCCGCCTCGGCGCGCATCGAGGCCGCCGGCCTGCCGCTCGAGGGTGCTCGCCTCTTCGGCGTCGTGGTCACCGGCGGTGCGGTTGCGGCGGCAGCGGATGCTGCGGCACGCGAGCTCGGCGGGCGGGCGCTCGCCGGGGCGGCTCCCGAGAGCGCCGCCGCACCGTCGGCCACGATCGTCGTGCTCTCGCTGCCGGCCTCGCGCACGCTCGACGACGCATCGCTGCGAACCTTCGCCGCAGCGCTCGCCGCGGGTGACTCGGCGATGCTCGACCGGCTCGTGCTCTCGATCGGCTCGGAGGCGAGCGACCTCGATGCCCTGCTCGGGTCGGTGCAGGAGGCGATCGACCTGGCCCGGGGTCCGGCGCGGCGCTCGGCCCGCGGCCCGGTGCTGCGGCGTTCCGATGACCGCCCGTTGATGCGCCTCGTGACCGCGCTCCGAGACGATCACCGGCTGCTCGAGCACGGCGAGCGCATGCTCGAGCCCCTCATCGACTACGACCTCGCTCGCAAGGGCGATCTGCTCGACGTGCTCGGCGCGGTGCTCGCGCATCCGGGCAACCGCACGGCCGCGGCATCCGCTTCGCATCTGTCGCGCTCGGTGTTCTACCAGCGTCTCGCGCTCATCGGCGATCTGCTCGGCGTCGACCTCGATGACGGCGAGACCCTGACGGCGCTGCATCTCGCGCTGCTCGTGCGGCGGAGTGTCGTGCGCTGAGCCGACCGTCGGCTGTAGTGTTGCGCCACTGCCGACGTTCGGCCGTTCGGCCGCCGGCCGATCGGGTCGGCTTCTCGTTCGAGGAGTGGAAATGAACGTCGTGCGCAGTGCAGCGCTGATGGTCGTCATCGGGGGCCTCGTGGCCCTCTCGGGATGCGCCCCGTCGTCGGAGGCCGCGTCGCCCGTGACGCCGTCGCCGACGCCGTCGGCCGAGGCTCCGGCATCGCAGGAGCCGGTCGCCGCCCCGAGCCCCGAACCGCTCGATCCCGCTGACATGTCGACGTGGGTCGCGGGTTCGGCCGGCATCGGTGCGGTCGAACGCGGGGCCAGCTGGGGAGCCGTCGAAGCGCAGCTCGCGGGAATGACCGTCGAGACGTTGTGCCCGTCGGCCGTGTCCTTCACCGCTGACGCTTCGCCCACCATCTACGTCGGCCTCGAAGCCGACGGCGACACGATCCGGCAGGTCTGGGCGGCGGGCGACGCGGCCGACACGGCGTCGCCGTCGACCATCGCCGGCATCGCGCTCGGTGCGACGCTCGCGGAGGTGCAGGCCGCCTACCCGGGCATCGCCGAAACGGTGATCCCGTACCCGGCCGACACGAACGCGTACGCCGTGGCCGATGACGACGGGTCGTGGCTCGTGTTCAGCCTGCGCGATGGCGTGGTGACGCAGATCGGGGCCTCCGCACTCCAGTTCCCGCCGAAGGAGCTCTGCGGCTGATCTCGCCGGGAGGCGCTCGCCCGATCGTCGGGGTGTACCGGTATGGTCGTTCACTTGCTATTGACAAGTGCACTTGCAAAGAGCAAGCTAGGAGCGAATCATCCGGTAATCACTGACGATCCCTTGGAGGCGATCATGACCGCGACCAGCATTTTCGTGAACCTGCCCACCACCGACCTCGAGCGCTCGAAGAGCTTCTACGAGGCGCTGGGCTTCAGCATCAACCCGCTCTTCACCGATGAGAACGCCGCGTGCGTCGTGCTCGACGAGAACATCTACTTCATGGTGCTCACGCGCGACTACCTCGCCACCTTCACCGACAAGCAGATCATCGACACGAAGACGCACGCGCAGACGAGCATCTCGTTCACCCGCGACTCGCGCGACGAGGTCGACGCGGTGCTCGTCAAGGGACTCGCCGCCGGTGGCAGCGAGCCGCGTGAGGCGCAGGACTACGGCTTCATGTACTCGCGCGACCTCGAAGACCCCGACGGCAACATCCTCGGGTTCCTCTTCATGGAGCCGACGGCGGCCGAGCAGGGCCCCGACGTCTACATGGCCGGCCAGGGCGCCGCTGCGCCGTCGGCCACGGCCTGACGCGCACCGCATGGCGACACGCGGAGCGCGCGGCTTCGGCCAGTACGGGGGAGTGGCCCGTGCTCTCGAGCGGGTCGGGGACCGATGGGCGCTGCTCATCGTCCGCGACCTGCTCGTCGGCCCGCGCCGGTACGGCGACCTGAAGGCGGGGCTGCCGCGCATCCCGACCAACATCCTGAGCGACCGACTCAAGGAGTTGCAGGAATCGGGCGTCGTGCGCCGCCTGCCGACGGTGCGCGGCGGTTACGAGCTCACGCCGCTCGGCCGGGCGCTCGAACCCGTCGTCATCGCGCTCGAGCGGTGGGGCTGGTCGGTGCTCGGCGAGCCCGCCGCGGGCGAGACGGTCACCCACGATGCGCTCGCCGTCGCGCTCCGCGCCGCATTCCGAGCGGATGCCGCGGCGTCACTGCCCCCCACCGAGTACGTGCTGCATGTCGCGGATGTCTCGGTGTCCGCGATCGTCGTCGGCGGCACGCTCGACGTGGTGCCGGTCGGCGCCGGGGCGCTTCCGCAGCCGCAGCGGCGCTCGGTGTTCGAGCCGGTGCCGTCGGCCGTGCTCGAACTGCAGTTCGACCCGGTGGCGCTCCGCGGGGTGCTGGCCGGCGACACGACCGGCGCGACGGTGCTCGCGGGCGGCGACGGGTTGGTCGAGCGGTTCGGGCTGACCTTCCGCATCGAGCCGGTGGGACCGTCGACCGACGTCGCTGCCGCGGCGGCGTAGCGCGTCTGCCGGCCCGGGCAGCGCGTCTCCGCCCGGCGCCGTGGATAGACTCCGACGATGCGCTCGAGACCTCGCCGCCTGCTCGCGACATCGACCGTCGTGCTGCTCGCGCTCGCCTGCACGGGATGTGCGGTGAACGCCGGTTCCGCCGGAACCGATCGACTGGAGGCGAGGTTCGCCGACGTTCCCGACATCGAGTCGGTGTTCACGTCGGCGTCGAACAACCTTCCGTTCATGGGTTCGAGCGACGCGCACATCGAGGTGTCCGATGCTGCGAGCTCCGATCGCGCCGCCGAGATCGGACACGAACTCGGCGCCTTCCTCGCCGTCGATTCGCGAGTGGTCACCTGGGGCGCATCGATCGAGTACCACGGGCTCTCGGTCGCGATCACGGACGATCGCGCCGTGAACACGGCGCGACTCGACGCAGCCGAGTCGCTGTGGGCCGCTGACGTCGAGGGCGAGCTGTCCTACGGGTTCGTGGTGCTCACCGCGGCGGACGCCGATGCGCTCGAGTCGGTCACTGCCCGGGCCCAGTCCATCGCCGGAGCACCGGGCATGGAGATTGCGGAGAGCGCCCACGTCGGAGCCTACGTCGAATCCGCCGTCGCCGACCGCACGTCGCCGGTCACGAGCACTGAATGGTCCTTCCCCTCGAGCTTCTCGGCGATGTCAGCGCCGGGCACCGATCTCGCCGCCGAATTCGACGCGTTCGATCAAGCACGTGCGACGGTCGACCTGGCCGAGGCCACGCTCGAGGCCGGAAGTGTCCACCTCGTGATCACTGGAGACGACCTCGCAGTGGCGTCGGCGCTCACCGAACTCCTGAGCCTCGGAACGGACCTCGAGGTGGAGATCGTGACGGAGGGCGCCTGATCGGGTGCGGCGTCGATCACCGCACCCGATCTCGGCTCCGGAGGCGTCGTTACTTGGCGACGAACGAGAGGCGGCGGTTGGCGAACTCGCCGATGCCGACCGGGCCCATCTCGCGCCCGAAGCCGGAGCGCTTCACGCCGCCGAAGGGCAGCTCGGCGGCTTCGGCCGCGATGGTGTTCACGTGCGTCATGCCGACCTCGAGTCGTGAGGCGACACGGGAGGCGCGGGCCTCGTCGGTCGAGAACACGGAGCCGCCGAGGCCGAGGTCGCAGTCGTTGGCGAGCTCGAGCGCCTCTTCGTCGCTGTGCACGCGGTAGACCGTCGCCACCGGGCCGAAGATCTCCTCGCGGTACGACTCGGAGTCGCGGGGCACGCCCGTCAGCACGGCGGGCGAGTAGTAGGCGCCGGGGCCGTCGGACAGCACGCCGCCGGCCTCGAGCGTGGCGCCCGCGGCGACGGCCTTCTGCACCTGGGCGTTCACGGTCTCAGCGGCGACGCGGGTCGACATCGGCGCGTACTGTCCCTCGCCGAGGTCCAGCTGGTCGCCCGGCTCGAGCCCGTCAGCGAGACGGCGCAGCTCGGCGACGAACTCGTCGTAGATGTCGTCCATCACGATCATCCGCTTGTTCGAGTTGCACACCTGGCCGCCGTTGTAGACGCGGAAGTCCCAAGCCGCCTTCGCGACACTCGCCACGTCGTCGGCGTCGAGCACGACCATCGGGTCGATGCCGCCGAGCTCGAGCACGCACTTCTTCAGGTGCTGGCCCGCCTGCGCGCCGATGATGGCGCCGGCCCGCTCGGACCCGGTGAGCGAGACGCCCTGGACCCGCGGGTCGGCGATCATGGTCGCGATCTGGTCGTGCGAGGCGAACACGTTCTGGTACCCGCCGACCGGGACCCCGGCCTCCTCCATGATCTCCTGGATCGTCAGGGCGGAACGCGCGCAGATGTCGGCGTGCTTCAGGATGATCGTGTTGCCGAGCACGAGGTTCGGCGCCGCGAAGCGGGCGACCTGGTAGTAGGGGAAGTTCCACGGCATCACGCCGAGCAGCGCCCCCACGGGCAGTTGCTCGATGATCGCCTTGCCGGGGATCGTGCTCGGGATCTCCTGATCGGTGATCAGGCCCGGCCCGTACACGGCGTAGTAGTCGATGATCGCGGTCGCGAACTCGACCTCGTCGATCGACTCGGCCAGCGACTTGCCCATCTCGAGGGCGATGAGCCGGGCGAGCTCCTCCTTGCGCTCCTCGAACAGCTCGGCCACGCGCTTCACCGCCGCGGCGCGCTCTTGAACGCTGCGCTCGCGCCACTCGCGGTACGCGCCGTCGGCGGCCGCGAGCGTCTGCTCGATCTGCGCGTCGGTCGCCGACTCGAACGTCTCGACGATCTCGCCGGTCGCGGGGTTCTGTACTCGGTACTTCGCCATTCTCTGATCCTCCTCCGTCGCGCCTCAGCGCGAGATGAACACCTTGCGCAGCGTCTCGCGCACGGTCCAGATCGTCTTCATGCCCGCCTCGAGGCGCACGACGGCGCCCGGGGCGAGGATGATCGGGTCGCCGATCGGGTGCTCGAACTCGACCGTCGCGGCGCCCGCGAGCACGACGAAGACCTCGTCGACCTCGACGTCGCGCATCGCGCCGGGCGTCATCTCCCAGACGCCGATCTCACCGGCCTCCGACGAATCGAGTGCCCGGTAGCCGGTCGCGGGCGCGCCCGCGACGACCTGGTCGGCCGGCACCGGCTCGTGCTCGAGCACGAGCCCCGGGGCATCCGTCAGCGCGCCGGCGATGAGGCGGAGGTCGTCGCTCATGAGTCGAACCCCAATCCGAGTGCGTCGAGGGTCTTCAGCAGCACGTTGCGCTTGCCCCGGTTGTGGTCGGCACGGTTCAGCGACCAGCGGGTCGCGTTGATGCCCATCGACGCGGCGGGCTCGGGAGGGAAGGGCAGGGGGCGCTTCCGCACCATCTCGAGCTGCGTGCGCTCGTTGTCGCGGCCCTCGAGCAGGTCGAGCATGACCTCGGCCGCGAACCGGGTCGAGCCGACGCCGAGGCCGGTGAAGCCGGCGGCGTAGGCGACCCGGTTGTCGCGTGCGGTGCCGAAGAACGCCGTGAACTGGGTGCTCGTGTCGATCGCGCCCGCCCACTGGTGGCTGAACTGCAGCCCTTCGAGCTGCGGGAACGTCGTGAAGAAGTGGCTGGCCAGCTTCTGCCAGCTCTCGGGACGGTTCTCGTACTCCGATCGCACCTTGCGGCCGTAGTTGTAGATCGCGTCGTAGCCGCCGAAGAGGATGCGGTTGTCCTTCGACAGGCGGTAGTAGTGGAACTGGTTGGCCATGTCGCCGATGCCCTGGCGATCGTTCCACCCGATGTCGGCGAGCTGCTGCTGCGACAGCGGCTCGGTCATGAGCACGTAGTCGTAGACCGGCACGGTCATGAGGCGGTTGCGCTTCAGGAGCGACGGGAACACGTTGGTCGCGAGCACGGCGTGCGCGGCGTCGACCCGGCCATCGTCGGTGATGACCGACACCGCGCCGGTCGAGCCGGGGGTGTCGAGGCGCTTGACGGGGGAGTGCTCGAAGATCTCGACGCCGAGCTCTTCGGCGACGCGGGCGAGCTCGGAGACGAGTCGCGCGGGGTGCACCATGGCGTTCGTGCGCTGCTCCCAGACGCCTGCCAGGTAGGTCGGCGACGCGACCGAGGCCTGCACGGCCTCCTGGTCGAGGAAGACGACGCCCTCTTCGCCATGCTTGACGGCTTCGGCGTGCCAGTCGCGCAGCCACTCGACCTGGTGCTCCTCGATCGCCGGCGCGAGCATGCCCGTGCGCTCGAAGTGGAAGTCCATGCCGTACTCGGCCTCTGCGGCCTCGATCGCGTCGAGGTTCTCCATGCCGAGGCGGTGCAGCGTCGGCATCTCCTTCGGCCAGCGGGCCTGGCCGTTCTCGTCACCGTGCGTGAGGCTCGCTTCGCAGAAGCCGCCGTTGCGACCGGATGCCGCCCAGCCGATGCTCTTCGCCTCGACGAGCACGATGCGCGCGTCGGGGTTGCGGCGCTTGGCGAGCACCGCGGTCCAGAGGCCGGTGTAGCCGCCGCCGACGATGGCGAGGTCGGCGACGCGGTCGCCCGTGAGCTTGGGGCGACCGCCCACGGCGCCCTCGGGCAGGTCGTCGAGCCAGAACACCGAACGGGCGGTGTTCTCGAGCGAATGGGCGATGACGGATGCCGGCGGCTGGTGTCGTTCGAAGACGGTGGTGCCCACGGGTATCACTCCGATGCAGTTGTGGTGCTTCCATCCTTTCGCGAGGCATGCACTCGCGCCAGTTCGTCGTGTCTCGACATCCGCTCACGGCCGGACATGCTGCCCGGACTCGCGGCGCGGCTCGCGGCGTCGCTCAACTCGGCGAGTGCGCCTCGAGGAACTGGTAGACCTCGGTCTGGTCGACGCCGGGGAACGTGCCCGTCGGCAGCGCCGCGAGCAGGCTCGTCGGGGTGCGGGCGGCGGGCCACGAGGCATCCGCCCATCGATCGGCGAGCCCGGTCGGCGCCTGGCAGCAGGCGGGATCGGGGCATCGTGAAACCGCACGATGCGGTGTCTCGCGCCCGCGGAACCACTTCACGTGTTCGAACGGCACGCCGACCGAGACCGAGTACTCGCCCTCCTTCGCCTTCTCGATGCGCGAGGTGCACCAGAAGGTGCCCGACGGGGTGTCGGTGTACTGGTACCAGGGGCTGAAGCGGTCCTCGACATCGAAGACGGTGCGCGCCGTCCAGTTGCGGCACATCGTCGTGCCCTCGATCGCGCCGAGCGCGTCGGAGGGGAATCGCACGCGGTCGTTCTCGTAGGCCTTGATGATCGTGCCCGACTCGTGCACCTTCGTGAAGTGCACGGGGATGCCGAGCCTGGCCGTCGCGAGGTTCGTGAACCGGTGCGCCGCCGTCTCGTAGGAGACGGCGAAGGCGTCGCGCAGGTCCTCCATCGAGATGCGGCGCAGGTTCTTCGCCTCGGTGAGGAAGCGCACCGCCGCCTGCTCGGGCAGCAGGATCGCCGCGGTCAGGTAGTTCGTCTCGATGCGCTGTCGCAGGAAGTCGGCGTAGCCGCGCGGCTCCTCGTGGTCGAGCAGGTGGCTCGCGAGCGCCTGCAGGATGGGGGAGCGCGAGTCGCGCGACGGCGACTGCTGCGTCGGCAGGTAGAGGCGGCCGTTGCGCTTGTCGGTCACCGAGCGGGTCGAGTGCGGCAGGTCGCCGACGTAGTGCAGCGAGTAGCCGAGGTGGCTCGCCATGTCGGCGACGAGCTGGTGCGACACCGGGCCTCCGGTGTGGCCGACGGCCTCGAGCAGCTCGGCCGCCTTCGCCTCGAGTTCGGGGTAGAAGTTGTCGCGGGCGCGCATCTCGGCACGCAGCTGCGCGTTCGCCCGCCGCGCCTCCTCGGGCGTCGCCGCGCGCTCGCGGTGCAGGCGGTCGATCTCGTTGTGCAGGCTCAGGATCGTCTGCAGCGTCTGGTCGTTCATGCCCTTCGCGACACGGAACGACGGCAGCCCGAGTGCCGCGAACACGGGCCCGCGCTGGGCGCGCTCGACGGCGATCTCGAGGGCGGCACGTTCCGAAGGAGCATCCGCTCGCAGCAGTTCGTCCACGCTCGTGCCGAGTGCGAGGGCGATCGTGCGCAGCATCGAGAGCCGCGGCTCCCGCTTGCCGTTCTCGATCGCCGAGACCTGGCTCGGTGCCCGGTCGATCGCGGCGGCGAGCTCGCCGAGGGTCATGTTGCGGGCCGTTCGACGATCGCGGATGCGGCGGCCGAGCGTGAGCGCGTCGACCTCGTCGGCGCTCGTCTCGGCGAGGTCGGGGGAGGGGTTCGCGCTGCGATCCGCGGTGATCATGTCTTCGATGGTGACACGCGCCGCCCGAAGCCACAAACGGAAGAACTGCAAGAGTTCCGCATTCGAGCCGAGCACTGCGGCGAAACTGCGGCGATCAGCGGATGTCGCGCGTGAAACCTTGCCGTTCTGCTCGGGCCGCGCGAAGCCCCAATTCGCGAGCTACCGGCCCGCGAGCAGTTCGTCGGTCGAGACGACCTCGGCGTAGCTGTCGCCGAGCGCCGCCATGAACGCGCCATGCACCTGCGCGGCGGGCACCACCGTGCCGCCGAACGCCAGGTCGGGTGCGGCGCACGCGTCGTGGGCGACCGTCACGGAATAGCCCGCGTCGGCGGCCGCGCGCACGGTCGCGTCGACGCACATGCTCGACATCATGCCGACGATCACGACGCCGTCGACGTCGGCGCCGGCCTCGCGGAGACGCGCGTCGAGGTCGGTGCCGAGGAACGAGTTGGGGTTCGCCTTGACGACGACGGGCTCGCCGTCGGCCGGCGCGACGAGCGGATGGATCTCGACGCCGTGCGTGCCAGGGGCGAAGAACTCGGCGTCGGGGGCCTCCCACACGTGCTGCACGTGCACGACGGGCTGGCCGTCCTCGCGGTGCGAAGCCAACAGGCGCGCGGCGTTGACGGCGGCCGCTTCGGGGCCGACCAGCGGGTGCGCGCCGCCCTCGAAGTAGTCGTTCTGGATGTCGATGATGACAAGCGTCCGGGTCACGCGAGCCACGCTAGCCCATGCGGTGTCCCAGCGGGACCCTGTCGCTGCCGGGCCCCGCGGTTCTAGGCTGGCCGCATCCCGAGCGAGCGGAGCATCCGATGACCGACGCCGACGCGGTGCCAGAGCTCAGCAGATGGCAGCGCACCATGGTCTCCGATGGAACGCTCGCGGTCGAATGCCTCGAGCGCGGTGACGGCCCGGGCGTCATCCTGCTCCCCGAGATCCCCGGCATCGTGCCGAGCACGATCGAACTCGGCGACCTCCTCGTCGACCACGGGTTCACCGTGGTCATGCCGTCGCTCTTCGGCGTGCCGGGTCGTCGGCCCAGCGTCCTCGGCCAGGTCGCCGCCGTGGCCAAGCTCTGCGTCATGGCCGAGTTCCGCGCCTTCTCGCTCGATCTCAGGGGGCAGGTCACGGACTTCCTCCGGCTCGTGGCGGGCGACCTCGCCGCTCGCGCCCCCGGTCGCGGCGTCGGCATCATCGGCATGTGCTTCACCGGGGGATTCGCCATCGCGACGGCGGTGACGACCGACGAGATTCAGGCCGCCGTCGTGAGTCAGCCGGCGGCCCCGTTCCCGGTGAGCCGGTCACGTGCGCGGAGCGTCGGCGTGCCCGCAGAGGCGCTCGAACGCTACGCGGCGTCTCGAGCGGACTCGGCACCCTGCGTGCTCGGTCTCCGATTCACGCAGGATGCGAGGTCGGGCGATGCGAGGATGGTCGCCCTCGAGCGCCACCTCGGACGTGCGGTCACGGTCGTGCGTCTCCCGTCCGGCGCCGACAGCACCGACGGGACGCCGAAGGGTGCGCATTCCGTGCTGACCGGGGGTGTGCGCGAGGACCCGCCGAATCGGGCGTTCCTCGAGCGCGAGCAGATGTTCGAGTTCCTCCGCGAGCGGCTCGCGCCGGCGGGGGTGTCCGACGCCCCTGCCTGACGGCATCGGCGGCCGATCGCGGATCGCCCGGTTCGGCGACGAGCCCATGGGGAGCGCTCCCCATCGCGAGGGGGTGCGAGGACTGGTTGGATGTCCGGGGGTCGGATCGACCCGCATCCGAAGGGGAACCACACACATGACGTCACCACGCCTGATCGCCGCCGGCTCGCTCGCCGTGCTCGCCCTGCTCTTCACGGGTTGCGCCGCCACGGGCACCGCCGCCGACGAGGACACCAAGGGCGCATCGGCCGAGAGCGCGAAGCCCGAGCCGAAGGCCGAAGCCGGCCAGACCAAAGACGAGGCATGCGAGATCGTCAAGAGCAGCATGGAGGAGCTCACCGGGCTGACGACGGTGGACATGACCGACGCCGCCGCCGCACTCGCCGCGTTCGAGACCGTCAAGGTCTCGCTCACCGAGGCCTCGGGCAAGATCTCGAACGAAGAGGTCTCCGTCGTCGCAACGGGTGCCGCCGACGCCGTGACCGCATACTCCGAGCTGATCACGGCCGTCACCACCGACCCGGCCAACGTCGACATGACGAAGATCAGCGAGCAGGCCGCGACGCTGCAGAAGTCCATGACGGATCTGGTCGGCGTCTGCTCGTCGGTCGGCTGAGGCTCTCACGAGCGCACCACTGACACGACAGGGGCGGGAGCTGTGCTCCCGCCCCTGTCGTGTGTGCTGCGTGTGTGCGCGCAGTCGCGCGTGCGCGACGACGCGGAGACTCAGCCGCCGCCCATGGTGCGGGCGATGTCGGCCGCCGAGTCTCCCGAGCGTTTCAGCACGAGCGCGACGAGCGCGAGCGCGATGAGCGTGAGCACGAGCATGATCGTCGAGACCGCTGCGATCTCGGGCTTCAGGCCGCTGCGCAGCGCACTCAGCACGTAGACCGGCCACGGCGTCGACCCCGAGACCGAGACGAATGCCGCGATGACCGTGTTGTCGAGGCTGAACGTGAACGACAGCATGAATCCGGCGAAGACCGCCGGCATCGCGAGCGGCAGGGTGACCTTGCGGAACGTGCGGGTCGGCGTCGCGTACAGGTCGGCCGAGGCCTCCTCGAGCTGCGCCTCCTGGCCCACGAGCCGCGCTCGCACGAGGTACGAGACCACCGTGATCGAGAACAGCGAGTGGCCGATCACGAGGCGCACGATGCCGTCGTTGAAGACCGCCATGCCGAGGTCCTGCCCGAGGAAGACCATCCACGGCAGCAGGGCGACGGCGTCGACGATCTCGGGCGTGACCGAGACGAGCAGCAGCAGTCCCATGAACCACCACACCCACTTGCCCGGATGCCGCGCCATCGCGATGCCCGCGAGTGTGCCGAGCGCCGTGGCGACGAGGGCGGCGATGAAGCCCGTCTGCACCGAGATCCAGACCGCGTCGCGGATCGACGGCTTCGCGAGCAGCGCGAGGAACGAGTCGAACCCGAAGTGGTCCCACGAGACCAGCAGTCGCCCGACGTTGAACGAGGAGACGATGATCACCGCGATGGGGGCGAACAGGAAGACCATCACCAGGATGCCCCACACGTTGAACGCGACATCCGACCACGCCCTGCGCGGCCGCCGCACCTCTTGCTGCGTTGCTCGAACGCTCATGCCGCGACCTCCTCACGGATCGAAACGGATGCCGGCGCAGTGGCCGGCGCACCGATCACGAGCCGGTGGCTCGCCCTGATCGGCAGGGTGACGAGCCACACGATGGCCGCACCGATGGCGACGGTGGCGAGGATCACGAAGATCAGCACGACCGCCATCGCGGAGCCGAGCGCCCAGTTCTGCGCGGTCTGGAACTGGCTCGCGACGAGCTGGCCGACCATGTTGCCCTTCGCCCCGCCGAGCACCGTCGCGGTGATGTAGTCGCCCATGAGCGGGATGTAGACGAGCAGCACGCCCGCGATGATGCCGGGCTGCGCGAGCGGCAGGGTGATGCGGAAGAAAGTCGTCCACTTGCCGGCACCGAGGTCTTTCGACGCCTCGCGGAGCGGCCCGTTGACCCGGTCGAACGCGACGAACAGCGGCAGGATCATGAGCGGCAGGTAGTTGTAGACGACGCCGAGGAGCACCGCGCCGCGCGTGTTCAGGATCGCGAGCGGCTCGAAGCCGACGCTCTGCAGTGCCGTCGAGAGCCAGCCCTCGGGCGAGAGGATGACCTGCCAGCCGATGGTGCGCACGAGGAAGTTCGTCCAGAACGGCACCATGACGAGCGCGACGAGGAGGCCGCGCCGCGACGGCGGAGCCTTCACCGCCATCCAATAGGCGACCGGGAGCCCGATCAGGAAGCACAGCACGGTGCCGGCGACGCCGACCCACAGCGTGTTCTGGAACGTCGCGAAGAACGTCGGGCTGAACACCTCGGCGTAGCGGTCGAACGAGAGCTTGTCGGTGGCCTGGGTCGCGAAGATGCTCGGCTTGTAGCCGAAGCTGAACCACACGACCAACGCCACGGGGGCGACGAAGAAGATTGCGAGCCACGCCCAGGCGGGCGCCGCGAGCAGGAATCCGGGGAGTCGTTTACGCACCTGCCGCCGCCTTCGTCGTGTTCCAGATCTGCACGACGCGCTCCTGCGCCTCGGTCAGCTCGCCCTCGTGCATGGTCGCGAGCTGCTCGGGTGGGAAGAAGACGAGGTCGAGCATCGGCAGGCCCGCCTCGGCCGCCGCCTCGGCGATGCCCTTCGCGCCCGTGTCATAGCCGATGTAGTCGAGCTCGGCGAGCGCGTTCTCGGGCGAGAGCACGTAGTCGATGAACGCGTGCGCGGCCTCGGGGTTCGGAGCACCCGCGGCGATCGCCCAGTTGTCCATCCAGATCTCGGTCGCCGGCGAGCCGAGTACGAACTTCCACCGATCGGGGTCGGGGCTCTCGAGCATGCCGAGGCGGGCGTCGCCGTTGTAGACCTGCATGAGCATGTGGGTGGCCTGGGGGATGGCGCTGCCGCCGGGGTACGAGTCGAACGCCGAGATGTGCGGTGCGAGGTCGACGAGGAACTCCTCAGCGGCGTCGAGGTGATCGGGATCGGTCGTGGTCCACGGGATGCCGTTCGCCCAGAAGTACAGCCCGGTGAGCTCCGACGGGTCGTCGAGCAGGGAGGTCTTGCCGCTCGCCTCGTTCTTCGCGGCGTCGATGAAGTCGTTCCAGTCCTTCAGGTCGCGGTCGATCGCCGTGACGTCGTAGATGAAGCCGGTCGTGCCCCACGCCTTGCAGATCGAGTACTCGTTGTCGGGATCCCAGGCCCGGCCGAGGAACGTCGGGTCGACGTGCTTCAGGTTCGGGATCAGATCGTGGTTCAGCTTGGCCAGCAGTCCGTGCTCGGCCATCTGGGCGACGAACGTGCCGGTCGGCACGACGATGTCGTAGCCGCTCGTGCCGCGCGCCCCGACGAGCTTGGCGACCATCTCCTCGTTCGAGTTGAAGGCGCTGAGCGAGATCTTCGGACCGAGGTCGGCGGTGAAGGCGTCGAGCACGTCGGGAGCGTCGTAGTCGCCCCAGGTGTAGATGGAGAGCTTCGACTCGAGCGGACCGCCGGAGGCCTGGGCGGTCGTGGGCGATCCGGTCGGCGCGCACGCGGCGAGCAGCCCGGCCGAGCTCGCCGCAGCGGCGAAGCTCAGGAAGCGCCGCCGCGAGAGCTCGCGGCGGATGGTCTTGGCCGCGCCGGCAGGCGCGAGGATGCGGATCTCTTCGGAGGACATCGTGACTCCTCGGGCTCAGACGGTCGGCGGAGCGACGTAGCCGCTGGCGCTCGCCGCATCGTCGGCCGGGAAGAGGAGCACGCTCTCGGCGCGCCATGAGCACACGACCGCGTCGCCGATGGCGAGCTGCGGCGCCTCGGGGGTGGGGCGGCGCACGATGAGGCTCTGATCGTCGCCGAGCTGCACGAGGTACTGCATCGTCTCGCCGAGGTGCGAGATGCCGATCAGGGTGCCCCGTGCGGTGTTCGATGCATCGGATGCCCCGGCTGCGACATCCGCGTCGATGCTGACGAACTCGGGGCGCACAGCTGCGAGGCCCGTGCTGCCCACGGGCAGTTCGGCGGTCATGTCGTACACGAGGGAATGCGCCGAGTCGACGGCGCCGCCCTCGACGACCGTGCCGCGGAAGAAGTTCTGCTGCCCCACGAACGCCGCGACGTAGGCCGATGCGGGCCGGGCGTAGACCGTGTCGGCGTCGGCGAGCTGCTCGATGCGGCCGCTGCGCATGATCGCGATGCGGTCGCTCATCGAGAGCGCCTCGCCCTGGTCGTGCGTGACGAAGACGAAGGTGATGCCGAGACGCGACTGCAGGAGCTTCAACTCGAGCTGCATCTCTTCGCGCAGCTGCCGGTCGAGGGCGCCGAGCGGCTCGTCGAGGAGCAGCACCGAGGGGCGGTTGACGAGGGCACGGGCGAGCGCGACGCGCTGCTGCTGGCCGCCCGAGAGCTGGGTGGGCTTGCGGTCGGCGAAGCCGCGCATCTGGGCGAGGTCGAGGGCATCGACGACGCGCTCGCGGATCTCGGACTTCGGAGTGCGCTTCTGCTGCAGCCCGTAGGCGACGTTCTCGGCCACCGACATGTGCGGGAAGAGCGCGTAGGCCTGGAACACGGTGTTGACGTCGCGGCGGTACGGCGGCACGCCGAGCAGCGAACGGCCCGAGACGCGGATGTCGCCGGCGTCGGGCTCCTCGAACCCCGCGATCATGCGCAGCGTCGTGGTCTTGCCGCAGCCAGAGGGGCCGAGGAGCGAGATGAACTCGCCCGCCTCGATCGTGAGCGAGAGCCGGTCGACGGCGGTCGCATCGCCGTAGCGCTTGCTGACGGCGTCGATGACGACCGTTCCGGGAGCCTCTGCGCCGGGCGCTGCGGTGGTCGCTCTCGCCTCGGTCGTCGTTGCCGTGGTCACTTGCTGGCACCTCCTGTTCACCCGCGCGCCGTCGCGCAGAAGTGCCATTCAATCCGTGCGGCCCGGTGTGCGCAATGCGAGTCGCGCCGAACACGACAAACCATCGGGCGGGCGGCGCCCGCCCGACAGTCCGTCTGGAGTTTTGCTCGGCGCGGCGGCGTCAGGCGTTCAGCGCGGCCGTCGGCGAGGTGCGCGCTGCCCGAGCTGCCGGGAGCGCGCCGGCCACCGCGCCGACGACGACCGTCGCCACCACGCCGGCGGCGAGCACCGCGGGCGGCACGGCCACGAGCCATCCGTTCGCTCCGGCGACGATCGCCGTGATCACCCAGCCGATGGCCGTGCCCGCGATGCCGCCGCACAGGGCGAGCAGGATCGCCTCGACGAGGAACTGCGAGCGGATGTGCCCGCGCGTCGCGCCGAGCGAACGGCGCAGGCCGATCTCCTGACGACGCTCGAGCACCGAGATCACCATCGTGTTCGCGACGCCGATGCCGCCGACGAGCAGGGCGATGGAGCCGACGCCCACGAGGAGGCCCGTGAACGCCTGGTCGATCGTGTTCTTCGCCGCGAGCGCGTCGGACGGACGGCTCACCTTCACCTGGCTCGGCGACTCCGGGTTGATCGTGGCCGGCAGAAGATCGCGCACCTGCCCGACGAGGTCGTCGGCCGAGCGCTCGTAGATCACCGTCGGCGACCCGTTGAACCCGAAGAGCTCGGCGGCGATCGGCCCGCCCATCATGGCGACGGAATCGAGTTCGGGGGCGAGCGGCGAACGCTCGAGGATCCCGGCGACCGTGAACTGCGTGCCGCCGATCTCGACGGTGCTGCCGATCGTGACGATGCCGAGCCGCTCGGCGGCCTTGTCGCCGAGCACGACGACCGGGAACTGCTCGGTGGCGCCGTTGAGCCACACGCCGGAGGCGAGGTCGGTGCCCGTCGTGGTCAGCAGGTCGAGGTCGGCGGCGACCACGGACAGCCCGGCCGTGGCGCCCGGATCGATGAGGGCGTTGCGATACACGTTCAGGTCGGTGAGCGTCGCGTGCCAGCTCGCCTGCTCGACGCCGTCGATGCGCCGCACACGATCGATCGCATCGGCGGGCAGCTCCGATTCCTCGCCGAAGAAGTCCGAGCCCGCCGACGCGGTGAGCAGGTTCGTGCCGAGCGCCGCGAGCTTCTGCTTGACGAGCGCCTCGCTCGACGTCGAGATGCCGACGACGGCGATCATCGCGGCGATGCCGATCGCGATGCCGAGGGCCGAGAGCACGGCCCGCATCGGCCTGGCGCGAAGGCCGTGCAGGCCGAGCCCGAGCAGGTCCGTGATGCGGAGACGGGAGCGCAGGCCGTTCACGATCGGGCCCCTGCCATCACGCCGGACGCGAGGCCCGACGCGGCACCGGCACCGGCCCCGGTCGACAGCACGCCGTCGCGGATGCCGACGCGCCGGGGCATCCGCTCGGCCACCTGGAGGTCGTGGGTGATCACCACGACCGTGGTGCCTGCGGCGTTCAGCTCGCCGAGGATCGCGACGATCGCCTCGCCCGAGCGGGTGTCGAGCGCGCCCGTCGGCTCGTCGGCGAGGAGCAGCGCCGGCTCGCCCACGACGGCTCGCGCGATCGCGACGCGCTGGCGCTCGCCGCCCGACAGCTCGTTCGGGCGGTGGCGGGTGCGGGCGGCGAGTCCGACGCGTTCGAGTGCGACGGCGGCCCGTGCCCGGCGCTCGGCCTTCGGCACGCCGGCGTAGAGCAGGCCGGTGGCGACGTTGTCGAGCGCCGTGACCCCCTCGGCCAGATGGTACTGCTGGAACACGAACCCGATCGTGTGCGCGCGGAGCCCCGAGAGCTCGGCGTCGTCCATCGTGCCGGTGTCGTACCCGTCGATGTGGATCTCACCCGAGCTGGGCCGGTCGAGGGTGCCCATGAGGTTCAGCAGCGTCGACTTGCCCGAGCCGCTCGGCCCGACGATCGCGAGCATCTCGCCGCGGTCGACCTCGAGGTCGGCGTGCGAGAGGGCGACGGTGGGCGGCGAGCCGTAGGTGCGCGACACTCCGCGCATCCGGATCAGTGGGGCGCTCACTCGGGCACCACGACCTCGTCGCCCGCCTCGAGCTCGCCGCCCGTGACCTCGACGAGTCCGTCGGCGAACAGACCGAGCTCGACCGGAACGGTCTCCACGACGCCCTTCGCCACGACCTCGACGGCGAATCCGCCGCCCGTGCGTGCGAGCAGTGCGGTGACCGGCACGAGCAGTGCATCCTCGCGACGCACGGCGGTGAGCTCGCCGTTCACGGCGACGTCGTCGAGTCCATCGGCCGCCGCCGGGTCGTCGAGCGTGAGCGTGAGGGGGAGCTTCAGCTTCTTCCCGCCCTGGTCGTCGTCCTGCTCCACCGGTGCTCCGACGGCACTCACCTTTCCCGGCACCGTTGCGCCGCCGGGCAGCGTGAGCTGCACCGGCGTGCCGACCGGGGCGATCGGCTCGAGGTTCGGTGCGATGAACGCGGTCACGCGCTTCACCGTGTCCGAGACCGCGATGACGGATGCCCCGGCACCGCCGCCGATCTGCGCCTTGTGCTGGGCGACGCGCACCGCGGCAGGAGCGAACACGATGCGGCCGGGCTCGATCGCGCCGGTCTCCTCGAGGCCGAGCGATTCCTGCCAGCGCTCGATGGCGTAGGCCGTCGAGCCGGCGAACTCCTCGTCGGGCTCTCGTTCGAAGAAGCCGAGCGCGGCGAGGTTCTGCTCGAGCTGCAGCACGTCGGGGCCGTCGTCCATGCCCTCGGCGAACTCACGCCACATCGGCAGCGCACCGATGAGGAGCACGACCGGGGCGTCGTCGACGCGGAACATGGTTGCGCCGCGGTCGAGCACGGCACCGGTGTCGGGCAGCCAGGTGATCGTGCCGGCGAGGCTCGTGCCGAGCTCCTGCGCGGTGCCGTAACCGAGTCGCCCGTTCAGCCGCACCCGCTCGGTGAGGTCGCCGCGGGTGACCGGGGTCGTCGAGACGTCTGCGGCCGCGTTCGCCGCGTCGCCGTCGTCCTTCGAGGATGCCGGCAGTGTCACCGCGAGCACCGCGCCGGCGATGCCGATCACGGCGACGCAGGCGCCGGCGATCACCCACGGGGTGCGGCGGCGCCGACGGGCGGGCTGGGCCGCCGCGGCATCCGTCATCTGGTCCTCCGCCGGCGCGTGCTGCTCGGTCATTCCTCGTCCATCGTCGGGAAGTCGGCCTGCTTGCCGCACTCGTCGGCGTCGACCGGGTCGATCTCGTCAGCCGACATCGCCTCCGTCATGCCGGCCGCGCCATCGGGCGAGATCTCCGGGTCGTCGAAGTCGTAGCCGCGTTCGCGCAGGCACGCGGAGAAGCGAAGCGAGGCCTCGTTCATCTCCTCCTGGTCGGGCTGGCCCGGCACCGGGGGCGGATCGCCCACCTTGTCGAAGCAGGTGCGCTCGGCTGCCGCCATCGCATCGAGGTCGATCTCGTCGGGGTCGACGGCTGCGCTCGAGTCGCTCGTCCCGCCGCTGCTCGAGGAGCCGTCGGCGCCGGTCGCCATCCCGATGTCGATGCCCTCGTCCTTCATGCAGGAGGTGAATTCGGTCGACCACTCCTCGTAAGCGGCATCCGAGTCGCCCGACTTCAGTTCGGCGGAGTCTCCTCCGTTCGGGGCGCAGGCGGTCAATGCCAGGAGCAGGCCGATGCCGGCGAGGGCGAGCCCGGTGCGGGCGCCGCGAGAGGTTCGTGAGGTCATGGGTGAGTCCTTTCGATCGCGCCGTGATGGGCGCAGGACCCAGCTCACTCCCAGCGCGGTTGCTGTGGGGTAAAGCGGAGAGTTGACGATTTCCTTACGGTCGACGGGATTGACTGGGAGACTCGGATGCTGCAATCGAACGGAGTGGGACATGCGCGTGCTGGTCGTTGAGGACGAGCCGTACCTCGCCGAGGCCGTGCGTGCCGGGCTCGCACTCGAGGCGATCGCAGCGGATGTCGCCGCCGACGGCGAGGCCGCCCTCTTCAGCATCGACGTCAACGACTACGACGTCGTGCTGCTCGACCGAGACCTGCCGGGCATGCACGGGGACGAGGTCTGCCGCATCCTCGCCGCCCGCGAGGAACGGCCCGCCATCCTCATGCTCACCGCCGCCCGGAGGCTCGGAGACAAGGTCGGCGGCTTCGAGCTCGGCGCCGACGACTACCTCGCGAAGCCGTTCGAGTTCCCCGAGCTCGTGGCACGCGTGCGGGCGCTCGGCCGGCGCCGGTTCACCGCATTGCCGCCGCAGCTCGAGGCCGCCGGCGTCGTGCTCGATCCGTTCCGCCGCGAGGTCCTCCGCGACGGGAGGTTCGTGCAACTGACCCGGAAGGAGTTCTCGGTGCTCGAGGTGCTCATGCGCGCCGGCGGGGGAGTCGTGAGTGCCGAGACCCTGCTCGAGAAGGCGTGGGACGAGAACGCCAACCCGTTCACGAACTCGGTGAAGGTGACGATCTCGACGCTCCGGCGCAAGCTCGGCGAGCCGTGGATGATCCGCACCGTGCCGGGCTCGGGATACGCGATCGATGTGGCCGATGACTGAGCCCGCGGCATCCGTGCCCCGCACCTACCGGCTCACCGTGCGAGCGCGTCTCGCGGTGACGTACGCGGTGCTGCTGACCGTCGCCGGCGCCGTGCTGCTCGCGATCATCGCGTTCGTCATCGGCCTCGTGCCGAGCTACGAGTTCGCCGAGCCGGCCGCCACGACGACGACGGCGATCGAGGCGACCCCCACCGATGCGACGCCCGCTCAGTCGACACTCCCGTCCGATGCCCCGGAGGTCGCCTACGACCCCGGGCTGCTCGCTTCGACGGCGAGCGAGGCGGCCGTGGTCGTGAGTTCGCGTTCCGACATCCTGCAGCTGCTGCTCTGGGTGTCGGTCGGGGCGCTCGCGCTGCTCGCCGCGGGCGGCGCATGGGCGGGCTGGTTCGTCGCCGGTCGCATGCTCCGCCCGCTGCAGGAGGTCAACGAGGCCGCGCATCGAGCTGCGCGCGGCCACCTCGACCACCGCATCGCGCTCGCCGGACCGCGCGACGAGATCACCGATCTCGCCGACACCTTCGACGGCATGCTCGACTCGCTCGAACGTTCGGCCAATGCCGACCGACGATTCGCGGCGAACGCCTCGCACGAGCTGCGCACGCCGCTCGCCACGACGCGCACGATGCTCGACGTGGCGCTGAGCTCGCAGGCTGCCGGCGACGCGCAACTGCTCGAACGGCTGCGGGAGATGAACGAGCGCAGCATCGCGACCGTCGAGGCGCTGCTCGACCTCTCGGAGCTCGAGTCGACGGATGCCGGCGCGTTCGGCCCCGTGGACCTCGCCGCGGTCGCGGCATCCGTCGTCGATGAGTCGCGTGTCGAGGCCGAGGAGGCGGGGGTGCGCTTGACGGCGTCTGCGTCGGCGTCGGCTGCGCCGGTGCTCGTCGAGGGCGACGAGGTGCTGCTGCGCCAGCTCGTCGTGAACCTCGTGCAGAACGCGATCCGCCACAACGAGCCCGGCGGCTTCGTGACGGTGACGACGGATGCCTCGGCGCCGGTGCCGACCCTCGAGGTCGAGAACAGCGGGGCCGAACTCGACGCCCCGACCGTCGCGACCCTGACGGCGCCGTTCGCGAGGGGCGGCGGGCGCACGCGCGATGCATCCGATCGGGGCCGCGGACTCGGTCTCTCGATCGTGGCGGCGATCGTCGCCCGCCATGACGCCGAGCTCGACCTCGCGCCGCGGGTCGGCGGGGGCCTCCGCGCGGTGGTGCGCTTCCCGCGCTGACGCGCTGAGCGCGGCCCGCCTTCACCACCCCTAACCTCCTCGCCCAGCCTCCTCACCCCTCCCCAAACCTCCCACCTCCCCAACCTCCCACCGCCCCTGTCACCGCACCGAAACGACGCAAATTGTCGCAACTTCCTGCTCATAGCGACAAGACGCGTCCGCTCGTGCCGGGCGAGAGCGGGTGATGCTGCCTCCCCAGCACGGCAGCACGTCGGGACGTCCACAGTTCGGGCGTCTGGAGGGCGCTGCCGCGAAACACGTGCGCACGATGTGCATATGCGTCCGCCGACCCCGCTTCCCCATTCGATGGCGGCCGCCCCCTTCACGGTTCGCGCCGCCCTCGACGCCGGGGTGACGGCACGCCGAGTGCGATCCATCGAGCTCGTCGCGCCGTTCCACGGCGTTCGCGCGTCGCGGCGAGCTACCGACACATTCCTGGGGCGATGTCGTGCGTACGCAGCGATCATGCCGACGGGTCACGTGTTCTCGGGGCGGACCGCCGCGGTGCTGTGCGGACTTCCGCTTCCTGCCGCGATCGAGCGAGACGGCAGGGTCGAGGTGACCGCGCTCGAGGGCGCGCGAGCGCCTCGGAGGAGGGGCGTGATCGGCAGGAGCACCAGACTGAACCCGAACCTCGTCGCTGCCCCCGGAGTACCGGGAGCGTTCATGACGGCGCCGGCCGACGCATGGTGCGAGCTGGCCGACGTGCTCTCGCTCGATGACCTCATAGCGGCGGGCGAGCGACTGCTCGGCCTGCCACGGCCGCTCGCCACGACCGACCAGATCGATGCAACGATCGCACGCCACGGTCGGCGCCGCGGGGCGACCCGACTTCGTCTGGCACGGGCGGAGATGCGCGCGAACGTCTACTCGCGCCGCGAGACGTTCGTGCGATTGATGCTCGTGCGTGCCGGCCTGCCCGAGCCCGAGCCGAACGGCCTCATCGTGCTGAGGTCAGGTCGGCGCACCCGCGGCGATCTCGTCTTCCGCGCGTACCGGGTGCTCGTCGAGTACGACGGGGAGCAGCATCTCTTCGATACAGCGCAGTGGGCGACGGATGTCTCGAGGTTGAACGATCTCGCCGAAGCCGACTGGCGGGTCATCCGCATCACGAAGCAGATTTCGCGCGCCGAGATCGTCGCCCGTACCGAGCGAGCATTGCGCGACCGTGGCTGGCGCGGCTGACCCGCCGTCCCGCTTGACCGAGAGGACGCGTGTTGTCGGAATGACGCTGGCCGTTCCGACGACATGCGTCCTCTCGGCGAGGCGGCGGAGCGCGGGTGAGCGGAGGCACGGGGCCCGCGCTGAGCGCGGGAACTTCTGGCGCGCAGAAGAACCCCGAAAGTTCACCCCCCGAATCGTGGGGTGGCCCCCTCCGAGCGAGCGCAGAGTGGATGCACAGCCACCCCGACGGCGCCGAAGCAGACGCCGAACGGAGCACCACGAAGCATCCGCCCGCTGCACCGAAGGAGCAACACCATGAGCACCAACCGCCCCGGCGACCAGACCCAGACCGCGGCCGAGCTGCAGCTCGAGTGGGACGCGAACCCGCGGTGGGACGACATCAGCCGCGACTACACCGCTGAAGACGTCATCGCGCTCCGCGGCCCGGTCCGCGAGGAGCGCACGCTCGCCAAGCGCGGCGCCGAGAAGCTCTGGCAGGACATCCAGCAGAACACCGGCACGGCGTTCGCCCCGCAGGAGGACCCGCAGTGGTCGGCCGCGCTCGGCGCCCTCACCGGCAACCAGGCCGTGCAGCAGGTGCGCGCCGGCCTCAAGGCCATCTACCTGAGCGGCTGGCAGGTCGCCGCCGACGCCAACCTGAGCGGCCAGACCTACCCCGACCAGTCGCTCTACCCCGCGAACTCGGTGCCGGCCGTCGTGCGCCGCATCAACAACGCGCTGCTCCGCGCCGGCCAGATCGAGCAGGGAACCGACGACCGCGACTGGATGGCCCCCATCGTCGCCGACGCCGAGGCCGGCTTCGGCGGCCCGCTGAACGCCTACGAGCTCATGCACCAGATGATCGAGGCCGGTGCGGCCGGTGTGCACTGGGAGGACCAGCTCGCGAGCGAGAAGAAGTGCGGCCACATGGGCGGCAAGGTGCTCGTGCCGACGTCGCAGCACATCCGCACGATCAACGCAGCGCGTCTGGCATCGGATGTCGCCGGCGTGCCGTCGATCATCATCGCCCGCACCGACGCCCTCGCGGCGACCCTGCTCACGAGCGACCACGACGACCGTGACAAGCAGTTCGTCACGGGCGAGCGCACGGCCGAAGGCTTCTACGAGGTGCAGAACGGCATCGAGCCGGTCATCGCCCGCGGCCTCGCCTACGCCGAGTACGCCGACCTGCTCTGGGTCGAGTCGGCCGAGCCCGACCTCGACCTGGCCCGCCGCTTCGCCGAGGCCGTGCACGCGAAGTTCCCGGGCAAGCGCCTGAGCTACAACTGCTCGCCCTCGTTCAACTGGAAGCGCCACCTCGACGACGACCAGATCGCGAAGTTCCAGCGCGAACTCGCGTCGATGGGCTACGCGTTCCAGTTCATCACCCTCGCGGGCTTCCACTCCCTCAACCACGGCATGTTCACGCTCGCCAAGGACTACAACGAGCGTCACATGTCGGCATACGTCGAGCTCCAGGAGGCGGAATTCGCCTCGGAGGCATCCGGCTACACCGCCACGCGCCACCAGCGCGAGGTGGGCACCGGCTACTTCGACCAGATCGCCACCGCGCTGAACCCCAACAGCGCAACCCTCGCCCTCGTCGGATCGACCGAGGAAGAACAGTTCAACCACTGACCCGCTCACGGGCATCGAACTCAGAGGAGCAACGACCATGAACACCACACCCAGCATGACGCTCGAACGAGAGCGAACGGATGCCGCATCCGCTCGCCGCCCGGAACCGAAGCGCGCCACCGGCAGCTTCCAGACCGTCGAACCGCGCATCGAGATCACCGCCCCGCTCGGTGAACGGTACGACGAGATCCTGACGCCCGACGCGCTCGCGTTCCTCGCCGAACTGCACGACCGCTTCGCCGGCACCCGGCACGAGCTGCTCGCCGTGCGCCTGCAGACCCGCGTCGACGCGGCGAACGGCCGCGACCCGAAGTTCCTGCCCGAGACCGAGTCGATCCGGAACAACGCCGACTGGCGCGTCGCCGGTGCCGGCCCGGGCCTCGAGGACCGCCGGGTCGAGATCACCGGCCCGACCGACCGCAAGATGGCGATCAACGCGCTGAACTCGGGCGCGAAGGTCTGGCTCGCCGACCAGGAGGATGCCACGAGCCCCACCTGGGGGAACGTCATCGAGGGTCAGCTGAGCCTCTTCGACGCGCTGCGCGACCGTCTCGAGTACACGAGTCCTGAGGGCAAGCAGTACCGCGTCACTGCCGAGCAGACGCCGACGATCGTGATGCGCCCGCGCGGCTGGCACCTCGTCGAGAAGCACCTGAAGTTCCACGACCGCGCGGGGCGCGCGATGCACGCCTCGGGTTCGCTCGTCGACTTCGGCCTGTACTTCTTCCACAACGCGCAGGCGCTCATCGCCGCCGGCCGCGGACCGTACTTCTACCTGCCGAAGCTCGAGTCGCACCGCGAGGCGAAGCTCTGGAACGACATCTTCGTCTACGCGCAGAACCGGCTCGGCATCCCGCAGGGCACGGTGCGCGCGACGGTGCTCATCGAGACGATCCAGGCCGCGTTCCAGATGGACGAGATCCTCTACGAGCTCCGCGACCACTGCGCCGGGCTGAACGCCGGGCGCTGGGACTACATCTTCTCGATCGTGAAGACCTTCCGTTCGCGCGGCCGCCGCTGGGTCATGCCCGACCGCAAGGCGATCACGATGACGGTGCCGTTCATGCGGGCGTACACCGAGCTGCTCGTCGCCACGTGCCACAAGCGCGGGGCGCATGCCATCGGCGGCATGAGCGCGTTCATCCCGAACCGCCGCGACCCCGAGGTGACCGAGCGCGCGCTCGCCGCGGTCACGGCCGACAAGCGCCGCGAGGCCGGCGACGGCTTCGACGGCACGTGGGTGGCGCACCCCGACCTGATCCCCACGGCGAGGGCGGAGTTCGACGCCGTGCTCGGCGACCGGCCGAACCAGGTCGACCGGTTGCGCGATGACGTGCACGTGACGGCGGCCGAGCTGCTCGACATCCCGTCGATCGGCGGCGAGGTCACCGAGGGCGGCGTGCGCGACAACGTCTCGATCGCGATCCGCTACATCGAGTCGTGGCTGCGCGGCACGGGCGCCGCGGCGATCGACAACCTCATGGAGGATGCCGCGACGGCCGAGATCTCGCGCTCGCAGATCTGGCAGTGGCTGAACGAGAACACGGTCACGGCCGAGGGGACGCGCATCGACCAGACCTCGATCGTGCGGCTCATGGCCGAAGCCGTCGCCGCGCTGCCGCGCTTCGAGGGCGACCGGTTCGACGACGCGATCTCGGTGTTCCGCAGCGTCGCGCTCGAACCCGAGTTCCCGACCTTCCTCACCGTCGGCGCCTACGCGCGCTTCCTCTGAGGGAGAGTACGCCGGGGCACCCACGCCGGGCGGCTCCGTCGTACTGAGCTTCCTCTGAGATCAGGCCCGAAGGGGCCGCCCCGACCGCATCCGGCGATCCCGGAGGTGCCGCGGTCGGGGCGGCCCCTTCGTCGTGCCCGAAGCGTCTGCCAGAATCGGTGCTCGTGACCCAGTCGACCGCCTCTGCCGTTCGCATCCGACCCGCAACCATGACGGATGCCGCCGCGCTCGCGTCGCTCGCCGCCGCGACCTTCCCGCTCGCCTGCCCGCCGCACACGACGCCCGAGGCGATCGCCGACTTCATCGCGCGCAACTTCGGGGTGGAGCACTTCGAGGGGTACCTCGCCGACCCCGACCGCATCCTGCTCGTGGCGGAGGCGCCGGCCGACCCTGCCGAGGCTTCCGGGCACCCTCGCCTCCTCGGCTACACGATGCTCATCGGCGGCGAGCCGGGCGACCCAGATGCCGCGAGCGCGGTCACGGCACGGCCGGCGATCGAGCTCAGCAAGGTCTACGTGCTCGCCGAGTCGCACGGCACGGGCGCCGGTGCCGCGCTCATGCGGGCGTCGCTCGACGCGGCACGCGCAGCCGGGGCGGCGACGGTGTGGCTCGGCGTCAACGAGGAGAACGCCCGGGCGATCGCGTTCTACGAGCGCCACGGGTTCGCGAAGGTCGGCGACAAGCACTTCGTGGTCGGCGGCCGCGTCGAGGACGACTGGGTGATGGAACATCCGCTCGTCGCGCCGTAGCGGGCACGGATAGCACCGGATGCATCCGTGCGTCGTCTACGAGGCGGCGACCGTCGTGGCGGCGGTTTCTGCGGTTCGGGCGGCTCGCCGCGCGAGCCACCACGTGCCGAGCCCCGAGGCGAGGAAGATCGCCGCGAGCACGACCCACCCCGAGAACCCCTGCGAGATCGCCGTGGCGTTGACGACGAGCGGAGCCGCGAGGGCGCCCACCGTGTAGCCCATGCCGAACACGCCCTGGTAGCTGCCGGCCTGCACGGGGTCGGCGAGCTCGAAGCTGAGGCCCCAGCCGCCTGCCTGCGAGAGCACCTCGGCGAAGGCGTGCACGATCGCGGCGATGACGAGCACGGTGATCGCGAAGCCGATCGGGAGCCCGGCCGCCGACGCGTACACGAGGCATGCGGCCGCCATGAGCCAGGCGGCGATGCCCGACACGCGAGCGGCGACGCGCAGGTCGTGCGTGCCCCGCGAGAGCGGGACCTGGAAGATCACGACGATGATCGTGTTGAGGATGAGGAGCGCTGCCACGACGGCCTCGGGCGCCGCGGTCTCGCGGGCGATCCAGAGCGGCACGCCGAGCTCTGCGACGCCGAACTGCATGCCGAAGATCGCGCTGAGCGCGGTGAGCACGAGGTAGCGGGGGTCGCGCCACGGCGAGTGTCGGCGCCATGCGCGCCGTTCGGCAGCGGCGGCCTCGGCGCTTGCTCCGGCGTCGAATGAGCCGGTCGCGGTCGTCACGGGGGCGACCGGCTTGCGGGCGGGTGCGTCGACCCGCGACGGCAGGCGCACGAGCTGGATGAGACCGAGCAGGTAGAGCACGCCCGCGCCGGCGATGAGCGCGCGGTAGGCCTCGGCGGTGCCGATCGCGAGGGCGAGCGCGCCGAGCCCCGAGCCGGCGGCGATGGCGAGGTTCGTGACGGTGCGGAGCACCGCACGTGCGTGCACCCGGCTCTCACCGATGAAGGCTCGGGCGATGATCGCCGAGCGGGTCGAGTTCGCGCCCTGCTCGAAGAGACCGCAGACGATGGCGATCACGAGCGCCGTGACGAAGTCGCCCGCGAAGACGTAGGTGATGAGCGCGACGCCCTCGATCGCGGTGAAGGCGATGAGCAGGCGCTTGGAGCTGAATCGGTCGGCGAGCCAGCCGCCGCCGAAGGCCGCGATCACGCCGGCCGCGCTCGCGGCCGAGAGCACGATGGCGACCTCGTGCGGTGCGAGGCCGACGATGAAGGTGAAGTAGAGCACCGTGACGGTCAGGAAGATGCCGCGCCCGACGCGCGAGATCAGGGTCGCGCCGACGAGGATGCGCAGCACCGGGTCCTCGACGGATGCCGCGAGGCGGGCGATGAGCGACGGCTTGCCCGAGTGCTCGGGGTCGATCGTCGGCACGGTTCCGGTGTCAGGTGTCGCGGGAGAGGTAGGGCTCACTCGTACAGTTCTGTCAGATCCGTCGGGTGGGCGAAATTGATGTAGCGTTTCGCTACATGTTGCGATACGTGCTCAACGAGGGCGACGTCGCGGCCGTGCGCTTCGGCATCTCGCCGCTCTGCGAACTCGGGCTGTCGCTGCGTGCGATCGACGACCCGTCGAGGTTCCCGTTGCAGCTGCCCTGGCTTCGCCGCACCGAGGCGGCGCGGGCCGACCTCGACACCGAGGCGCTGCGCGGCCTCATCGACGAGCGGCTCTGGACCCCCGACTTCCTGAACCCCCGCCCCGAATCACCGCTCACGAAGCTCGACGACGAATTCGAAGGGCTGCTCGCGACTCCGGCCGACACGTTCATCGGCGACCTCGTCGCGGTGCACGGCCACGTGCCCGCGGTGTTCGAGGGGTCGCCCCGGGTCGCCGTCCTCCGCATCGTGCGAGCGCTCCAGGAGCTCTGGGACGTGTCCTTCGCCCCGTACTGGCCGCGCATGCGCGCCGTGCTCGAGGCCGACGTCGTGCATCGCGGCCGCCAGATCGCGCAGAGCGGGCTGTCGACGATGCTGAACGGCATCTCGTCGACGGTCGACTACGACGGCGGTGTCGTCTCGGTGCGACTGCGCGACCCCGTCGATCGGGTGCAACCGATCGACGGGCTCGGGCTCACCCTCGTGCCGACGATGTTCACCCGCCGCGGCTCGGCCCCCGTCGGCGACGGGCCGCCGATGATCATGTACCCGGCGCGCGGTCAGGGCGCGCTCTGGGAGAACGAGCGCGTGGCCAACCCGGCCGCGGTCGCCGCCATCCTCGGAGAGACGCGGGCGAGCCTGCTCTCCGCGCTCGGCGACCCCGCCTCGTCGACCGAGCTCGGCGTTCGCTTCGGCGTCACGCCGTCGGCGGTCAACCAGCACCTGCGAGCGCTCCGCGACGCCGGACTCCTCGTCTCGACCCGCTACGGGCACAGCGTGCTCTACCTCAGGAGCGAGCTCGGCAGCGCACTGCTCGACGCGCGCGCCGGCTGACCGCCCGGCTGACGCGCTCAGGCGGGGTCGGGCATGACCCGCAGCACGATCTTGCCGCGCACATGCCCGGCCTCGAGCAGGCGATGCGCCTCGGCGCCCTCCTCGAGCGGGAACTCGCGGGCGACGTGCACGCGCACGGCTCCGTCGTCGATCAGTCGGGTGATCACCGAGAGGATCCGGGCGTCGGGCGCGACCGAGTAGCCGGTCGAGCGGATGCCCCGTGCCGCGGCCTCCTCGGCCATGGTCGGCCAGGCGCCCGTGGGCACCGTCACGATCAGCCCGCCCTGGCGGAGCGCATCGAGCGAACGGGTGCCCGTGTCATCCGCGACGTTGCCGATCAGGTCGATCACCACGTCCTGATCGGTGGCGATGTCTTCGAACCGCTCGGCCGCGTAGTCGATGACGCGTCGCGCGCCGAGGTCGCGCAGGAAGTCGGCGTTGCGCGCGGAACCCGTGGCGGTCACGACCGCACCGAAGTACGCCGCGAACTGCACCGCGAAGTGGCCGACGCCGCCGGCCCCCGCGTGGATCAGCACGCGCTGCCCGTCGTGCACGCGCGCCGTGTCGACGACCGCCCCCCACGCGGTCAGCGCGGCGAGCGGCACCGCCGCGGCCTCGGCGAACGAGAGGGTCGCCGGCATGCGGGTGACGCTCATCGAGCTCACCGAGATGAGTTCGGCGTAGCTGCCGCCGAGCCTCGGAACCCGGCCCATGCCGTAGACCCGGTCGCCGGGCTGGAGCGGGTGCGCCGAGTACGGCACCGACTCGACCACACCCGCGAAGTCGGCTCCGAGCACGGCGGGGTAGGCGGGAATGGCGCGGGAGACGCCGCGCCCCGCGCGGGTCTTCGCATCGATCGGGTTCACCGCGGCCGCGACGACCCGCACGACCACCTCGTCGCTGATGCGGATCGGGTCGGGCACCTCGGCGATGTGGAGTTCCTCCGGTCCGCCCGTCTGATCGATCACCAATGCTCGCATCGACACACCCTCCCGAGATTGCCCCTCGTACCGTATCCGTCCTCGCTATGATCGCACCGACCGTCGGTTGGCCGGTGGCATGACGCAACACGGGGAGAGCGAATGCGAACGGTCTGGGGCTTCATCAGGGTCGCGGCGGCGGCGGGCATCGTCATCGCGATCGTCGCGCAGTTCGCGAAGAGCCTGTCGATGGTGCCCGATCCGGCGCTCTTCGTCATCAACTTCCTGAGCTTCTTCACGATCCTGTCGAACGCGCTCTCGGCGATCGTGCTGCTCATCGGAGCCTGGTACGCGTTCCGGTCGTCGCGCGACCCCGACTGGTACAACCTCACGCGTGCCTCGGTCGTGACGTACATGGCGACGACGTTCGTCGTCTACAACCTGCTGCTGCGCGACATCTCCCTCGACCAGGCGACGACCCTGCCATGGTCGAACGAGATCCTGCACGTCTGGGCGCCGCTCTACGTGGTGCTCGACTGGGTCCTCGCCCCGGGCCGCCGCACGATCGCGTGGAGGCGCATCTGGACCATCGCGATCTTCCCGATCGTCTGGGTGGTCTACACGATGCTCCGCGGCGTCATCGTCGGCTGGTACCCCTACCCGTTCCTCGACCCGAACATCTCACCGGGCGTCGGCTACGACGGGGTCACGGTCTACGTCATCGCGATCGCCGCCTTCATCCTGCTGGTCGGCGCGGGCATCCTGGGCATCAGCCGGTGGGCGTGGCCGTACCGCCCCGCGGCCGCGGAGCCCGCAGCGGAGCCCGCGGTGGAGGACGCCTCGGTCACGGGCTGACCCGAACGTGCCGCGCCGCGTCAGGCGCGGGTGTGCGCCAGCCAGCGCGCGATGCCCTCGCGCAGCAGGGCCGTCTGCACCGGCAGGCCGTCGTCGCGGGCGGGGAGTTCGACGAGCGGCGCCCGGAGGCCGGTCGCCCAACGCTCGGCGAGCGCGTAGGGGTGCACGGGGTCGCGCGGCGCCCCGATGACGAGCGAGCGGATGCCTCGGGGCTCGAGCCCGGCCAGCTCGGCGTCGTCGCGGAACGCGCGGTTGCGCGGGATCTCGACGAGTCGCATCGCCCGGCGTGCGGCGTCGGGGGCGGTGAACTGCGACAACAGGCCGCGCCCGCCGGCCGGCGACACCGACACGACGTGCTGGAAGATCGCGCGCTCGCGGAACTCGTCGACGCCGGCCGGCCCGGCGTCGGCGAGGATCTGACCGATGACCGGGAAGACCCGCAGGTGTTCGGGCAGCGACTGGTCGCTGAACGACGGGCGCACGAACACCGCGCGCTCGATGGGCAGGAGGCCGTCGAGGGCGATCCGCAGCGCGAGCGCGGCGCCGAGCGAGATGCCCATGATCGTCAGGGGAGCGGATGCCTCCGGCGCGGGCTCGCCCGCGTCGTCGATCGCCTCGCGCACCGACGCGGCGACCTCGGCCGCCAGCCGGTCGAAGCGGAAGTCCGCCGGCTCGCCGACCGTGAGGAACCCGCCGTGGGCGCGGATGTCGGGCGCGATGATGAGCTCGTCGGGGCCGACCACGGCATGCACCGCGGGCGTGAAGAGGTCGAGCGGCTGGCGCCGATCGGCGCCGAGGCCGTGCAGGAGAACGGTCGTCATCGGGGGGAACCTCCCGGCAGTGGGGAATGCAGGGCGCGTGCGCGGTGGAGCGGCGTGCGAACGATCACGCGTGTCACGTGCGACGCCCGCCGAGCTCTGCGATGAGCTCGTCGGCCAGTCTCACGAGGATCGCGATCTGGTCGTCATCGCGATCGACCCAACGGTACTCGGGCTCGTCGCGAATGGGAACGAAATCGTCGTGCTGCTCCCACACCACGAGGGTGCGTTCGGCGCCGAGCACGTACTGCTGCCACCAGACCTGCCGGAGATAGCCGCGGGGGATGCCGCGCCAGGCGCGCGAGGTGGTCTTGATCTCGCAGAGCTCGAGCGCGCCGGTCGGCGTGACCCGCAGCCCGTCGGGCGTGGCGAGGTGACGGCGCTCGAACTCGGCGTGGAAGAGCAGGCTCGACGGCTCGATGCCGTGCGCGCGCCGCACCCACTCGGCGATGACGGGCTCGCGCTCCTTGCCGTGATCGGTGTACCGGCTTCCGCCGAAGGAGCTGCCATTGCGCTTCTCCCACGCCGCGGAGCGCACCGAGGCGAAGGAGGCGAGCTTGGCGGCGTCCGTCGCGGTGATGCCGCGCGAGCGCGCCCTGAGCCAGGCGACCCGATCGCTCGAATCGGCGACGACACGCGAATGGCACGGATGCCGCGGGCGCTCGTCGACCGCGACCGCCGTCGCCGCGCCCTCGAGATCGAAGAGGGCGAAGGGGGTGTCGGGCACCCTCCGAGCGTACCCCTCCGGCCTGTCAGCGAGACGAGGCGGACACGCGTGTGCGCGCTCGGCCGGTCAGCGCGCCGCGAGTGCGTCGATGCCCTCGGGGGAGAGCACGTGGTGGATCGCGAGCATGCTCGCACCGAGCACCGCGGCGTTCTCGCCGGCGGCGGACGCCGCGATGACGAGGTGCTCGGTGGCCAGCGGCATCGACCGCATGTAGACGACCTCGCGCACGCCGGCGATGAGGTGTTCGCCGGCGCGCGCCATCGAGCCGCCGATGGCGACGACCGAGGGGTTCACGAGGCTGACGCAGGCGGTCAGCACCTCGCCGATGTCGCGGCCCGCCTGGCGCACGGCCTGGATGGCGTCGATGTCGCCGTGCTTGACGAGCTCGACGACGTCGTTGCCCGTGTGGGCCTCGATGCCCTGTTCGCGCAGCGCCCGGGCGATGGCGGGGCCGGAGGCCAGTGCCTCGAGGCATCCGCGGTTGCCGCAGTGGCAGGGCACGTCGCTGCCGCGCGCCACCCGAACGTGGCCGATGTCGCCGGCGATGCCCTGCGCGCCGCGCTGCAGCAGACCGCCGGAGATGATGCCGGAGCCGATGCCCGTGGCGACCTTCACGAACATGAGGTGCTCGACCTGGGGCCACGCCAGGGCGCGCTCGCCGAGAGCCATGATGTTCACGTCGTTGTCGACGAGCACGGGCACTTCGAGGTGCTGCTGCACCCAGCCCGGCACGTCGTAGCGGTCCCAGCCGGGCATGATCGGCGGGTTGACCGGTCGACCCGTGGAGTGCTCGACCGGGCCGGGAACGCCGACGCCGATGGCGGCGAGTTCGTGCCGGTCGCGGCCGAGTCCGTCGATGAGGGCGAGGCCGGCGTCGACCATCCAGCCGAGCACGGCCTCGGGGCCCTTGGCGATGTCGAGTGGTTCGCCGTGTTCGGCGAGCACGGTGCCGGCGAGGTCGGTCACTGCGACGTTCGCGTGCGAGGCGCCGAGGTCGGCGGCGAGCACGATCCTCGCGCCGGGGTTCAGGGCGAACTGCGACGGCGGCCTGCCGCCGGTCGATGCGGCGTCGGCCACGGGGGAGACCAGCCCGAGTTCCATGAGCTCGTCGACCCGTGCGGCGATGGTCGAGCGGGCGAGGCCGGTGCTCGCGGCGAGCGAGGCGCGCGTACGCGGCGCCCCGTCGCGGAGCAGCTGGAAGAGCTCGCTCGCACCTGAAGAACCGAGTGCCGAACCTCGGCTGATGTCGACCATCCACTGAGTAAAGCACACCACCTTGTCTTGTTGGCGTATCTCGAAGGTGTAACGACTCCGGCAACTTTTGACGAAGGACTAGCAAAAGGTGGCTGAGGTGTGTCAGCATGTCGACCATGACAACGGACGTCACCGCCCCAGCCCGCACGATCCGTGCCGGCTTCGTCGGTGGCGGGTTCATGGCCACCGTGCACTCCCGGGCCGCTCGCGCCGCCCGGGCCGAGCTGATCGGCGGTGCATCCTCCTCCGCCGATCGTGCTCGCGACGCGGCGCAGCGCCTCGGATTCGCCACGGCCTTCGCCTCGTTCGACGAACTGCTCGCCGATCCCGACATCGACGTGGTGCACGTGTGCACGCCGAACGCGACGCACGCCGCCTTCGCACTGGCGGCGCTCGAGGCCGGCAAGCACGTGATCTGCGAGAAGCCGCTCGCGACCACCGCGACGGATGCCGCGGCGCTCGCGGCGCTGGCCGACGAACGCGGTCTCGTGGCCGCCGTGCCGTTCGTCTACCGCTTCCACCCGATGGCACGCGAGGCCAGGGCTCGCATCGCCCGCGGCGAGACCGGTCGTCTCCTCAGCGTGCAGGGCAGCTACCTGCAGGACTGGCTCGCGGCGCCGCACGACGACGACTGGCGCGTCGACGCCGCGCTCGGCGGCCCATCACGCGCGTTCGCCGACATCGGCTCGCACCTGGTCGACCTGCTCGAGTTCGTCGCGGGCGAGCGCATCACCCGGCTGAGCGCGAAGACGAGCACGGTCTACGAGGCACGCGCCATGCACGACGACATCGCGACCGAAGACCTCGTCGCCGTCGTCGTCGAGCTGGCATCGGGTGCCGTCGGCACCCTCCTCGTGTCACAGGTCGCACCCGGTCACAAGAACGGCCTCACGATCGAGCTCGCCGGCACCGATGCGAGCGTGCGTTTCGAGCAGGAGCGCCCCGACACCCTCTGGCTCGGTCGTACCGACGCCTCGAGCGTCATCGAACGCGACCCGGCGCGGCTCGCCCCCGATGCGGCCCGACTGTCGCTCGTGCCTGCGGGCCACCCGATGGGCTACCAGGACGCCTTCAACGCCTTCATCGCCGACGCCTACGCGGCGATCGGGGGCGCGGCGCCCGAGGGGCTGCCTCGATTCGACGATGGACTTCGCGCGGTGCGCGTGACGGAAGCAGTGCTCGCCTCAGCGGCGAGCGGCAGTTGGGTGGAGGTGGCGTCATGACCGCGGAACAGCCGCAGGCGCGGACCGATCGCAGCGCAGTGCTCGACGGCGAGCCGGTGCTCGTCGCGACGGGCCTCGAGAAGTCGTTCTTCGGCGTCACGGTGCTGCGCGGGGTCGGGCTCACACTCCACGCCGGCGAGGTGCACGGCCTCGTCGGTGAGAACGGCGC